>JANLWX010000131.1:0-31467 GCA_031364845.1 Candidatus Eiseniibacteriota bacterium
GAAAACCCCGCGGTGGAGAAGGCAATGTTCAAGGTCTTCGACTACTGGCTGAAGATGGGTGTGGATGGCCTCCGCCTCGACGCGGTGCCGTACCTGATCGAGCGCGAGGGCACTTCGTGCGAGAACCTGCCCGAGACGCACGACGTGCTCAAGTTCCTGCGCCGGCGCCTCGACGAGCACTATCCCGATCGCATGCTGCTCGCGGAGGCGAACATGTGGCCGGCCGACGTGCGGCCGTACTTCGGCGACGGCGACGAGTTCCACATGGCGTTCCATTTCCCGATCATGCCGCGCATGTTCATGGCGCTGCGGCTCGAGGATCGCAAGCCCCTGGTCGAGATCATCGACAGCACGCCGCCGATCCCGGATTCGTGCCAATGGGGGCTGTTCCTGCGCAACCACGACGAGCTGACGCTCGAGATGGTGACCGACATCGAGCGCGACTACATGTACCAGTCCTACGCACAGGATCCGGTCGCGCGCATCAACCTCGGCATCCGCCGCCGGCTCGCTCCGCTGCTCGACGGCGACCGGCGTCGCATCGAACTGCTGAACGGCCTGCTGATGTCGCTGCCCGGCACGCCGATCATCTATTACGGCGACGAGATCGGCATGGGCGACAACATCTATCTCGGCGACCGGAACGGCGTGCGCACGCCGATGCAGTGGAGTGGCGCCAGCAATGCGGGGTTCTCCAACACCGATCCCGAACGGCTCTACCACCCGGTCATTTCGAACCCGATCTACGGCTACCAGGCGGTGAATGTCGACTCGCAGAAGCGCAACGGCCACTCGCTGCTCAACTGGATGCGGCGTCTGATCGCGGTGCGGCGCTCGACGCCGGTGTTCGGCCGCGGCTCGATCGAGTTCCTGCACCCGGCCAACCACCGCGTGCTCGCCTACCTGCGCTCGCTGGGTGACGAGCAGATCCTGTGCGTGCACAACCTGTCGCACTCCGCGCAGTCGGCGGAGCTCGACTTGAAGTCGCTCGCCGGCGCGATCCCGATCGAGATGTTCGGAGGCAGCGTGTTCCCGCGCATCCGCGAGCTGCCCTACGTACTCACGCTGGCGCCGTACGGGTTCTACTGGTTCCGCATGCGGTGGATCTAGTGAAGGGCGCACGCATGGCAAGGCGATCGCGCGGGAGGCTTCGGTCGTGACGCGTTCGAGCGTGCTGACCGATGAACTCGTGCAGCAGCTGGTGCCGGTCGGCCAGGTCGACATCCTCGTGGGCCTGCCGACGTTCAACAACGCCGCGACGGTCGAGTCGGTCGTCACCTCGATCCACTCGGGGCTCGCGCGGCATTTTCCGCTCGAACGCACGGTGCTCATCAATCCGGACGGCGGATCGGACGACGGCACGCCCGCGATCGTGCGGGGCGCTCCGCTAGCGACCGAGGAGATGCGCGGGTCGCGCTCGCTGCGTACCACTCATCGCGTGAGCGCGCCGTTCCCCGGGCTGCCCGATCGCTCGGCCGGTGTGCGCGCGGTGTTCGCGGCGGCGGATCTGCTGCAGGCGCGCGTGATCGTCGTGCTCTCGCCCGACCTCGCCAATCTGTCGGCCGACTGGGTCGCCGACCTCACGCGGCCGGTGTGGAAGGACCACCTCGATCTGGTGCTCCCGATCCATCCGCGCCACCGATTCGAAGGCCCGTTGCTCCACCAGCTGGTGCGCCCGCTGTTGCGCGCCGCCTACGGACCGCGGCTGCGGGCCGATCTCGCCGGGCACTTCGCGTGCTCCGCGCGTTTCGCTTCCCATATGTACGCGCATCCGTTGTGGCAGCGCGACGCCTCGCGGCCGGCGCTCACGGCGACGATGGTCGCGACCGCGCTCGCGCGTGACTTCACGCTCGGGCAGGTGCATCTCGGAGCGTGCCAGTGGGCGTCGCGGCCGGGAGGGCCGGGCCTGTCGGAGCTGTTCCAGGATGTTGTGGGTGCGGTGTTCGAAGGTCTCGAATCGAGCGCCCCCGCCTGGCTCGCGTCGCCGTCGGGACGCGAATCGGTGACGATGGGCACTCCGGTTCGCTTCGAAGGTCAGGAGCCGGCGATCGATCTCGCGGCGATGTCGGAACGCTTCATTGCCGGCGCGCGCGATCTCGGTCCGCTGTTGCAGCAGATCCTGACCCCCGAGACGCACGCGCGGTTGCAGGCGGTGACCCATACGGGCGAGGGAGTGCGGAGCTTCCCGGACGCGCTGTGGGCGCATGTGGTCTACGAATTCGCGGCCGCCCATCACCGCGCGGTCATGAACCGCGAACATCTGTCGCAGGCGCTGTTGCCGCTCTACCTCGGCCGCACCGCATCGTTCATCAACGACATGACGGCGGCCGACGACCTGGCGACCGAAGCCCGGATCGAGGCGCTCGAGCTCGAGTTCGAGACCGCGCGGCCGTATCTCGTCGAGCGCTGGAATTCAGAAGGAGGGACTGGGCGATGACCAATCTGATCGCGGATGCGATTCGTGGATCATGGACAAACTTCCTGTACGGACTCCAGATCTATCTGCCGCGCGTGCTGGCGGCACTCAGCATTCTGATCGTGGGATGGTTGATCGCGTGGCTGATGAGTTCCGTGCTCGGCTACATCCTGCGCTGGGTACGCTTCGACGGCCTCGCTCAGCGCTCTGGAATCAGCGACATGCTGAAGCGCGTCGGGTTCCCGCCTGCGATCACGCTCATCACCTCGGCCGTGTTCTGGATGGTGTGGATCACGTTCCTCCTGTCGGGCGTGGCGGCACTCGGGATGGCGGGCATGGATGGGATCACGCTCCAGTTCATCGCGTTCCTGCCGCGGATCCTGGTGGCAGTCGCGATCGTCGCCGTCGGTCTCGTCACGGCGAACTTCGCGTGGCGGGCGACCCTGCTCGCGAGCGTCAATGCCAGCCTGCCCTCGGCGCGAACCGTGAGCAGCCTGGTCCGCTGGCTCATCATCGTGCTCGCGATCGCGATGGCGCTCGAACAGATCGGTGTGGCGAAGACGGTGGTGCTGACTGCGTTCGCGATCGCGTTCGGAGCGCTGATGCTCGGGATCGGCATCGCGATCGGCATCGGCGGCGCGCCGATCGCCCGGCGCGTGATCGAGCGCCAGTTCCCGGACCGCGCGGATGCCCCCAAGGAACCCGACGACATGTCGCACCTGTGAGATGATTTCGGCCGCAGAGCGCCGGTCGGCCACCGGCGCCGGAAAGGAACGGGCGTCATGAGCGTGCGGCGCATTCACCAGGTCAGCGGCTGGGGCATGACGGTGTGCTCGGCGGCCGCGTTGCTCGCGGTACTGAGCGCATTCCGGATCGGGTTCCATCCGCTCGCGATCCGTACCCAGCCGTCGCTGGCCGACGAAGGGACGCAGGCGCACGTGTTTCAGTTCGCGCTCGTCGCACTGGTGCCGGCGATGCTGCTGCACTTCGCGACGTCCGAAGGGAAGACGTTCGGACGCAGCGCGCGGCATCTGGCATGGTCCGCGCTCGCCGTGATGCTCGCGTTCGGACTGCTCTATTACTACGAGCATGGCCAGTAACGGCGGGTCGCGCCGCGGTCGGAACCTCGCCGTCTAGGGGGGAGTCGCCGTGGTGTCCACGACCGCCGCCGAGTTCCGGCGCGCCGTCGCCAGACTGTCCGCCAGCTTCTCGGCCGCGATGCGCTGCCAGTCCGCCTCGTGCGAACGCCCGCACATCTTCGTGGGTGCGGTGCCTTTCACGAACGGCGTGCGCAGCGGTGACGGGCAGTCGCTGCGCGCACGCAGGCCGGTCCACGGATCGATCCACACCAGCTCGATCGTGCCCGAAGTGGGAAACGGAGTCGGTGGAAAGTCCTCGAGCAATCCATTCATCACGTTCGCCCACACCGGAATCGCGGTTTCGGCGGCCGGGCGGTTCAAGCTCTGAGGCTGGTCCCATCCGACCCACACGCCGGCGACGATGTCGGGCGTGAAGCCGACGAACCACGCGTCGCGATACTCGTTCGTGGTTCCGGTCTTGCCCCCGGTCGGACGCGTGAATCCCCATCGCGCGCGCAGGGGATAGGAGACGCCGAAGATCACGACGTGCTCGAGCAGACCCGTCATCAACTCGGCGGTCTCGGCCGGAATGACTCGCACCGGTTCCGCGGGCACGCCCGCGCGCTCGGCGGCGCGCGCGCCCACTACCGCGCGCACCAGTGTTGCCGGATGCCGCACGCCGCCGTTCGGGAACGTCGAGTACGCGCCCACCAGCGACAGCAACGTGACCTCGTTGGTGCCGAGCCCGATGCTCGCGACCGGCTTGAACTTGCCGAGACCGAAGCGTTCCGAGTAGCGCGCGACTTCGCGCGGAGTCACGGCTTCCACGAGATTCGCGGTGGCGAGGTTGAGCGACTTGGCGAGCGCCTTCGCGAGGGTCACGGTGTCGTGGTAGTCGCCCTCGTCGTTGCGCGGCTTCCACGGGCCCTCGGGGGTCGCGAACTCGCGCTGGAGATCGGGCACCGTGGAGCCGGGCGTGAAGCGCGGCGCGCCGCGCGTGGGATCGAGGGCCGCGGCGTAGACGACCGGCTTGATCGCCGAACCCGGCTGGCGCACGGCGCGCGTCGCGCGGTTGAACATGCCGGGCGTCGAAAGACGTCCGCCGACCACGGCCCGCACGAGCCCGTTCGAGGGATCGATCGCGACGAACGCGCCCTGCAGCGGCTCGGGTCGCCGCCCGTACTGGCGCTCGAGCCAGGTCACGCCTTCGGCGAGCGCGAACTCGGCTTCCTCCTGCCACACGAGATCGAGCGCGGTGAAGATCGAAAAGCCGCGCGTTTCGAGCGCGCCCTTCGGAAGTTTCGGCGTCAGCTGCTCGCGAACGGCCCCGACATAGGAGGGAAACCGATCGCGCGGAAGCGTGCCGGGGACGACGCGCAATGGTCGTAATTTCGCGCGGGCACCTTCGGAGGCCGGGAGTACGCCGGTCTCGACCATGTCGGCGAGCACCGCGTTGCGCCGCGCGCGGGCGGCTTCGGGTTTGCGCCGCGGATGGTAGACGTTGGGTGCCGGGATCATACCGGCGAGTAGTGCCGCCTGATCGAGGTCGAGCGAGTCGACCGGCACTCCGAAATACCAGCGCGCGGCCTCCACCACCCCCGCGATCTGTGTGCTGCCGGCCTGGCCCCAGTAGACCGAGTTCAAATACATCTCGAGGATCTGATCTTTGGACAGCAGCACCTCGAGCCCGACGGCGATGCACGCCTCCTGCAGCTTGCGTCCCACCGTGCGCCGCGGCGACAGGAACAGCGCGCGCGCGACCTGCGGCGTGATGGTGCGGCCGCCCTGGCGCACCGAGCCCGCGCCGCCAGTCGCCGCGATCGCGCGCAGGTTGGAACGCGGATCGATCCCGAAGTGCCCGCGGAAGCGGCGATCCTCCGCGGCGATCACGGCGCTCTGGACGATGCGCGGGATCCGCGCGAGCGGAACCCACGTGCGCCGCACGCTCGACGAATCGTCGAAGTGCGCGATCAGCACGGGTTCGAGCCGCGGGGGATGGGCGGAGTCGGGGAGCGCGGATCCGCGGATGCCACCGAGACGCGCGACCGACGCGACGCGGCCGCGTTCGAGTTCGATGCGCACGCGCTCCGGACCGCCGGTGCCGCCCGGATCCGGCGCTTCCGCGAACCCGCGCAGCACGATCTCGATTCCGCGCGGGGCGCGCGACCACGTGCCCGGCCCCGCGGCATCGCGAACTTCGCGGTAGCCGCGCGCTTCGAGGTGGGCGAGCAGCCAGCTCAAAGGCATCGGGCGGCCCGCCGTGAACGCGACGCCGTCGGAGTAAACGCGCGAGGGGAAACTCCAGCCGGGACCCTCCGCGCGGCGGGCACGGAACTCATCCACGCGGGCCGCGAAGCGCGCGAACCCGAGCACCGACAGCACCAGCACTGCGAGCGCGACGACCAGCGCCGCGCGACGCCAGCGCATCAGGGAGTGGAGCGGGTCGGCGTGGTCGCCCGGCGTTCGGCAGCCAGGTGCTGGTGCTTGCCCTGGATGAACTGCATCGCCTCTTCGACGTCCTGCTGCTGCCGACGAACAGCGGCGTGCGTTCGTGGAGCGCCGCCGGGGCGATCTCCATGATGCGGCGCGCGCCGTCGGTCGCGACCCCGCCGGCTTCCTCGGCGATGAACGCGAGCGGCGCGGCTTCGTAGAGCACGCGCAGTTTGCCCTTGGGACTCCTCTGGTCGCCGGGATACAGATAGATTCCGCCGTAAAGAAGATTGCGGTGGAAGTCGGCGACCAGCGACCCGACGTAGCGCGCGCTGTAGGGGCGGCCGGTGGCATCGTCCTCGGTCTTGAGCCAGTCGATATAGCGCTTCACGCCGTCGTCCCAGCGGCAGTAGTTGCCCTCGTTCACGCTGTAGATGCGGCCGCGATCCGGCATGCGCACGTGCTCGTGCGACAACAGGAATTCGCCGAGGCTCGGCTCGTACGTGAAGCCGTGCACACCGTCGCCGGTGGTGTAGACCAGCATCGTGCTCGAGCCGTACATCACGTAGCCCGCGGCGAGCTGGCGGCGGCCGGCCTGCAGGCAGTCTTCGATCGTGCCGTTGCCCTTGCGGGTGAGCCGCGGCAGGATCGAGAAGATCGTGCCGATGTTGACCCCGGCGTTGATGTTCGAGGAGCCGTCGAGCGGGTCGAAGTTCACGACATACTTGCCGACCGGCTTGCCCTCCTGGACCGGCACGATGTCCTCGTCCTCTTCGGAAGCGAGTACGGCGAGCTGCCCGGTCGAGCCGAGCACGTTGCGGATCACGTCGTGCGCGAACACGTCGAGCTTCGTGACCTTCTCGCCGTGGACGTTCTCACCGCCGGTGTAGCCGAGGATGTCGACCAGCCCGGCGCGCGTCACCTCGCGGTTGATCATCTTGGCCGCGAGCGCGATGTCGCTCAGCACGCTCGTGAATTCGCCGCTCGCTTCGGGGTGGATGCTCTCCTGCTGCAGGATGAACTGGGACAGGGTGACCGAGCGCGTGGGCATCGGTCAGTCCGAGAGGCCCGAAACGTCTTCGGGTCCCTTGAGCGCGTGGGTGCCGGCGCCGAGATGCGGGAACGATCCGGCGACGAACGGCGCATGCCGGGCCGCCAGTTCGCGCGTGCCCTGCGTGCCGAGCTGCGTGAGGAGGAACGTGAACTTGTCCTCGAGCGACTGCCCGATCGCCGCGCGCACCGCCGGCGGCAGGCCCCACATCTCGCGCTTGAACATGCCGAGCGCCTTCTTGCGGGTCTTGTAGAAGAACTGCTCGTCGGTGTCGCTCGCCTTGCGCTCGTCGGCGGCCGCCGTGCGCAGCTTGTCATAGATCGCGCGCTTGAGATCGGCCGGGAACGACGGATGGTCGAACAGCATGTTCTGGAACTCGGTCGCGAGATGGATCTCGCACGCGCCGAGCTTGGGGAACCGGTCGAACAACGAGGCCGGCAGGGTGGAGGCGCCGTGCTGCACCGCGCCGCCCATGCGATACGTGTCCCGCGCGATCTGTGAGCACTTCTCGAGCGCGTCGAAGTCGATCTGCACTTCGGCGATCGAGCCGTCGGGCAGCGGCACACCGCCGTGGCTCGTTCCGGTCTGGATCGAGATCTTGCTGATTCCCGCGGCACCCGGGGAGCGCTGTTCGAGCGCTGCGAGGAACACAGTCATGAACGCTTCGAGTTCCTCGGGTGTGGAGTTCTTGCCGCCGACTTCGCCGATCTCGCCGCCGACCGACACCGTCACGCCTTGGGGCTCGTGCGCGCGGATGAACGCGGTCAGATCGGCGCACAAGCCACCGTTCAGCGTCTGCTGTGCCGCATGACCGCTCTTCGTGAGATCGACCAGCGTCGAGGTGTCGACGTCGATGTTGTAGAAGCCCGCGCGGATCGCTTCGAGCGTCAGCTCTTCGACCGCCTTGCGCTCCGCGGCCGGGTCGGCTTCGTACTTCTTGAGACCGATCTGGAAGTGATCGCCCTGGATGAACACCGGGCCCTTCCAGCCTTCCCGCAGCGCCGCCGAGATGATGACGAACGTGTACTCCGCCGGGCGCTGGTCGGTGTAGCTGATCTCGGAACGCGCGATCTCGCAGATCACCGCACCCGCGTCGAGCTTCTTGCGGGCCCGGAACAGCGCGCGCGCCGTGTCGTAGGACATGCCGCGGATGTTGATCGCGGGGGTCGTGAAGTTGGATGGCGCATCGCCGGTGCCGCGCGCGACATAGAGGCCATGGATCGAAGCGGGATAGATCCCGGCGGAGCGCGCCTGGTCCATGACCGCCGCCCGCGCCGCATCGCGAATTTCGCCGGCGCCGAACACGCCGGTCCACACCAGTCGGTCGAGCGCTTCGGAGTTGCCGGACACCATGGCGGCCGAGGCGTGGCGGATCTCTTCGTGCGACGTGAACTCCATGGGGGATGAACTCCTTAATAGGGGCGGCGAAAATTCAAATGGGACCCGGGAGGGCGTTCATTCGAAACGGTGCCGGAGTATAGACCCGGGGCCGGGATCGCATCCAGCCCCCGGAAAGGCCTTACGCCCCGAGCATCACGCAGCTGGCGAGACTCTCGCGCAGCTCCGGAAACCTCATCGGATCGAACGTCGAGATGCCGGCGGCGCGGTTCCAGCTCAGCAGCTCGGCGAGGTCCTGCGTGCACGCGGCCGCCATGCCCATGCCGTGGCCGGTGAAGCCTGCGCAGATCGCGAGGTGATGTTCGGGATCGAGCCATCCGACCAGCGGCCGGCCGTCGCGCGCGAAGCCCATGATGCCGGCCCAGCGATGCTCGATGGCGACCGGTTCGGGGACGAGTTCGCGCAGGCCCGACTCGATCGCGTTCTGGATCGTGTCGGTGATCTTCTCTTCGTAGCCGGTTTCCGAATCGAGGTCGACGTCGCGCCAGCCGCCGATCACGAGCCGGCCGTCCGGGGTCTGACGCCAGTATTGATAGCCGTAGTTCGCATAGCACGGCCGCGGCGCCACGATCTGCTCGAGCGGAGCGGTCGAGATCACCTGTCCCCGGCGCGGCTTGATGACCGTGTCGAGGAACGGGCACAGGAGCGGGGCGTAGGCGTTGGTGCACAGCACGAGGCTGCGCGCGCGGGCGATCCCGCCGTCGAGGCGCACTTCCCAGGTTCCGGCACTCCAGCGCGCGCCGCGCACCGCGGATCCGGAGAACAGGTGCCCGCCGCGGCTCTGGGTTGCGGCCGCGAGCCCATGGAGGAACTTCACCGGATGGAATTCGCCGTCCTCGTTCGTGAGGAACGCGCCGTCGAAGTACTGCTCCGCGCCGGCGGGCACCGCACCTGCGAGCGGGATCTCGCGCATCGGGAAACCGTCGGACTCGAGCAACGGGAGCGAACTGCGCAGGGCTTCGGACTCCTCGGCGTCGCGCGTCAACCGCAGGCTGCCCGACGCGCGGTAGTCGCACTCAATGCCCAGCGTCTCGGCGAGATGGCGCACGCGACGATGGGTGCGGCGACCGATCTCGAGCACGGCACGGGCGCCGGTGCGACCCCACAAAGCCACCTGCTCGGGATAGGGCTCCCTTGGAGCGACCAGCAGGAACCCTGCATTGCGGCCACTCGCGGCACCGGCAATCGGGCCCGAGTCGAACACCGCGACCGACGCGCTCTGCTCGACGAGCGTGTGCGCGAGGGTCAGTCCGGAGATGCCGCCGCCGACGATCGCGACATCGACGTCGAGTTCGCCCGTGAACGGAGGAGCCGAGAACGTGGAATTCGCCCACCACAGGGGCACGGAAGTCGCGTTGGATTTTTGCATGGGACATCGATTGTGCACGGAGCCGGGCGCGCGGGCAAGGCGGTGGGGCACGTCCCTCGATCCCCATTGCTGCGCATCCACCGCGGCCCGCGGGGGTTGAGCGATTCCGCGCCACTGCTTTACTCTCACCCCAGGTGCCGACCCTTGGAGATCACTCATGACCGCCCCTGATCCCTCCGCTTCGCAGATCGTCCGTTTGCGCGTGAACGGTGAACCCCGCGCGTGCGCGGTGACGCCGCATACGACGCTGCTCGAAGCGCTGCGCTACGGGCTCGGGATGACCGGGTCCAAGCAGGGCTGCGACAAGGGCGATTGCGGTGCGTGCACGGTGCTGGTCGACGGCACACCGGTGCTCGCCTGTATTTCGCTCGTGCTCGCGCAGGGCGAGGACGCGAACATCACCACCATCGAAGGCGTCGCCCGTGCCGGGCGCCCGCATCCGCTGCAGGACGCCTTCGATGTGACCGGGGCGGCACAGTGCGGCTTCTGCACGCCCGGGATTCTCTTGAGCGCGCTCGCGCTGCTCGAGCGCACCACGAGCCCGAGCCGCGAGGAGATCGCGCAGGCGCTGTCGGGCAATCTGTGCCGCTGCACCGGCTACACCAAGATCTTCGAAGCGGTCGAACTCGCGGCTTCGCGCATGCGCGAGCCGGCGCCGGCGGTGGTTTGAATCCGCGTGATCCCGGGGTGAGCCCCGCGGCGGAGCACGCGAGCGCGCGCGAGTCCGCGAAGCCGGACATGGCGGTGCCGGCCGACCGCTCGATGCCGCGCGAGGACCGGCTCGCGCCGCCCGAGTGGCCCGGCGGCCGCGCGGCGGCTCCGAATCGCGAGTTCAACGTGGTCGGCAAGCGCAACCGCAAACTCGAAGGACTCGCCAAGGTCACGGGCCGCGCGGTCTATACCGACGATCTGACGCTGCCGCGCATGCTGCACGCAAAACTGCTGCGCTCGATTCATGCGCACGCGCGCATCCTCTCGATCGACGCGTCGGAAGCGCTCGCGATGCCGGGCGTTCACGCCGTGATCACCGGCAAGGACCTGCCCGAATACTTCGGCATCATCCCGTGGACCGAGGACGAGCAGGCGTTGTGCGAGGACAAGGCGCGCTATGTCGGCGACGCGATCGCCGCGGTCGCAGCCGACAGCGAGTACCTCGCCGAGGAGGCGCTCGGGAAGATCCGCGTCGAATACGAAGTGCTCCCGGTCGTCACCGACATCGACACCGCACTCGCGCATCCGGAGTGGAAGGTCAACGAGAAGGCGCGCGACGGAAACCTCTCGAAGCACGTGTTCCTCGAATTCGGCGACGTCGACGGCGCGCTCGCGGGCAGCGACGTCGTGATCGAAGGCGAGTACTGGTACGAAGGCTCGACCCACGCGCCGATCGAGCCGCACTGTGCGCTCGCGGAATTCGACGCATCGGGATTCCTCACGCTGTGGTCGAGCACGCAGGTCGCCCACTACCTGCACCGTGACCTCGCGAAGGTGCTGAAGCTTCCGACGCAGCGCATCCGTGTGATCCAGCCGGTGGTGGGCGGGGCGTTCGGCGGCAAGAGCGAACCATTCTCACTCGAATTCTGCGCGGCCAAGCTCAGCATGATCACGGGCCGGCCGGTCAAGATCCTCTACACGCGCGAGGAAGTGTTCTACGCGCATCGTGGCCGCCATCCGATGCGGCTGCGCTATCGCACCGGCGTGAAACGCGACGGCACGCTCACCGGCGTCGATGCGCGCATCGCGATCGACGGCGGTGCCTATTCTTCGTTCGGGCTCGTCACCACGTACTACTCGGGCCAGTTGCTGACCGCGCCGTATCAGATGGGAGCCTATCGCTTCGACTCGACGCGCGTGTTCACGAACAAGCCGTGCTGCGGCCCCAAGCGCGGACACGGTTCGGTGCAGCCGCGCTTCGCGTTCGAGTGCCAGGTCGACAAGCTTGCCGAGGCGATCGGCATGGATCCGATCGAACTGCGCCGGCGCAATTTCATCGGCGAGCACACGCGCACGGTGAACGGCATGCGCGTGACGTCGAACGGATTTCCGCAGTGCCTCGATGCGGTCGAACGCGCGAGCGGCTGGAAGGAGAAGTTCCGCCGGCTGCCTTACGGACGCGGCATCGGTATCGCGGGCAGCATGTACATCAGCGGGACCAACTACTGCATCTATCCGAACGAGATGCCGCAGTCGGCGGTGCAGCTGAAGCTCGACCGCAGCGGCCGCGCGACGGTGTTCTCGGGCTGCTCCGACATCGGACAAGGTGTCGAGTCGGTGCTCGCCTACATCGTGGCCGAGGAACTCGGACTCGAACTCGGTGACATCCGCGTGGTCGCGGCCGACACCGACCTCACGCCGGTCGATCTCGGCAGCTATTCGAGCCGCGAGACGTTCATGGTCGGCAACGCATGCCTCGACGCGGCGAAGAAGCTGCGCGAACTGGTCGCCGGAACGCTCGCTGAACGCTGGGGTTGCGACCTGCGGCAGGTGTCGCTCGCCGCCGGCGTCGCGTGTTCGGTGCGCGATCCCGGGAGCGAGTGCATGAGCGTGAAGGAAGCGTTCCAGCTCGCGGAGGCGCGCCACGGCACGCTGGGTTCGGTGGGCTGGTACCAGAGTCCCAAGCTCGGCGGAGACTATCGTGGCGGCACCATCGGCGCATCGCCCGCCTATTCGTTCACCGCGCATGCGGTCGAGGTCGCGTGCGACGAAGAGACCGGGCGCGTGACGGTCGAAAAGATCTGGGTCGCCCACGACTGCGGCCGCGCGCTCAATCCGGTGACGGTCGAAGGTCAGATGGAAGGCAGCGCCTACATGGGATTCGCCGAGGCGATCATGGAGGAGCACACCTTCAAGCCCGCCGCGCCCGGACACGGCGCGGGACTGCACCACGGACCTTCGCTGCTCGACTACCGCATCCCGACCTCGCTCGACACGCCGGCGTTGCAATCGCTGATCGTCGAGTCGGTCGATCCCGAGGGGCCGTACGGCGCCAAGGAAGCGGGCGAGGGGCCGCTCCATCCGAGCGTTCCGGCGATCGCCAACGCGATTTACGACGCGCTCGGGATCCGCTGCGACCGGCTGCCATTCTCGCCGCCCGCAGTGCTGCGGCTGCTGCGGGCCGGCGATGCGCGTGCCCAGTGGGAGAAGGCGCGGGCTAAGAAGGTGCCGGCATGCTGACGCTGCCCGCGTTCGAATGGGTGCGACCGCGCACGCTCGATGATCTGATGGCGTTCCTCGCCGAACACGGCGACGAAAGCCTCGTGGTCGCAGGGGGGACGGACGCCGTGCCGAACCTCAAGCACCGGCTGCACGAACCCCGCTATGTCGTTCACATCGGAGCGATTGCGGAGCTCGCGGGTATCCGCCACGAGCCCGACGCTCTGTATCTGGGCCCGCTGGTTCCTTTGAACGCGATCGCGCTCGACACTCGCATCCGCTCGGAGTTCCCGTCGCTCGCGAAGGCGGCGGGTCTCGTCGCCGGACCGCAGTTGCGCAACATGGGCACGATCGGTGGCAACCTGTGCCTCGACACGCGCTGCACCTACTACAACCAGACGCTGTTCTGGCGCCAGGCGCTCGGCTTCTGTCTCAAGAAGAGCGGCACCGTGTGCCACGTGGTGCCGAACGGCAAGCGCTGCGTTGCCGCGCACGCGTCGGATGTGGCACCGGTGTTGATCTCGCTCGGCGCCGAAGTCGAGATCGCGAACGCCGCCGGCCGCCGCACGATTGCGGTCGCCGACTTCTTCGTCGCGGATGGTGTTCACAACAACGTGCTCGCGCCGGGCGATCTGGTCACGCGCATTTCGATTCCGGCGATCGCGCGCGGCATGAAGGCCGGCTACCAGAAGCTGCGCCCGCGGGCGGCGATCGATTTCCCGATGCTGTCGGTCGCGTTCGCCGCGCGGGTTTCGAACGGTGTATGCGATGAGGCGCGGCTCGTGGTCAGCTCGATCGCGGCCAAGCCACGCGTGATCTCGGGCGTGGCAACGATCGTCTCTGGCAAGCCGCTGGACGAAGCCGCCGCACAGGCACTGGGTGCCGCCGCCTACCAGCAGTGCCATCCTCTGATCAACGTCGCCTACGACCAGGACTACCGGCGCGAGATGGTGCCGGTCTACGTGCGTCGCGCGGTGCGCGAGGCGGCAGGAGTGAACGAATGAACTGGGACGACCGGCCGGGACGCACCGGCGATGACGATGTGTGGCAGTCGCTGGCCGCATGGCGCGCGTCGCGGCGCCGGTTCGTGCTCGCGACGGTAGTCGAGTCGCGCGGATTCACACCGCGCAAGGCGGGCGCCCACATGCTGATCGCGGACGACGGTGCGACCGTCGGAACGATCGGCGGTGGTGCAATCGAGAACGAAGTGCTCGACCATGCGCGCGCGCTGTTGCGCGACGGCGGCTCCGAGGTGATGAAGAAGCACCTTACGCAGGAACTGGGCATGTGCTGCGGCGGCGAGATGACGGTGTTCCTCGAAGTGGTGGAGCCGCGGCCGCGGTTGTGGCTGTTCGGCGCGGGCTACATCGCGAAGCCGCTCGCCGCGATCGCGGCGGGTTGCGGTTTCGAAGTCACGGTCGTCGACGGCCGCGCCGAGTGGGCGACGCCGGAGCGGTTCCCGACGTCGACGGTGATCGTCCAGGAGCCGGCAGATTTCGCGCGCGCGCTCGAAACCGCGCCCGCCGACTACGTCGTGATCGTGACGCACGATCACGCGCTCGATCAGCGCCTCGTCCAGCACCTGCTGCCGCGATCACTCCGGTTCATCGGCATGATCGGCAGCATCCCGAAGCAGCGGAAATTCGCGCTGCGCCTGCGCGCACGCGGATTCGCCGACCACGACATCGCACGGCTGCGCACGCCGCTCGGCGTGGCGATCGGCGCGAGCACGCCCGAGGAGATCGCGGTGAGCGTGATGGGCGAGCTGATCGCGACCCGTCGCGGCGCGACGCCTGCGGCGGGCTGGGTGCCGCCCGCGCGTCCCATGGGCGACGCGCGTTCGGTGCCGGCCGCGGACGACTCCGATTCGCCGGCCGCCGGTGCGCCCCACGTCTCGCGACGTTCGGGATGATGCAGTACTGTTTCGCCGCGCGCTTCACGGTGTCGTCATTCCCGATTTCGGAGGAAGCATGATCGTCGGTGTTCTGTTGGCCGCGGGTGCATCGACCCGCATGGGTTCTCCGAAACCGCTCGTGACGACCAAGGGTGGCAGCTTCCTGACGCGCGGCGTGCGTCATCTATGGAGCGCGTGCGATCAGGTGGTGGTGGTGCTGGGCTCGAATGCCAAGCGCATCCGCGAGTCGGTCGAGCTGGAGTTCGCCTCGCTCATCGAACGCGGCGAACTGCGCCAGGAACTGGCTGCCGCCCAGAAGAAGGGATCCGAAGGCTTCGAAGTCCACTTCATCGACAACAGTGAGTGGCGCAAAGGCATGTATCACTCGGCGCGCGCGGGCTTGAAGGAAGCGCTGCAGGAAAAGCCCGAAGCGGTGCTGCTGCTGCCGGTTGATCATCCGATCGTGAAGCCGGCGACCGTCAGCGCGCTCGCCGAGTTGATCCGCGCGGCGATCACCGCGTGTCCCGCCAAGGAGCGCGCGTCGTATGCCTACGCGATCGTTCCGCGCTACCGGCGTCATCGCGGACATCCGGTGGCGATGTCCCCGGCGCTGGCCGCGGCGATAGCGCGCGACACGACCGCCGAGACGTTGAGCGATGCGATCCGCCGCCACGCGCGCCTCGTGGGATACCTCGATGTGACCGATCCCGGAGTGGTGCGCAACGTCAATCGCAGAGGCGACTGATCACCCTTCATGAGCCTGCTCAAGTCGACACCCTTCCATCCGCGCACCGCGCCGCTGGTCCGCGCCCAGACCTGGCGCCGCTGGTCCGGTTTCCAGATGGCGAGCAGCTACGATCCGCATCCGGGGCGCGAGTACGCTGCGATCCGTAACGCGGCGGCGTTGTTCGACGTGTCGCCGCTCCACAAGTACCGGATCACCGGGCGCGACGCGGCACGACTGCTGGATCGCATGGTCACGCGCGACGTCACCCGGCTCGCGGTCGGGCAGGTCTACTACACGCCGTGGTGCGATGGGGCGGGCAAGGTGATCGACGACGGCACCGTGAGCCGGCTCGACGAAAAGACCTACCGGCTCACGAGCGCGGACTCGTCGCTGCGCTGGCTGCACTTGAATGCGCGGGGCATGGAGGTGGTGATCGAGGATGTGTCCGAGCGGCTCGGAGCGCTGGCACTCCAGGGGCCGCTGTCGCGCGCGATTCTCGAGCAGATGTCGCCGTCCGACCTCCGCCATCTTGCCTACTTCCGCCTGATCGAGACGACGGTGTCGGGCATCCCGGTGACGATCTCACGCACGGGCTACACCGGGGACCTGGGCTACGAACTGTGGGTCGATGCGAGCCGCGCGGTGGAACTGTGGGACGCGCTGATCGAAGCCGGCGGTCCATTCGGCATCGTCCCCGCCGGGGTGTGGGCGCTGGATCTCGCACGCATCGAAGCGGGGCTCATCATGCTCGACGTCGACTACTTCTCCTCGCACCATGCCCTCACCGAAGCGCGCAAGTCCTCGCCGTTCGAGATCAATCTGGGCTGGGCCGTGAGCCGCGGGAAGGGGCCTTACAACGGACGTCAGGCGCTCGAGGCGGAGCGCGCGCGCGGCCCGGCATGGGGATTCACCGGGCTCGAGGTCGACTGGGAGTCGTTCGCGCGTCCGTTCGCCGAGCATCATCTGCCGCCCCAGATCCCCGAAGTGGCGTGGCGCTCGAGCGTCCCGGTCTACCGCGAGGGGAACGCGATCGGCTATGCCACGAGCGGGTGCTGGTCGCCGCTCCTGAAGACGTCACTCGCTCTCGCGCACCTCAGGGCTCCACACTTGGCACCGGGGACCCGCGTGAAGATCGAGATCACGGTGGAGCACCGGCGCCGCACCGCCGACGCCGTGGTGCGAAAGCTCCCGTTCTTCGATCCGGAGCGAAAGAAGTCATGAGCGCCCGCTACGACGCGATCGTGATCGGCGGCGGGCACAACGGCCTGGTCGCCGCCGCATACCTGGCGCGCGCGGGCCGCAGGACGCTGGTGCTCGAGCGCCGGGAGGTGCTGGGTGGTGCGGCGGTCACCGAGGAGATCTTCCCGGGTTTCAAGTTCTCCGTGTTCTCCTACGTCGTGAGCCTGCTGCGCCCCGAGATCATCCGCGATCTGGATCTGCCGCGTCACGGGCTCCAGATCCTCCCGCTCGAGAGCACGATCACGCCGATGGACAACGGCGACTACCTGGGCTCGTGGTCCGACCCCGACGAGTCGCGCGAGGAACTGCGCCGGCACTCGCCGCGGGATGCCGATGCCGCGGCGATCTTCGGACGGCTCATGCACCACATGGCGATGGCGGTGCGGCCGATCCTCTCGATGGTGCCTCCCGACCCGACGTCGCTCTCGCCGCGCGACCTCATGGGGCTGCTGCGCGTGGGCGGACACTTCCGCTCGCTCGGGGCCGAGAACTTTCACGCGCTCCACAAGCTCATGACCATGAGCAGCGCCGATTATCTGGACGAGTGGTTCGAGTTCGATACGCTCAAGGCCACCAAGTCGGCGAGCGGCATCATCGGCACCTTCCTGGGCCCGCGCTCGCCGGGATCGGCCTACGTGCTGCTCCACCATTACATGGGGGAGATCGACGGCGCGTTCCGCGCGTGGGGATTCCAGAAGGGTGGAACCGGTGCCATCAGCGGCGCGATCGCGAGTGCCGCACGGGCCCACGGGGCCGAGATCCGCACCGGCGCTGCGGTCGAGCGCGTGCTGGTGCGCGAGGGGCGGGCGACCGGCGTGGCGCTCGCGAACGGTGAGGAGATCGCCGCCGGCATCGTCGTGTCGGGGCTCGACCCGCGCGTCACCTTCACGCGGCTGGTCGAGCCCAAGACCCTGCCCGCCAACCTGGTCGAGGGTGTGAGCCGCTACAAGTTCCGCGGCTCGTCGGGCAAGGTGAACCTGGCGCTCTCGGGGCTTCCGAACTTCACCTGCCTGCCCGGGGCGGGGCCGCACCTGCGCGGGGCGATCTCGATCAGTCCGAGTGTGCGATACCTCGAGCGCGCATACGACGACGCCAAGTACGGCGAGTTCTCGAAGAATCCGTACATGGACATCGTGATTCCCTCGATGATCGATCCCGGCATGGCGCCGCCCGGGAAACACGTGATGAGCATCTTCGTCCAGTACGCGCCCTATGCGCTCGACGGCGGCTGGACCGATGAGCGGCGCGAGGCGTTCGGCGACACGGTGGTGAAGACGCTGGCGTGCTACGCGCCCAACATCGAATCGCTGATCCTGCATCGGCAGGTGCTCACCCCCATGGACATCGAGCGCATCACCGGACTCTCCGAGGGCAACATCTTTCAGGGCGAGCTGGCGCTGCAGCAGCTCTTCTTCCTGCGTCCGGTGCCGCGCTGGGCGCGCTACCACACGCCGATCCGCGGCTACTGGCAGTGCGGAGCGGGCACGCATCCCGGCGGCGGCATCATGGGTGCGTCGGGCCGGCTCGCAGCGCTCGAGATCCTCAGGGCTTCGCGATGACCGCACGCGCGGCGGATGTGATCGTGATCGGGGCCGGAGCGAACGGCCTCGTTGCCGCCACGGTGCTGGCGCAGGCCGGGCTCCAAGTGCTGGTGCTCGAGGTCGAGGACCAAGCGGGCGGTCAGGCCCGCGAGTTGGAGTTTGCGCCCGGGTTCCGCGCGGCGCCGCTCGCGATCGAGGGCGGCTGGCTGCCGTCGCCGATCGCACGGACGCTCGGGATCGGTAGCCTCGAGTTCGCTCCGGCCGATGCGGCGATCACCGTCATGGCAGAGCCCGGGCGGTTCCTCATGCTCTCGCGCGACGCCGGCCGCGCCGCCGAAGCGATACGCGAGTGGTCGAGTACGGATGCGGCGCAATGGCCCGCGTTCACGACACAGCTCCACCGCCTTGCCGAGTTCCTCGGGGCGCTCTACATGCTGCCGGCCCCCGATATCGACACGCGCGCGCCGGGTGAGTTGCTGGCTCTTGCGGGACTCGGGCGGAAGTTCCGCGGTCTCGGGCCTGCCGACATGATCGAGTTCCTCCGCATGCTTCCGATGTCGGTGTGCGAGTTGCTCGACGACCGGTTCGAGTGCGAGCCCCTCAAGGCCGCGATCGCGCCGGGCGGGGTGCTGGAACACAGCCAGGGCCCGCGCTCGGGCGGGACCGGATTCGTCCTGCTCCATCATCTGGTCGGAGCACCGTCCGGTTCGGTGCGCGGCCGGTTGCCGTGGCGCGGTGGGCCGGCGGCGTTCACCCAGGCGGCAGAAGCCGCCGCGCGGAAGGCCGGGGCGAAACTCAGGACCGGGGCCACCGTCGCGCGGATTCTGGTGAAGGACGACGCGGTTGCCGGCGTGACGCTCGCGGGCGGCGAAGAGATCGCTGCCCGCGCGGTGCTCTCGACCGCGGCACCGGCGACCACGCTGCTCGATTGGGTGGACCCGGTGTGGCTCGATCCCGAGTTCGCCCACGCGGTGTCGAACGTACGCCACCGCGGCTGCACCGCGTTCGTGCTCTACGCGCTCGATGAACTGCCCGAGATCCGCGGTCTCTCTACAGAGGGGCGTGCGGGCATCGTATCGCTCACGAGCAGCATGGTGGCGCTCGAGAAGGCGGCCGATGCCGCCAAGTACGGTGCGGTGTCGGAGCGGCCGCACGTTGAGATCACCGTGCCCACATTGCGATCGCCGCAGCTGGCACCCGCCGGAAGTCACGTGATGGTGGCGCGGGTTCAATACGCGCCCTACCGCCTGGATGATGGGGCCACGTGGGACGACGCGCGGCGCGAGAGTCTGATGGCGCGCGTGGACGCGGCGATCGAGGAGTGCGCACCGGGGTTCGCCTCGCACGTGCTGCATCGCGTCGCGCTCACACCGGCCGACCTCGAGCGGCACTTTGGTCTCCGCGAGGGCGCGGCGTCGCAGGGCGAGCTGGGACTGGACCAGATCCTGTTCATGCGGCCGGTGGCGGGTTTCGGCCGGCATACGACGCCGATCGGCGGACTCTATCTGGGTGGTGCGGGCACCCATCCCGGACCCGGAGTCGTGGGCGGGCCGGGATGGCTCGCCGCGCGCCGCATGCTGGAGAATCCGAGGCGCCGGGGAGATTCCCGATGACCGAATTCCACCGTACCGCGACCACCTACCGGCCCGGAGCGCACACGCTGCCCGGTGAGTACTACACGTCGGACGTGATCCACGCCGAGGAGCGCGAGCGCCTCTTCGCGCGCGGCTGGAACTGCGCGGGACGTGCGACCGCGATCGAGAAACCCGGTGACTTCATGGTGCGCGAGGTCGCGGGAGAGTCGCTGATCGTCACCCGGGACCGTGAGGACAAGGTTCGCGCGTTCTTCAATGTGTGCCGCCACCGTGGCACCCGGATCTGCCTCGAGTCATCGGGCCACTTCAACGAATCGATCCAGTGCCCCTACCACGCCTGGACCTACGGGACCGACGGTCGCCTCATCGGCGCGCCGCACATGCACGAAGTGGCGGGGTTCGACAAGGCCGACTATCCGCTGCACGAGGCGGCGGTCGCCGAGTGGGACGGCTTCGTCTTCGTCAACATCGACCGCGGCTCGCCGTCGTTCGAAGCCACGTGGGCCACGATGCGCGGCCGGCTCGCGCGTTACGGCATCGGGAAGCTCGTGGTCGGCCATCGGGTGCGCTACGACGTGCGGGCCAACTGGAAACTGGTGTTCCAGAACTACTCCGAGTGCCTGCACTGTCCGACCATTCACCCCAAGCTCGCCACGGTGCTGCCCTATCAGAGCGGGGCGAACGATCTGATCGAGGGCGCGTTCCTGGGTGGCTACATGGAGATCAAGGCGCCGAACGAAAGCGCCACCATGACCGGGCGCGCATGCGGGCGGCGCGTGAGCGATACCGTTCCCGAATCGGACTGGCGCCGTGCTTACTACTACACGCTCATGCCGAATCTGCTGCTGAGCGTGCACCCGGACTACGTCAACTACTATCTCGTCCATCCGGTCGCCGCCGATCGGACCGTGGTGGAGTCGGAGTGGTTGTTCCACCCCGACGTGCTGGCGAGCGGCGAGAACAACATCCAGGACGCGATCGAATTCTGGGACCTCACCAACCGGCAGGACTGGGACATCGTCGAGCGCAGCCAGCTCGGGATCGCATCGCGGCGCTACGAGCCGGGACCTTATTCACCGCGCGAGAGCATGCCGGCGGCGTGGGACCGTGAGTATCTGAGGACGATGGGCCGGGAGTGAGCGGGTTCAGGACACCGGCCTGATCGAATAGCGCATCGCCGGCCGCGATCCACGAATCCGGATGGCGACCCACGCTCGGCGTCACGACGCGCCTCGTGGCACCCACCAGAGCGCGCCTTCGCGAACCTCGACCGTGAGCGGCGTGAGCCGCGCGCCGACGCACGGGCCCTCGAAGCACTCGCCGGTCTCCGGCCGGTAGCGCGCGCCGTGCTGGCAGCACACGATCGCATCGTATTCGTCGTCGAAGAACCGCGCGTCGCCGAAGTCGAGCGGCAGCGACTGATGCCGGCAGGTGTTGACGTAGGCGTGGAGCGCGCCCTTGTAGCGCACGACGAACGCGTCGCGGGTGACGCCATGCAGCGTCGCCTGGAACCTGAGGCCTCCGCCTTCACGCAGGCGGCTCGCGTCCGCGAGGATCATGTGCATCGCTCGACACTGGCCGAAGGCGCGCGGTCGTGGCAAGATGGCCGTGCGGAAACTCCGGGCGGCGAGGGCCGCCGCCGCGACAGCATCCGCCTCCCTGATGACCCGTCCCGAGGAGCGTTGACCGTGACCGCATCTTCGTTGATCGCCGCATTCGGCAGCAGCGCCGTCCAGCCGGGCGATCCGGCCTACGATCTCGCGCTGGCACTTGGCCGCGAGATCGCGCGCGCCGGAGCGACCGTGATGACAGGCGGTTACAACGGAACGATGGAGGCCTGCTCGAAGGGCGCGCACGAGGCCGGCGGGCATGTGATCGGGGTGACGGTCGAGCTGTTCGAGAAGCGCGGACCGGTGAACGCGTGGGTCAAGGAGCGCGTGCACACCGCGGACCTCTACGAGCGGCTGCGCTATCTCGTGGACCGCGCCGACGGCTTCATCGTGCTGCCGGGAAGCATCGGCACGCTCAACGAGTTGTTCCTCACGTGGACGCTGGTCGCGACCGGCGGCCGCCACGCGGCGCCGATCGTGCTGCTAGGGGCGCACTGGCGCGAGTTCGTCGCAGCACTCCGTCATCCGGACATGGTGGTCCCGCATCTGTTCCAGCATCTGCACGTCACCGAGGATCCCGCCGAAGCGGTGCGACTCGCGTTGGGCACGACCGCGGCTCGCGCGGATGGCGCGGGCGTGGGGAAGGCCTAGGACGATGTCGGCCACGACCTCGCACGATCCGCTGCTCGAGTGGCGCCGTGAATTCCCGACGGTGGAGTCGACGCTCCATTTCATCTCGCATTCGCTGGGCGCGATGCCGCGATCGGTCGACGAGGCGCTGCGGCTCTATGCGCATCAATGGAAGGCACGCGGCATCCGCGCGTGGGACGAGGGCTGGTTCGCGCTGCCGACCGAGGTCGGCGATCTGCTGGGCGGCATCATCGGCGCCGCACCGGGCACCGTGACGATGCTCGAGAACTGCACGAGTGCCCAGAACGTCGCGCTGTCCGCGATCGATTTCAAGGCGCCGCGCAATCGTCTCGTGTGCACGGCCGAGGACTTCCCGTCGGTGCTCTATCTGTACGAGGGCCTCGAGCGCCGCGGGGCCGAGATCGTGCGAGTGCCCGCGCGGGAGAACCGCGAGATCGCCGAGGACGATATCCTGGCCGCGATCGACGAGCGCACGGCGGTCGTCGCGATCTCACTCGTGATGTTCCGCACGTCGCAGGTGATCGACGTCCAGCGCATCATCGAGCGCGCGCACGCGATGGGCGCGCTCGTCATGCTCGACGCCTACCAGGCGGTCGGCTCGATTCCGCTCGATGTTGCCGCGATGGACGTGGACCTGCTGACGGGGGGCTCGGTGAAGTGGCTGTGCGGAGGTCCGGGCGCCGGCTACCTCTACGTCAGCCCTCGCGTTGCCCGCACACTCGAGCCCGCGGTCACCGGCTGGATGGCGCACGAGCGGCCGTTCGATTTCGACTCGGGCCCGATCGAGCGTCACGCGGGCCCACGAAGATTCTGGGTCGGAACTCCGGGCATTGCGGCCTTCACGTGCGCGCGCGAGGGGTACGAGATCGTGGCGCGCATCGGCACCGCGGCGATCCGCGACAAGTCGCTGCGCCAGACGGCGCGCATGCTGGGCCACGCCGACGAGTACGGATTTCGCGTGGTGTCCCCGCGCGCGCCGGAACGGCGCGGAGGGACGGTCGTGTTCGACGTTCCGAACGCCCAGCAAGTGTGCGAAACGTTGCTGGCGCAGGATGTGCTGCTCGATTTCCGTCCGGGCGTGGGACTGCGGCTTGCGCCGCACTTCTACACCCGCGACGATGAGACGGACATGGTGATGAAGCGCGTGCGCGACGAGGTCGCCAAGGCGAAGCACTGATGCGTCACTCCGGGCGCATCGCGCCCGGATGCCGTGACGGGAGGATGTCGATATGGGAGCAACGGAAGTGACCGAAGCACGCGACACGAAGCCGCTCGGAATCGTGCGCGAGCCGAGCGTGCACCTCGTCGGACGCCAGACCATCGATCCCGCGGCGATCGATCAGTTCCTCGGCGACCATGGTGCCACGTGGAAGACCGACACCGAAGTCGGTGGCGAGCAGCTCGCCGAACTCGCGGGCCGCGTGTGTTACATGTCGTACGGCAAGGGCCGCCGCACGAACCGCGAATTCATCGAGCACATCGTCGAGGTCGGCCACGGCTCGGTGCTGGAGCACGCGGTGTGGAGCTTTCTGATCACTGGCGTGTCGCGCTCGTTCACGCACGAGCTGATCCGCCACCGGCACTTCTCCTATTCGCAGCTCTCGCAGCGTTACGTCGACGAGTCCAACTCGGACTTCATCGAACCCGACGTGATCGCGGAGGATCCGGACCTCCACGCCATCTGGTCGCGCGCCGTAAACGCGACCCGCGAGGCCTACGACCAACTGGTGGCGGGGATGGAGCACAAGTTCGGCGACGTCGCCGACAAGACGCTGCGCCGCAAGCTGGCGCGCCAGGCGGCGCGCTCAGTTTTGCCTAACGCCACGGAGACAAAAATCTTCGTCACCGGCAATGCCCGCGCGCTGCGGCATTTCATCGAGCTGCGCGGCAGCGAGCATGCCGATGTCGAGATCCGCAAGGTCGCGGTCGCGATGCTGAAGCTGATGCAGCAGGAGGCCCCCGCGATGTTCGGCGACTACACACTGGTGCCGCTTGCCGACGGCAGCTTCGCCACGCACACGGTGCATCCGAAGATCTGATTCCGGCGGGCTGCCGGCGCGGAAACGCCCATGAGCTCGCGCGCCTTTGCTGAGTGCGGGCGCGCAGGAAGGTGCCGATGACGTGGAACTGAGGACCACGGTCCATCCGGTGACGCGCGTGACCGGCAGCTCGGCGACGCGGCTCGACGACCGCATCGCGGTCGAGCGTCCGCTCGCGATCGAAGTCGGGGGGCGTTCGCTCGCGGTGACGCTGCGCACGCCGGGGCACGACCGCGAACTGGCGCTGGGATTCCTCGCCGCGGAGAAAGTGATCCGCGCGCGCGCCGACGTGACACGTGCCGCCGAACGCCTCGGCACCTGCGCCGAGGAATCGGACGCGATCGAAATCGAGCTGGCCGTGGGTGTGGCGCTCGACTGGAGCAAGCTCGAACGCCACTTCGCCTCGACCTCGGCGTGCGGTCTGTGCGGTCGCGCGCACCTCGACTCGCTGCGCGCGGGCCTCGCCGCGGCGCCGGCGGGCGAACCGTTCGGAGCGGAAGCCCTGCTCGCGCTGCCCGCGCGCCTGCGCGCGGCACAGGAGGCGTTCACCGCGACCGGCGGCATCCACGCCGCGGCATGGTGCGACGCGACGCTCGAAGTTCACGTGCTGCGCGAGGATGTCGGCCGTCACAACGCCGTCGACAAGGTGTGCGGCTGGCTGCTCGAAGCGGGCCGCTATCCGGCGCCCGCCGGGATTCTGTGGGTGAGTGGCCGCGCGGGAGCCGAGATCGTGCTCAAGGCCGCGCGCGCGCGGATTCCGGTGCTGGTCGCGGTCGGTGCGCCGTCGTCGCTCGCCGTCGAGCTGGCAGTGGCCGCGCGCATGACGCTGATCGGATTCCTGCGCGAAGGGCGCATGAACATCTACTGCGGCGAGGAGCGAGTGGCGGGCGCCCGCATGCGGTAGGATGCGCGCCCATGTCCTCGACCACCACCGACCTCGACGTCCATCGTTTCCTGCACCAGACCCGCTCGCAGCTCGCCGGCGTGCGCGAGCCGGAGAAGGTGCTGCGCTACGTGTTGCGTGCCACGCTTGAGCACTTCGAGGCCGACCGCTCGGCGATCGCCGTGCTGGAGCCGGGCATGGAGCAGGCGGCTCCGGTGTTCGTGTATCCCGAGGGCGCCGCGTGTGATCTCGCGCTCATCACGACGCTGCTCGAGAACCGCCAGGCGCCGGTGCCCTCGGGCACCGTGGTCGCGCGTCTCGAGCGGCGCGGGCGGCCGTGGGGGATGATCGTGCTCGAAAAGGATTCTGGCCGCTTCCCGGACGGGGCGCCGCGCGCGCTGGCGATCGTGGCGTCCGAGATCTCCGAGCATGTTCAGCGCCTCGATCGCGAGCGGCTGTCGGAAGTGCGCTCGCGCATCGACGGCAAGATGATGCGCGAGCTGCCGCCCAAGGATCTCTACTATCAGATCCTGGATGGACTCCATCAGCTCACGCGCTACGACCACTCGGCAGCACTGTGGATCTGGAATCCCGGGCAGTCGGCGCTCGAGCTGGTCGCCGAGCAGGTGGCGTATCAGAAGGGTAAGAGCACGCTGATCGGCACCACGGTGTCGCTCACCGCCGATCTCGCGAAGCTGCTCGGCGATGGTGTGGTCTTTGGCTTCGATCACGGCGTGGCCGGGTGGAACGAGTGGACGGCACTCGGCGCCACCCCGCTCGCAGAGCTGCTCGATTCGAGCGGGCTTGGTGCCCCGCCGCGGCCCGACGAGGGCGCGATGCTGGTGGCGGCACTCGGCACGCGCCAGGGACCGCTCGGAATCCTCAAAGTGTCGGAGCTCCATCGCGGATCGTTCGCCGAATGGGAGCGCGGCATCGTCGAGCGCTTCACGCTGCTCGCCTCGCTGGCGCTCCAGCGGGCCCAGACGATTGAGACGCTGCAGGAGCGCATGCTCAAGATCGAGCGCCAGAACGCGCTCGCTCATCTGGCGCGCGGCGTCGCGCACGACGTGAACAACGCGCTCGGGGAGGTGCTTCCGCTGGTGCAGCAGATGCGCGTCGAACTCGACGCCGGCCGCCTCGATCCGGCGCTGCTCGGCGATGACCTCGAGCGGGTCGAAGGTTCGCTGCAGCTCACGCGCGAGATCTTCGGCCGCATGCTGCGCTTCGCGCGCGGCACCAACCGCGTGGCGGGAGCGGCGGATGTTCCGCGCGCGGTGACGAGCGCGTGCGATCTGCTGCGCGACGGCCTCGCCAAGCAGAAGGTCGCGCTGATCGTGCAGATGCCCGACGGCCTGCCGCCGGTGCGGTGCGGCCCGAGCGATCTCGAGCGGCTGTTCTTCAACCTGCTCAGCAACGCGCGCGACGCGATGCCGGGCGGCGGCACGCTCACGATTGAAGCCCATGGCGCGGCTTCAATGCTCGAGATCACCGTCGTCGACACCGGCATCGGCATGCCGCCCGAGATGCTGCGCGAGATCGAACGGCCGTTCTTCACCACGAAGGAGCACGGCTCGGGGCTCGGTCTCTCGACCTGCCGCTCGATCGTGTCCGAGGCCGGCGGCGAGCTGACGATCGAGAGTTCGGTCGGCGTCGGAACCCGCGTGTTGCTGAGGCTGCCGCGCATCGCCGAGGACGCGTCCGTGTCCGTGATGACGGAGTCGTAAACGTGGCCCGCGCGCGGCTGCTGGTGGTGGACGACGAGCCGGGCATGCTGCGCGCGGTCGAGCGCGTGCTCACGCCGCTCTACGAGGTGCGCACGGCACGGCTGCCGAGTCAGGCGCTCGAGATCGCCGCGTTGGCGCGTTTCGATCTCGCGATCCTCGATGTGCGGATGCCGGAGATGGACGGTTTCGCGCTGATGGCAAAGCTGACCGAGCTGCAGTCGGGGATCGACGTGATCCTGATGACGGGCAGCACCGACGAGCGTGACGCGCGGCTGGTGCGGGCGATCCGCGAGCGCGCGTTCTTCTTCCTCACGAAGCCGTTCGACCGCGACGTGTTGCTGACGCTGGTCGAGCGCTGCGTCGAATTGCGCCGGCTCGATGTCGCACATCGCGCGCACGTCGCCGAACTCGAAGCCGAGATGGCCGCGGGCCGCGTGTTCCAGGAACAACTGCTGCCCGAGCGCGCGGCCGAAGGCCAAGGCGTGCGCGTGGCCCTGCACTGGGAGCCGTCGGCAGCACTGGGCGGCGACTTCTTCGACTACGTGCTCGCCGAGAGCGGGCCCGCATTCCTGATCTCGGATGTCTCGGGACACGGCGCGTCAGCGGCGATGCTGACGGGCATGGTGAAGCTCGCGTTCCGCGCGGCGGAGGGGAAGGCGTTCGCGCCGGAGGTCGTGATGCAGCGCATCGCCGCATCGAGCGCGTTGTTCCCGGTCGGGCGCTACGTGTCCGCGCTGTGCGCGCGCGTCGATCGCGGAGCGAACCAGATCGAATACGTGAATGCCGGCCATCCGCCCGGGCTCATCGTGAGCGCTCAGGGTTCACTCGCGCGCATCGAGTCGACGATCCCGATCGTTCATCCGTCGCTGGCCTACCGGCCCGAGGCGCCGCGCATGCATGCGTTCGAGCGCGGCGACCGCCTGCTGCTCTACACCGACGGAATCCTGGAGGCGCGCAACGCGGGCGGCGAGCAGTTCGGTTCGGCGCGGCTGGAGGAGGCGTTGGTCGAAGCGGCGCGCGATTCGGTGAACGGTGCGATGCTGCTCTCGAAGCTGCGTGCCGCCCTCGCGACGTTCGCGGCGGGACGCCCGCTCGAGGACGACCTCACGCTCGCGGTGATGGAAGCGGTTTGAGCGCGCGCGTCGCGAAGTAAGGCGGAAACCAACTCGACAGCGGCTCGAGGTCCCAGGTGTCCTCGTAGAATCCGGTCAGCACGAACCCGGCTTCGAGCTGTCCGCCGATCTGCGCGTCGAGCGAGTGGCTGAACGACAGCGGCTCACCGGCCGCGGCTCGCGATTCGATCTCGGCGCGCGTCAGCCGCTCGAGGTCGGAGTAAGGGAGCGGATACTTGCCGGCCAGCTCGCCCTGTTCGGCGCGCGCTTCGTCGAACGCGAACAGGATCGGCTGCACGATCCCGGCGAGCATCACGCCGCCCGGGCGCAGCACGCGGTGCGCTTCGCGCCACACCGGCCGCACATCCTCGGCGAAACAGTTCGAACACGGATGAAAGACGAGGGCGAAGGCCTCGTCCTCGAACATGCCCAGGTCGGCCATGTCGCCTTCGACCGTCCGGATATCGAGTCTTTCGCGCTCCGCGACCGCGCGATCCTGAGCGAGCTGGCGCGGAGACTGATCGAGCACGGTCACGCGCGCGCCCGCGGCCGCGAGGATCGGTCCCTGCTGGCCGCCGCCCGAGGCGAGGCACAGCACCTCGAGTCCCGCGAGCGGAGGGAACCACGCGCGCGGCACCGGCCGCGTTGGCGTGAGCACGATCTCCCACTCGCCGCGCCGCGCGGCGGCAATCGTCTCGTGCGATGCCGGTATCGTCCAGCGATTGCCGCGCTCGACGAGCGCATCCCACGCGCCTCGATTGTGATCGTGAACGTCCATGCTCAGTGTGCGCTCGATCCCG
The DNA here is from genome assembly GCA_031364845.1 of Candidatus Eiseniibacteriota bacterium. Lineage (GTDB taxonomy): Bacteria > Eisenbacteria > RBG-16-71-46 > RBG-16-71-46 > RBG-16-71-46 > JANLWX01. The sequence continues at coordinate 28,709 of JANLWX010000131.1, forward strand.
CCCGCGGCCGCGCGTTCCACAGCGTGGCCATCAGGATCGCCCCGAGTACCGCGAAGCCGATCATACTCGGACCCCACGCGCCCCAGCCGTACTTCTCGAGCATCCAGCCCATGCCGAAACCGACGAACGAGCCGCCCACGTACTGCATGCCGTCGAACATGCCGGCGGCGGTCGCGGCGGCGCGCTTGCCGCCGAAGTCCATTGAGGCGGTGCCCGAGAGCATCGAGTGCACCATTGAGATCGCCATCGAGTTCACGATGAACGCGACGATCACGAGCTCGAGGCTCGGTGCCTTCCACACGACGTAGAGCGCGCCGACCTGCAGCACGTAGCCGATCAGCGCGACCGGCGGGCGGCGGTGTCCGAAGATCTTGTCCGACGCGAAGCCCGCGATGAACGCGCCCGCGATGCCGGCGCCCACCACCATCAACGCGTTCTTCTGGAAGATCGGATTGTCGAGTTCGAGGTGCTGCACTTCCTGCATGTAGCGCGGGAACCACTGCTCGAAGCCCTGGCGCACGAGGCCGGTGCAGAACTCGGCAATCGCGATCGTGATCGCGATCGGATTCGTGAACACCTTGCGCGCGACGTAGCCGAGCGTGATCTTCTCGGTGTCGCCGCTGGTCGCATCCTGCGGATCGAAGTCGCCGAGACCCGCCTCTTTGGGTGAGTCCTGGACCACGAGGTAGGTGAACACCGCCATCACCGCAACGATGCCGGCCGGTATGAAGAAGCGCCATTGCCACGGCAGCGCGATCACGAACGGGGTTGCGAGCAGCAGAAACACGAGGAAGCGACCGCTCTGGATCATCGAGCCGAAGATCGCCGAGAACACGCCGCGTTCGGTGACGTGGAACCAGCCCGAGTTCACTTTGATGAGCGCGAGCGCGCTGTACGACTGGAAGTACATGTTCAGCGTCCACGTCGTCGCGAGGTATCCGAGCAGCAGCGGGCCAGTGCCGAGGAACCCGAGATAGGCGCCGAGGCCGAACATGATGTTGAAGATCAAGGCACCGATCGCGCCGATCAGCATGGCGCGCCGCCCGCCGAAGCGGTCGGCGATCGGTCCGTTGAACAACGCTGAGACGCCATAGACCAGCGTGGCGGTGCTGATGATCGCGCCGACCTGCGCCTTGTCCCAGCCGTAGGTGTCCGAGAGCGCCTTGTTCGCGAGCGGAAAATTGTAGCGGGCCATGTACATCGCGGCGTACGTGAAACCGAGCACTAGCCAGTTCTGCGTGCGGCGCGATTTGAACTCACCGCTGTGGGTCGGGCGTTCGGGCATCATGAGGTCGATCCTCGGTCGGACGGCAGGCGCCGAAGGCGCCCCGGATGGGTGATGTCGCCGAGGTTCTTACCGCTGAGATCGCGCGCGGTCAAGGGCGGCGGGGCGTTGCTAATTGTTCGTGCCGAACCGGATCGCCGAACGTTCACGCGCTTTGGCGGCCTCGATTTCGCGGTCCTTCGCGGGAGCGGAGGTCACCATCGAGTCGAGCAGGGCGCGCGCAACTGCCGCGATGTCAACGACTGCGCTCGAGAACGCCGTCTCGTTGGCGCGCGAGGGCGCCGTAAAGCCGGTCAGCTTGCGCACGAACTGGAGCGAAGCCGCGCGCACTTCCTCGTCGGTGGCGGGTGGATCGAAGTTGAACAATGTCTTGATGTTCCGGCACATGGTGGATCTCCTGCGGGAGGTCGGTCGGTTCGGCGCGGCGGAGATGACGATACCTCAAGTGAGGCGGGTGAGGTGATGGGGGATGGGCGGGCATACCGGCATCTTTCCCCTTGACGCTCATTTGAGCGGGGTCATCGCGAACTCCACGCCGCCCTTCGGGATGCGCGACATACGGCCCGGAGACACGCGGCTGTGCGCCCAACGTGATCGGGTCGGAAAAATCTCGCGAAGCACGCGATATTGCCCACTCCTCGGTTCTCCTTGCGCCGAAAATGCTCGAGGTAGAATCACTGCGTGTTCATCGCCCCCGCGACCGGATACATCTTCGTCACGCGCGGAGGGAACATGAAACGCGAACTTTCCCATCTCACCGATCAGGTCGTGCAGCAGGGTCTCGCGACACTCGTCGCTGGAGGCTGCACGCACACCGCGAAGCTGGTCCTCTACATTGGTGAAGTCGACGCCCGCAAGCTGTTCCGGGCGGCCGCCCATTCTTCGATGTTCTCGTACTGCGTTGATATCCTGCACTTCTCCGAGCCGGCCGCGTACAAGCGCATTCGCGCCGCTCGAATGGCGCGGCGGTTCCCGGCGATCTATGACGCGCTCGCGGAGAATCGAGTGCATCTGAGCGGGCTGATCCTGTTGAAGCCGCACATGACACGCCGGAATGTGGACGAGCTTCTTGCGGCCGTGACGCACAGGAGTTGTCGCGAGATCAAGAAACTGCTGGCGGAGAGGTATCCGCAGGAGGACGTCGCGACGAGGGTGCGGGCGCTGCCGCGAGCGCGGACCCCGGAGGCGCAGACTCCTGTTGATGCGAATGCATTCGCAGTCGGTGAAGCGCAACTGTCTTCGCGGACAGTTGTGCCCTCGATCGCAGAAGGCGAGCGAGTGTCTGGACAGACTTCTTCGGTCCTTCGGACCGAAGAGAGACATGAACTGTCTCCGAAGACAGTGTGCGACCAAGCCAGCTTGGACAGAAGGGAGGGACGCGAAGCGGTAGCGACCTGAAATTCTGTGAGGCGTCCAGCGGGTGCGAAACCGACCGGCCAAAGCTGAACCCGGCGGGCCGGAAGCGAGCCTTGCG
>JANLWX010000134.1:0-28065 GCA_031364845.1 Candidatus Eiseniibacteriota bacterium
TCATCACCGTCTACGGCATCTGGCGCGGCCGCGGCAGCCGCGATCTCGACGGCTATCTGCTCGCCGACCGAACGCTGCCGTGGACCAACGTCGCCTTCGCGATCATGGCGACCCAGGCGAGTGCGATCACGTTCCTCTCGACACCCGGCCAGGCCTACGTCGACGGCATGCGCTTCGTGCAATTCTATTTCGGACTGCCGCTCGCGATGGTGGTGCTGTGCGTGACCGCGGTGCCGATCTACCGGCGCCTCAAAGTGTTCACCGCCTACGAGTATCTCGAGACGCGTTTCGATGCGAAGACTCGCACGCTCGCGGCGATCCTGTTCCTGATCCAGCGTGGCCTCGCGGCCGGCCTCACGATCTACGCGCCCGCGATCATCCTGTCGGTGCTGCTCGGCTGGAACCTGCACGTGACGAGCCTGGTTCTGGGCGGCCTGGTCGTGATCTATACGACCACCGGCGGCACCAAGGCCGTGAATCACACGCAGTATCAACAGCTGCTGCTCATGATGGGCGGGCTCGCGATGGCGATCGTGCTGGTCGTGCTCGCGTTGCCTGATGGCGTGTCGCTCGGCGACGCGCTCCACGTCGCGGGCAGCCTCGGGCGCACACAGGCCATCGACACGTCACTCGATCCGCAGAACCGCTACACACTTTGGTCAGGGTTGATCGGCGGCTTCTTTCTAGCGCTGTCCTATTTCGGCACCGATCAATCGCAGGTTGGCCGCTATCTCGGCGGCCAGTCGGTGGCGCAGACGCGGTTCGGACTGCTGTTCAACGGACTCGCCAAGATCCCGATGCAGTTCCTGATCCTGTTCGTGGGCCTGATGGTTTTCGTGTTCTTCCAGTTCAACACGCCGCCCGTGTTCTTCAATCCCGTCGAAGTGCACAAGGTCCGCAGCGGGCCGCACGCTGCGGAGTTCGCGGCGATCGAAGCCGAGCACGTGCGCGCCTTCGAAGTCCGCCGCGAACGCGCACGCGAACTCGTCGCCGCGCGCCACACCGGCGATCGCGCGGCGGAGGCCCGCGCACGGACCGAACTCGGCGCAGCACAAACCGAGTTCACTGCCGCGCGCACCCGTGCCGTCGACCTGATCCGCAGCGCCGATCCCAAAGCCCAGTCCAGCGACACCAACTACATCTTTCTGAGTTTCGTGCTCCAGCAGTTCCCGGCCGGACTCATCGGCATCATGCTCGCGGCGATCATCGCGGCATCGATGTCGTCGACGTCGGCCGAACTCAATGCGCTCGCCTCGACCACGGTCGTCGATGTGTGGAAGAGGTGGTTCGCGCGCGGCGCTTACAATCCCAAGCACGAAGTCAGGATTGGATGGATCGCCACCGCATTCTGGGGCCTGTTCGCGGTCGGATTCGCCGAGTTCGCAAACCGGCTCGGCTCGCTGATCGAGGCCGTCAATATTCTGGGATCGTTGTTCTACGGCACAATCCTCGGCATCTTCCTCACGGGCTTTTACGTGAAGCGGGTCGGCGGCACGCCCGTGTTCATCGCGGCACTCATCGCCGAGGTCGCCGTGATCGTGTGCTTCAAGCTCACGAAGATCTCGTTCCTCTGGTACAACGTGATCGGTTGCATGCTGGTGGTGCTGATCGCACTCGGACTGAGTGTGGTGTGGCCCTCGCGGCGAGCCGGCGAACGTGCTGCGGCCAGCGCCGCAGCGAACGACTAGCCGGCCCACGACCTCGCGAACCGTCAGCCCGGCCTGACACTTCTTCAAAATCAGACTCGACGCGGCCCCCCACGCCCCCGCAAACGCCCAGCGATAGAACGCGCCGCCTCAGCGCCTTAGGAACGACTTCCGGCGCCCAGCCGTCGGCGGCACCATGCTTGCGTGGCCCGTGAGTTCTTCATCCTGGTTCGTTTCTCAAGGGGGTTTCGCATGTGGCCGTCATGTCGCTGGCGCTTCGCGCCGCTGTCCCGATCCCGGGGTATCCCGGCATCCGCAATCGGATCGTTCACCACCATGCTCGCGCTGTTCGCTCTGACGTTCGTCCGCGCAGCTTCGGCCGAAGGCATCAATCTCTCGTGGAATGACTGCGGCGCCGCCGGCACATCGGTTTATTCGATCGCCTGCGATGGCGCGAAGGGAATTCCTCCCACGCTGGTCGCGTCGTTCATTCCTCCGGCGGGCGTCAACCACTTCGTCGGCGCCTCGGCAGAAATGTTGATCGAGTCGAGCACTCCCGAGCTTCCCGACTGGTGGAAGCACGGCGTAGGACAGTGCCGGGGGACGGGCGGAATCGCCACGAGCTTCGACTTCACATCGGGTCCATCGACCTGCGCCGATGCCACCTCGGGACTCGCCTTCGGAGGCTATGCCTACGACGTGCACTGGCAGGGCGCCAGTGCCGCGCGCTTGCGCGTGCAGTACGCGATTCCGGCCGACAGCCCACGCGCGCTCAGTCCCACAGCCGAATACTACGCATTCAAAGCGTCGTTGCTGCCCGGCAATGCGGGCACGTGCGTGGGATGCGAAACGCCGGTACGGATCACCCTGCAGGGGATGCAGCTGTTCCAGCCGCTCGAGTACAACAACGATCCGGAGATCACGAACACGCTGCTGTCGACCTCGGCGTTCTGGCAGGGCACGCCGGGCCCCTTGCCTCAGATCGTCTCATTCAACCCCGCGACCGGCGCGCCTGGGATCATCGTGACGATCCACGGTGCGAACTTGAGCAGCGTTTCGTCGGTTCGGTTCGGCGGTGAGTCTGCCGCCTTCACGGTCGTTTCGAACGAAGTCATCACCGCCACGGTTCCCGAACTTGCGCGCAGCGGCAAGATCACCGTCACGTCGTTCAGCGGGTTCGACGGAAGCGACACGGACTTCATCGTGGCTCCGGCGATCACGTCGTTCTCCCCGACCCTGGGTCCTGTGGCAACGCGGGTAGAGATTCATGGCCGCAATTTCGAGGGAGCGACCGCCGTGCGGTTCAACGGCGTCGATGCGATTTTCACCCGGGATCCGGGCTATATCGTGGCCACGGTTCCCGCAGGGGCCACCAGCGGTTCCATCACGGTGGTGACTCCCGCCGGCACGGCCCAGTCCGCGACTTCGTTCACCGTGACCCTCGCGTCTCAGCCGATCGTGAACGGGTTCACGCCCGCCGTGGGACGTCCTGGCCTTGTCGTCACCGTCAACGGATCGCAGTTTACGGGCGCAACTCTAGTCGGGTTCGGCGGGACTTCGGCGACGTTCACCGTGTCCTCGGATGCGGTACTCGTCGCCACCGTGCCCATCGGCGCGCGCACCGGACCGATCACGGTCAGCGGTCCCGGCGGCACCGGCAGGAGCGTCAACATCTTCATGGCGGCTCCGGTCATCGAGTCGTTCAGTCCGAACGACGCGGCCGTAGGATCGATCGTATCCCTGCACGGTTACAACTTCACGGGCACCACGGCCGTGCAATTCAACGGACGCGCCGCCTCGTTCGCCGTGCCGAGCGATACGTTGATCCGCGCCACCGTGCCGGATGGCACGACCAATGGCCCGATCGTCGCGGTGAACCCTGGAGGTGCCGGCTCTTCACCGATTCCGTTCCGCGTTGGCGCCACCAGTGTGCCGCGGATCGATAACGTTGCACCCGGAGTCGGATATCCCGGAGCGCTGGTGGCAATCACCGGACGCTACTTCGAGCAGACCTTTTCGGTGCGTTTCGGCGGCGTGGCAGCCGCGTTCGAGATTATCTCGGGCACATTCATTCGCGCGATCGTGCCCACGGGTGGCCTCACCGGGCCGATCACCATCACGACTCCCGCGGGCCCCGGCGAATCAAGCGGAATGTTCTTCGTGGCCCCGCGGCTCGTGTCGTTCGAACCGCGCAGCGGTCTTGCGGGAACGATCGTCACACTCGCCGGACACAACTTCACCGGTGCGACCCACGTCAGCTTCGCCGGACTCGATGGCGCGTTTGTGGTGGCCAACGATTCGCTCATCCGGGCCACGGTTCCAGAGGGTGCCGCGAGTGGAGCGTTGACCGTATCCACACTCGCAGGTTCGGCGTCATCGTTGACTCCGTTCACCGTGCTGTCGAACGAAGGGCCGAACCTCGTTCGCGACGGATCATTCGAGACTTCAACCGCCGCCTGGACTCCGATCGGCGGCGCCACGCTCGCACGCATCGAAGGCGGCTACGATGGCGCCTTCGCGCTGCAATTGGTCGGGCCGGATACGACCGGCGAGTTCGGGGCCAACGATTCTCCCAACACGGTGGCGGCGACGCCGGCCGCGGGCCTTCGGTATCGATTCAGCGCATACGTGATGAAGCCCGCCGGCCGCGCTCATGTGGAGCTTCGCGCGCGCGAGTATTCGAACCGGCTGCGCACTCAAACGGTCACGACCGGCCCCATCACGCCCGATGGGGTATGGCGCTACCTGCAATGCGAAATCGTCTCCTTCGCCCCGGGCGCGACCATCGACTTCCAGATCATCGCCACGGGTTTCGAACCCGGAGTCGACGTGCGTTTCGATCAGGTTGCTGTCCGGCAGATCGGCAACCCGCCGTTCGTCACTTCTCCGGCCATCGTCGATGCAACGCCGGGCAGTCCGGTGGAAGTCGTCGTCACGGCCACCGATCCACTGGGCGGCGGCCTCCGTGCGCTCACTGCGGATCTTTCGGTACTCCCGGAAGGAAACAACGCGACCTTCACGGTGGATCCCGGGAATGCCCGCGGCGTGTTGCGCTGGACCCCTGAAGTCGAGGACGGCGGTGCTTCCTATCACGTCGAGTTCCGCGGCGCCAGCCAGATCGACGTCACGTCCACCACCGAGATTCGCGTGGCTTCCTTGCCGTCTAATCTGGTGGGCAACCCGTCGTTCGAGGATGGACTCGTCTACGGCTGGAAGGGCTATCGCGCATCATCGCTCGAACGCGTGCCCGGCGGACGCACCGGCACCTTCGCGCTGCGCGTACGGCCGAGCCCGGATTCCACCGGCACCTACGGCATCAACGACAGTCCCAACTGGGTGTGGAACTCCGGCATCACAGCCGGCAAGCGCTATCGCGTGAGCTGCTGGGTGCGCGGCGAGGCCCGCAGCGGAACCAGGCAGATCCGGATTCGCGAGTACCTCGGCCCCGCGGCGGTCGGTGTCGCCACCTATTCGCCGCGACTCGAACTCACGCCCAAGTGGACCAAGATCGTCGTCGAACATGTCACCGGGGCCGCCGGTTCGACGCTCGATCTGCACATACTCGGCAGTCCCAATCTGCCGACGGCTGAGATCCTGATCGACGACGTGTCGATCCGCGAGGTTGCCCCACCCGCGATGGCGTCGCGATTCGGATCGCGTGAAGAGGAAGCGGGGGCAGTCATGTTCGAACGCCCGACCGTGATGCCGAATCCGTTCCGAGGCCGCGCGACTCTGGCGCTGGCACTCGCAACCCGGGGCCCGTTGCGCGTCGGGATCTACGATGTGAACGGACGGCGGGTGCGCGGGCTGTTCGATAGCATCGACGCCGCGGCGGGAACGCATCGCTTCGAACTCGATGGGCGCGACGAACGCGGCGGGCGGCTTACGCCCGGCATGTTCTTCTACCGCATCGAGAGCGCGCGGGGAGTGCAGCACGGACGTTTCGTCGTGCTGGAGTAGCCGGCCTGCGCCGATCGGCGCGACGACAGTGAACCTGGATCGAGGATGGTCCGCCGGTTTGTTCCGGCGGGCCATTCCGCGTGTAACGCTTCGGTATCGCGCCTCTTGATGGACTCGCGATGCCGCTGCGTCTCGGTTCGTCTGTGAAACCCGCGACAGCTGTCGAGTGTCATGTAGAGGCGACAGTTTCTTTGAACGCGTCTCATGGTTCATACGCGATGATATTCGCGTGGTATACGCGAAAGCTCAGTGAACACGCACGTTGACCCTCGCATTTCGCACACGCAGTGCGAGCGGCATCACAATTGCCATGTCATGATCGTGTCCGGGTCTCCCACTACCCAAGGGAGGTCCAAAGATGTTGCAGCTCCCCAGTGCCCGTGGTTCGTATCGTCGACGACACCCCGTTGTCGACGCGATGTTGTGGTTCGCTGGATGTTTGTTTGCGCTGTCGCTCATCGCTGCCGTGGCCCGCGCGGCCCCCGGGATCAATCTGTCCTGGGATGAATGCGGTGCCGCGGGCTCCGAGATCAAGACGTTCGCATGCAATCAGAACAGCGGAGCACCGTTCACACTGGTGGCTTCGTTCGTTCCCCCCTCGGGCATCCAGGAAATGGTTGGACTGTCGGCCGACATGCGCATCGCATCGACCGCGTTGCCCGACTGGTGGAAGCACGGCAAGGGTCAGTGCCGCGGGTTGACCGACCTGGCCACCGACTTCGACTTCACCGCACCAGGAGCCTGCACGGATTTCATGCATGGGCGAGGTGCCGGAGGGTTCTTATACGAAGTCGGAAGTTACGGCGCCAACACTGCCCGGCTGCGGGTGCAAGCCGCGATCCCTTACGATGAGAAAGGGCCGCTCGCCCCTGGAACCGAGTACTACGCGTTCAAGGTCCGTGTGCCGCGTTCGAATGTGACGGGCGCAGGCAATTGCGCAGGATGCGACGTTCCGGTGAGCATCAGCCTGCGTGAAATCCAGTTGTTCCAGCCGCTGGAGGCAGGCAACGATCCGGTGCTCCTGACGCCACTCGTTCGCACGACGGCGTTCTGGCAGGCGAAGAGCGGTTCGGTTCCGGTGGTCACTGCGTTCGCGCCGGCTTCGGGAACGCCCGGAACCGTCGTCACCATCACGGGCAACAACTTCACCGGCGCATCGGCGCTGTGGTTCGGAGCCGTGGGCGCCGAGTTCAGCGTGGTCTCCAATACGGAGATCCGCGCCACCGTACCCGCGCTGGCGCGCAATGGGACGCGGATCGTCGTCGACACACCCCATGGAAGTGCGATCAGCGCGAATGCGTTCGGACTTCCGCCGCAGATCGTGTCGATCTTTCCCGAGCAGGCGCCAGTGGGAGCGACGGTCGCGATCCGCGGCCGCAACTTCGAAAACGTGACGACCACGAAGTTCAATGGCGTGAACGCCGCGTTCACCGCCGTCTCCGATTCGATCATTCGCGCGACGGTGCCCGTCGGAGCCACCACGGGGCCGATCAGTGTTGTAAGTGGCACCGGAACCGGGACGTCAGCCACGCCGTTCCGCGTCGGAGAAGCGCTGGGCTCACTCAACCTCGCGTGGAACGACTGTAGCTCTGCAGGCGTCGAGACAAAGTCGTTCGCATGCGCCGCAAATACGCAGGCTCCATTCACGCTGATCGGTTCGTTCGTGCCTCCGCCGGGTGTGACGCAGTTCTTCGGGGTGACGGCAGATCTTACCGTGGCGGCCGGGACGCTGCCTGATTGGTGGAAGCACGGGGCCGAGCAATGCCGGGGCGCTCAGGGTCTCACCGTGAGTCCGGACTTCAGGACGGGACCGTCCACGTGCATCGATCCGTGGCGAGGGATGGCCAACGCCCCGTTCAGTTACAACATCGATCCGAACGGCACGACCGCGCGCATTCACATTGTCGCTGCCATGCCGCAAGCCAATGCGCGGGCGCTGGACGCATTCCGGGAATATTACGGATTCAAGTTGAACGTGGTGCCGACGCGGGTCACGGGATCGGGCGCTTGTAGCGGTTGCGACACGCCGGTGAACATCGTGCTGAATCAGATCCAGCTCATGCAGCCGGCAGCACTCGGTCAGAATCCCATCATCACGGCGCCGTTGGTTCGAAACTCGGCGAACTGGCAGGGAACGCCGGGACCTCGGCCGCGAGTTGATAGCTTCACGCCGCTCGCCGGCGCGCCGGGAACGGTGGTCACAATCACCGGAGTCAATTTCGGCGAGACCTCGGCTGTGCGTTTCGGAGGGAGCGCTTCGGCGTTCACGAGGGCGTCCGACACACAGTTGATCGCGACGCTGTCCGCTGATGCTCAGACCGGTCCGATCACGGTTCATAGTCCGTATGGAACCGGCAGCGGGCCGGTGGCGTTCATCGTCGCTCCGCGCATCGCCGCCATCACTCCCGCGCAGGGCGCCGTAGGAACCAGCGTTCAGATTCAGGGCACGAACTTTACCTCGACCTCATCCGTGACATTCAACGGAACCAGCGCGTCGTACACGGTCGACTCCAACGACCTGATCACGACCACGGTTCCGGTGAACGCGACGTCGGGACCGATCGTGGTCTTGAACCCGGGCGGTTCGGCGACTTCGAGTGGCTTTGTCGTCACGCTGCCGGTGCCTCGCGTGGACTCGTTCAGTCCTGCGGGAGGAGCGCCCGGTTCGACCGTCGCTGTGCGTGGCGCGAACTTCATCGGCGCTTCGCGCGTACAGATCGGTGGCGTGGACGCCACGCACCAGGTTGTGTCAGACACGAGGATCGACGCGATCGTCCCGGTCGGAGCGCGCAGCGGGCCGGTTCTGGTGACGGGGCCCGGCGGCACGAACGCGACAAGCCCGACGTTCATCGTCGCGCCCATCATCGAGTTGTTCACTCCTGTCTCGGCGCGCGTGGGTAGTTCCGTTGTGATCCGAGGGGCAAATCTGGGGAGCGTGACCCGTGTCGCTTTCGGCAGTGTCACCGCGACGTTCTCGCTTCAGAGTGAAGTCGTGATGAACGCCGTGGTCCCCGAAAGCGCAGTGACCGGACCGATCAGCGTCACCAACATCGGCGGTACGGCAACCTCGGCCGGCAGCTTCACGGTGCTCGCACCACAGCCTCCAGTGATCACGTCGTTCTCGCCGACGCAGGGGGCGGTCGGATATACCATCTGGATCAACGGTGATCACCTTAGCTCCGTGAACGCAGTGCGATTCAACGGAGTTCCGGCGAGCTTCATCGTATTCTCCACCACCACCATGAATGCCGTCGTCCCCAGTGGCGCGCAGGATGGATTCATCACCGTGGCGAGCCCCTACGGTATCGCCACCTCAGCAGAACCGTTCTTCATCACGGCATCGCCTCCCGGGAGTGGAAGCATCAACTTGTCGTGGGATGACTGCGGCCTTGCGGGCGCACGGAACAAGAACTTCTCCTGCAACACGAACTCCGGCGTGCCTTTCACGCTCATCGGATCGTTCGACCCGCCTTCGGGCATCTCGGCGCTTGCCGGAATCTCGGCTGATATGGCGATTGGCTCAGATCAGGCGCTTCCCGACTGGTGGAAGCACGGAGCGGGATTCTGTCGCTCCACGTCGGGGCTCTCGACGAGCTTCGACTTCACGAACGGCCCGGCCACGTGTGCCGACGTCTTTCTGGGGCAGGCTGCGGGTGGTTACGCCTATGACGTCGACTACGGCACGCCGAACAAAGCTCGCCTGCGCATTCAGGCCGCGATTCCCGCGGGTACCGAGCCTTCACTGAACCCAGGCACCGAGTACTACGCATTCAAGGTCAACCTGTCCCGAGCCAAGACCGAAGGGACAGGAGCGTGCTCCGGCTGCTCAACGCCGGTCACAATCCGCCTGAATGAGATTCAATTGTTCCAGCCGCTCGAGATTGGATACGACCCGCAAATATCCGCCCCCGGCAACAGCAGTGTCGTGACGTGGCAGGCGAACTCGCCTGGTGATGCCGTGGGCGGAGGCATCAATCTCTCCTGGGACGACTGCGGCACCGCCGGATCGCGCTCCAAGATGTTCGCGTGCGACACGAACACCGGTACTCCGTTCACGCTCGTGGCGTCGTTCGAACCTCCCGCCGGCGTCGATCAGTTCCTCGGCGTGGCGGCTGATCTGTCGATCGTCACCGAAAGCGCGCTGCCCGACTGGTGGAAGCATGGCAGCGGTTTCTGCCGCGGCGCCAACGGGCTCGCGACGAACTTCGACTTCACGTCGGGTCCGTCGACGTGCACCGAGTTCGCCTCGGGACTCGCGGCCGGCGGCTACGCCTACGACGTGGCGTATGGCGCTTCGAACCGCGCGCGGCTTCGCGTCCAGTACGCGGTGCCGGTGGACAATCGCGGCCCGGTTGCTGCGGGCACCGAGTACTACGCCTTCAAGGTGAACCTGATGCGCTCGTTGCCGAGCGGCGGATCGTGCGCGGGCTGCGACGTTCCCGCCGAGATCACGCTCAACTCGATCCAACTCTTCCAGCCGCTGGAAGTGCACTTCGATCCGATGATCACCACGCCGTTGAACAGCACGGTCGCGCTGTGGCAAACCGAGGGTGGATTGCAGCCTCCGCCCGCGATGGGCCCCAACCTCGTCACGAACCCTTCGTTCGAAACGTCGCTCGCCGGCTGGGGAGGTTTCCTCAACACGACGGTCGAGCGCGTCGCGGATCCGCACCAGGGCGGCTTCGCGCTGGCCGCGACGAGTCCCGACTCGGTCGCAGAGTTCGGTGTGAACGACAGTCCCAACTGGATCGTGTCGGTGCCCGAAGCGGGCAGCCGTTATCGCTTCGGCGCGTGGATCAAATCTCCTACGCAGGGTTTCCCGGTGCAGCTTCGCATGCGTGAGTTCCTGCTTCGGGCGCGCACGCAGAGCGTGGGCTCGGAATGGGTGTACGCGACGCCGAACTGGCAATACGTCGAGTTCGAGGCCGCGGCACTGAGTGCGGGTTCCACGATCGACTTCCAGATCGTGTGCTCGTCGGCTGCGGCGCGCTCGCGTCTGCTCGTCGACGACGTTTCGATCCGCATGATCGGCAGCGGTCCCTTCATGGACGCGGCATCCGAGCGAACGGTCGATCCGGGCACGGCGGTCGAAATCGTCGTGACCGCGAACGACACCACGGGCGAGGCGATCCGTTCGCTCACGGCCGACTTGGGCGATCTGCCGACCGGCAATGATGCAACGTTCACGGTCGATCCCGACCGTCGTCGCGGCGTGCTGCGCTGGACGCCGCAGATCGAAGACGGCGGCGCTTCGTATGTCGTCACGTTCCGCGGGCGCAGCAAGCTCGAGAACTCGGCGTCGAGCCGCATCACCGTGCGCGCGTCGCAGGATCTCGGCAATCTCGCCGGCGATCCGTCGTTCGAAGGCCAGCAGCTGTGGCGGTGGAAGTCCTACCAGGGCGCAACGCTCACCGGAGATGGGCCGGGCCGCATCGGCAACGTTTCGCTGCGCGCGCTCGGGCGGACCGATTCGGCTTCGACGTTCGGCATCAACGATTCGCCGAACATCGTTGGCTCGACCGGCCCCATCCCCGGCAAGCGCTACCGCTTCACGTGCTGGGTGCGCGGCGACTCCGCCGCCGGCTTCGCGCGCCTTCGCGTGCGCGAATACCTCGGCGCCGCGAAGGTAGGAAACGCGAGCTACTCGAACGATCTTCCGCTCACGCCGTCATGGCGCAAGCTCATCGTCGAGCACGTGACGGGCGCCGGAGGTTCGACGCTCGACTTCCATGTGCTCGCCGAAGGCAGGCGTCCGGGCGTGACGTTCTTCATCGACGACGTTTCGATCCGCGAGATCGCGGCGCCTCCGGCCGCCACGCCGCTCGTGTCTCGCGAAACGGCGACGCTCACGTTCGAGCGTCCCACGGTGATGCCGAATCCATTCCGCGGACACGCATCGCTGGCGCTCACACTCACGCGTCGCGGGCCGCTCAAGATCGCGCTCTACGATCTGAACGGGCGCCGGGTCAGGAACGTGCACGAACACGCAGACGCCCCCGCGGGCACGCATCGCTTCGAGCTCGACGGCCGGAACGAGCGCGGCGAGCGCCTGGGCCCGGGCGTGTTCTTCTATCGCATCGACAGCGCCGACGGCGTTCGGCAGGGGAGGTTCGTGATTCTCGAGTAGCGGGGGCCGCACCCCGCGCCCGGTTGGCTTCGTGGCGGCGGAACATCGCCGTCACGGAGTCGCCGGGAAACTACCTATGGAATCGCCGACCCGCCGGGCCCGAACTGGCCCGGCGGGTCGCGTGCGCATGCACTACTTCGCCGCCGTCCACTCCGCGAGCAGCTTTTCGGTCGGACGCGTGTCGAACTTGTCCTTGCCTTCTTTGCCTGCCTTGATCGCCTTCTCCGCGTGCGCCATCGCTTCCTTCTTCTTGCCTTCCTTGGCGCGCAGCTTGGCGAGCAAGGAGAGATTCAGATAGCCGGGCTCGATCGTCACCGACTTCTGCGCCCACTGCGCCGCCAGCTCGGATTCGATACCGTTTGCCGACAGGAAGTCCGCCGCGCGGTAGAGCGTCATCGAGTCGTCGGCCTTCGCTGCCGCGACTTCGGCGCGCGCGTGCTCGAGCGCCTGCGTGAGGTCATCGGTCTCGATCGGAACCACGATCTTCACCTTCTCCCAGCGCAGCACGAGATCCGCCGAGTTCGTCTTGAGATTCTCGAACGAGTACTGCAGCCACTCCTGATGCTCGGCGGCGGCGGGAACTACGTCCATCTTGAGGACGTCCTGTTCGGGCTTGTAGTCGTACGCACCCCACAGGTCCTTCTCCTTGTTGAACACCGCCTGCCACGTGTCCTTGTTAGGGATCGTGAAGAAGCTGTACGTGCCGGCCGGAATGTCCTTGCCGCCGATCTTCACGTCATCCGAGAACGTCACGCTCGTCGCTTCGTTGGCGCCCGAGCGCCACGGCTTGCCGTACTGCTCGAGTTCGCCCCAGATCGTGCGGCCCTTCACGCCCGGCCGGCTGTAGGACACTGTGACGTCCGTGAGCCCGATGGTCTGCGTCACCGACGCCTTCTGGCTCACGCGCGGCAGCTTGAGTTCGGCAACGGCCTGCGTCGCGATCAGCGCGGTGGCGATCGCCGCGGCGACGACATGAATCGAGTGCTTCATGAGAAAAGCCTCCATGTGCAGCGTGGTGGTGAATCGGAATGCGGCGCAGAGAGGGTACGCAGAGCCCCCGCGATCGGCAAGATCCTGATGCCGACCTGCGGGGGCAGTGCCCGATGATCGGGGCGGTTACGGCTTTACGGTGAATGCTGCCGTAGCGCGCGTCGTATCCCAATCGAGATTCAACACGCCGCCGTCAGCCGTCGGAACCACGCCGATCGTGAAGCGCTCGACCACACTCGGCAGCACCTCGATCTTCATGTCGGCCGTGAACACGTCCATATCCGGCTTGCGCGACGTGCCGCCGATGCCGGTCTCGCTGTTGAAGATCAGCTTCCAGCCGCTCGCGCTTGGCAGCGTCCACAGCGAATAGAAGCCCGCGGGCACGACGGTTCCGCCGAAGTCGAGCGCCTTGTCCGTCTTGATCTGCGTCGCCCCGTTCGCACCCGTGCGCCACACCTCGCCGTACGGCACGATGTTGCCGAAAATCGCGCGCCCGCGCTTGCCCGGCTTCGAGTAGTCGATCCACACCGTCGCTCCGCCGGCCACGACATTCACCGTGTCGCGCGGCGACAGCACACCGATACCGCCGCCCGCGGTCTCACGCGCCGCGAACGACTTCGCGAGCCCGTCGACGTCGAGTTTCTCGACGCGGTCGACGCTCAGCTTCTGCGTGCCCGAGATCGGAAGCACGCCGAGGATGCGGCCGTCCTTGTCGATGCGAGCGTGGAACAGGTCCAGGCGATCGTTGAAGATCACGACCGAGTCGGCGCCGAGCTTCGACACCATGAGCATGTTGCCGGTGGTTGAGCCGATGAAGTAGAGCGGCACGCGCAGGCTGTCGGCCTTGTCCTTGGCGAGCTTCATGGTGAGGCTCTCGTAACCCGCCCACGGGCTCGAGCCCGCGACCACGATCGTATTCTTCTCGAGCGCCATCGCGACGTTCTGCACCGGATTCCTGCCGGACTGGATCTGCGTGCGCACCGAGTCCGCGCCCCATGTCAAAGCGATCGTCTGCGTGGTCGTGTCGACGCCGACCGGCTTCACCACCATCGATGCCTTCTTGAGCGCACCGCCCGCGTACTCGTAGACGAAGTGGCGCTGCAGCACGCGCGGCGAGCGGCCGACCTGACGGATCTCGAGCTTGGCCGGCGTGCGCACGTAGTGCTCGATGCTGGTCGTGTCCGAGCCCAGCCGCACGACGAAGCTTCCCGAGTCGTCCGCGAGGGCGGGAGCAGTACAGGCGAACGCAGCGAGTGAAGCGAGGGCGAGGCGATGCCAGTTCATGGGGACTCCTGAAGGCGATGGGATGGCGTCGAGTGAGACAGGGAGTGCGCGAGAGCTTACCGCTTTGCGGACGCCACGACAGCAGTGAGCGCGGCTACGATGTAAACGGATTGGAAAACTTGCGGCAGCCGGGGGCTCGGTGACCCGAAGTTCCCGGGCGGGCCGTTCATGTTAGGCTGCGCGGGTGGATTTCGATCGCCTGCAATCCCTGCTAGCCGCCCTCGAGCGCGAGGCCGTGAACTACGCCATCTTTGGGGCGATGGCGCTCAATCTTCATGGACTTGCGCGTTTTACCGAGGACATCGATCTGTTCATCGCGCCCGAGGCCGAGAACGTCGAACGCCTGAAGCGAGCGCTGAAAGCCGTGTTCGACGATCCGGCGATCGACGAGATCAGCGCCGCCGACTTGTTGGGCGCCTATCCGGCCGTCCAGTACGTGCCTCCCGAGGGAGCATTTCACGTCGACATTCTGACGAAACTCGGATCGGCATTTTCCTTTGCCGACCTGGCGACGGAGCGCGTTCCCTTTGGCGACTTGACTGTCACGGTGGTCACAGCCCGCACGCTGTATCAGATGAAACGCGACACCGTCAGACCGAAAGATCGGGTTGACGCGGAGATGCTGAAACAGCGATTCAAACTGGAGGAACCCTGATGCCGATCCACAAGTTTCGCAGCATCGAGGAGATGAAGACTCCACGGTGGCGCGAGCCGGGGGATCCCGAGTTGTACCGGGTGATGGCGACTCTCTGGGAGATCGCAAAGCGCACGAGTACACGGCGCTATCCGCCGGGTGTGCACCGGCATGCGTCGATCGAAGAGATGCAAGAGACACAAGAACGTTGGCGTGGGCTGAGGTAGCGTCGACAGATCACCATCATCCGGCACTCGACTCTCGAGCGTGAGGGGTTGAGAGCAGAACCGCGACCGTGCATTGTGACGTCATGACGCTTCGCCTGTTCTCCCGCCATGTGGTGACGCCCGACGGGGTCGTCTCCGCAATCGTCGCCGTCGACCGCGGCGTCATCGCGCGTATCGAGCCCGCGTCGGCACCGCGCGACGGCGCGCGCGATCTGGGCGATGCGTGGCTCGTGCCCGGCATCGTCGACACGCACGTTCACATCAACGAGCCCGGCCGCGCGGAGTGGGAAGGCTTCGAAACCGCAACGCGCGCCGCGGCCGCCGGCGGTGTCACGACGATCGTCGACATGCCGCTCAACAGCATTCCCGCGACGACGACCGCCGCGGCACTGCAGACGAAGCGCGCCGCCTCGGCGGGGAAGCTGCATGCCGACGTCGCGTTCTGGGGTGGTGTCGTGCCCGGGAACCCGCTCGAGTTGCGCGCGATGGCCGCCGGCGGCGTGCGCGGGTTCAAGTGCTTCATGGTGCCGTCGGGCGTCGATGAATTTCCGGCTGTCGACGACGCCGATCTCCATCAGGCGATGCCGTTGATCGCGAGCCTCGGCCTGCCGTTGCTAGTGCATGCGGAAGTTCCGGATCCTGGATTGCGATGCGGGACGGTCTTGCACTTGTTCGAGAAGAGACCCGACCGATACGCGACGTGGCTGAACAGCCGGCCGCCCTACATGGAGACCTCCGCCGTCGCGCTCATGATCGATCTCGCTGAGCGCTACGGCTGTCGCACGCACGTTGTGCACGTCGCGTGCGGTCAGGCTGCCGAGTTGGTGCGCGAGGCGCGAGGCCGCGGCGTACCGATCACCGCGGAGACCTGTCCCCACTATCTTACGTTCTGCGCCGACGAGATCGGCGTCGGCGAGACCGAATACAAGTGCGCCCCCCCGATCCGCGATCGAATCGAGCGCGAGCGGCTGTGGCAGGCGCTGGCCGAAGGCACGCTCGATCTGGTCGCCACCGATCATTCGCCGTGTCCGCCCGCGATGAAGCTCCAGGACGCCGGAGACTTCTTGGCAGCCTGGGGAGGGATCGCGTCTTTGGAGCTGAGCCGCTCGGTGATGTGGACCGAGGCGCGCGCGCGCGACTTCACGCCGGTCGATCTCGCGCGCTGGATGAGTTCCGCTCCAGCCCGGCTCGCCGGGCTGGAGAATCAGAAAGGCGCGATCGTTCCCGGGCTCGATGCGGATCTCGTCGTTTGGGATCCGGAGGCACAGTGGGTCGTGGATCCGCGGCGGCTGCACCAGCGACATCCGATCACGCCGTATGCGGGGAGATTGCTGACGGGGCGGGTGTTGGCGACCTATCTGCGGGGTGTTGAGGTTTGGGATGGGAAGAGCGTCGGCGTTGCGGCGGGGGCGTTGATTCCGTAATGCCGTTCGAAGCGCGGCTTCATCGCGCTTCGAACGGCTGGCTTTGCGAGAACCGGCGGAAAGCCTCTAGCGCACCGCTTCGCGCTGCGCTAGAGAGACCCAAACACCCGCATCCGGCTAACGCCCCCGTCCGGATAAATGTTCAGCATCACATGCGACACCGGGCCCACGTCCGCAAGTTCCTTCTCGAACCGATGGTTCTTGTCCGCCGCGAGCTTGGTTTTTCCCATCAACGGCGTCCACGAATGCTGTGTCCAGCTCAGGCCGTCGATGCTCTGGTCGGGAGCGTGGCACGCATCGATCGAGCACTGATCGGGGAAGTTGCCTTTGAAGTGCTTCGTGTCCACTTCGATCGAGCGCACCCGGCCCGGACGCCCGAGCCGGACGATCGCCCAATCGTAGCCCGGCCCGCGCCGGCGCCGCGTCTCCCAGCCATCGCGCATGTCACGCGAGACGTGCGGCATGATCAGGTTCTCCTTCGAGCCGAAGAACATGTCGCTCGCCGCGACGACCGCACCGCCATTCACGACCGATGCGAGATCGATCCCGTCCTTCTTAGCGCTGCTCCAGTCGGGCACGACCGTTCCATACACCCGCAGACGCGCGACGCCTCCGTCGGGGAAGATGTGCAGCCGCAGGTGCGTCCAGCGGCCCGTGTTGAGCACCGGAAACAGATTGTGCGACCCCGGCGCCAAGGGCGAGCGTGGCAGCAACTCCTCCCAACTGTCCTCGGGGACAGTTGAATCGTTGTCCGCAACCGCCGCGCCCTCGATCGACGCGTACGGCGGATGATTGCCGAGGAAGTGACTCGTATCGATGTCGACTCCGTGGATGATGCCCGGCAGCCCGAGCCGAATGACGCAATGATCGTGGCCCGGCACGCGCTTGCGGCGCGACTCCCAGCCGTCCATCCATTTGCCGAGATCCGTGTAGCGTTCCTTGTCGAAGATCGCGGGACCCGGCTGCAGCAGGTTCTCCTTCGCCGCGAAGAAATCATCCGTTGCCGAGAGTGTGGTGCCGCCGACGAGCTGCGACGCGAGGTCGACGAGCCCGGTAAACGAGGCGCTGCCGGTAGTGTCGTTCATGGCCGCGATTGTATGCGCTTGCGCGAGGTTCGCAACTGGCCCACGATGCCTCGCCATGACGCTCGACCAGCTCAATCGACTGCCGTTGGATGAAGCGCGCGCCGCTTTCGAGCGCTGCTGCGGGGCGTCGGCGTGGGCTGATGCGATGTGTTCGGCGCGTCCTTACGCGGATCGTGATGCGCTGTTTGCGGCGGCGGATCGCACGGACGCTTCGATGCGCGACGGCGATTGGCGCGAGGCGTTCACGCATCATCCCCGCATCGGCGATGCCGCGGCACTGCGAGAGCGCTTCGCCACGACCGCCGCATGGGCCGGCGATGAGCAGCGCGGCGCCAGCGGCGCGAGCGACCGGACGATCGAGGAGTTGGCCGCGGGGAACCGCGCCTACGAGCAGAAGTTCGGCTACATCTTCATCGTGTGCGCGACGGGCAAGAGCGCGGACGAGATGCTCGGGCTGTTGAACGCACGCATCGGGAACGATCTTGGTAAGGAGATCGGACTCGCAGCCGCGGAGCAGAAGAAGATCACGAGACTGAGACTGGAGAAGCTGCTGGCGGAGGGAGCGTGAATCGCGATCGCTCGAACGCCGGTCACAAAATAATGCGCACCGCGCGGGGCGCGGCGCGCGGCGTAGAAAGGCCGTCATGAGCGGAATCACCACGCACATTCTCGACATCGCCGCCGGCACGCCCGCTCAGGGCGTCGCCGTGCGGCTCGACAAACTCGCCGGCACCGGATGGGACCGCATCTCCGAGCGCGCGACCGACGCCAACGGGAGAGTCGAGGACCTGCACCTCGGCCCGCAGGTGCCGAAGGGCCTCTACCGGATCACATTCGCGACGCGCCCGTACTTCCACACCAAAGGCCTGCCGACGTTCTATCCGGAAGTGCACGTGATGTTCGAAGTCGGAGACCCGGGACAGCACTATCATGTGCCGCTGCTGCTGAGCCCTTATGGGTATTCGACGTATCGGGGGAGCTGAGGGCGGCCGTCGTGCGGCGATTCAGCGAAAGGCCCAATCCCGCGTCGGATCGCTAACTCTTTGTGGGCGGAGGCGTTCGGCTGTGAAGATGTGGTTCGAAGTTTACATAACGTCCGGTTACGCGACGTGACACGCAGGCTCAGCCATTCAGTCGTTCTTGGTGAATCCCCTTGGCGGATACCCCCCCCCGAGCTACGCTCCGCACGGTCATGCACTAGGCATTTCTTTCACTTCCCTGGGGTCACCCCATGAGAGCGTTGACGGCTGCTGGATGCTCACTTCTTGCTGTTGCTTGCGCATTCTGCATGATTGCCTGCCTCGTCAGCCCTTGTGTCGGCGGTGGACCGGCCGACGGGCGCACACTCGCAACTGCAACTGTAACGGAGGCCGACCGCGACGGCGATGGCGTTTCGGACGCCACGGAGAGCATGCTTATTGCGCGCCACGCGCCCTACTACTATTTCGACAGTAAGGAGGAGCACTGGCCTGCTGGAGCTCTTTGGTATGCACAGCGGTGCGCGCTCAAGCTGACTCACCCTGGAAGCCCGTCAGAACGGTGCTATTGGGCGCAGGAAACTGTGCTTCCGCGAACCTCGAGCGACCCTAATAAGCCGACGACAGGTACTCATCCGGAGCTCATTTTGCAAAAGGTGTTCGAGGGTCCCCCGAACTGCGATCAGTGCCCGCCACAGGCTCCGGGCCTTCCGGTGTGCCTCTCGACGGCCTCTAACATCCTCTGCACACACGACTTCCTTAATAGGACGCGTTACAGCCTCGATCCTCCCGACGAATCATGGGTCTACCGCGGCGAGGCCAGCGAATTTCTCGATGCAAACGGTGACCCGCACGTTCCGAATCGGTTGAACATCGGGCTCTATGCCCATGTCTTGCGCTACCCTAACACGAGTACAATCATCATCCAGTATCTGCAATTCTTCGCTAAGAACAACATCTACGGCTCTCGCGCTGACCAGGGCTGGCACGAAGGCGACTGGCTTTATTTGGAGGTCTATGTCAATGATCTTCCGGCCAGCAACTATCCCATTTCACAAATTGTGTACCACCACCACGGAGATGGAACCTGCGACGCAAGCAGAGTGCTGCCCTCAGCGTGCTTCGGCCTTTGCGGCGGAACTTCCGGTTATTACACGGTGCAGATTGCGAACATTGCCGACGCGCTGGTCCCTGGCACACAGCACCCGCGTTGCTACATAGAAGCGGGATCGCACGAGTGGTATCCGTACCCAGCGACTAACGAGTCGTGCGCCAAGTACTTGGGCCAAGGCGACTTCATTCACCGCGGCAACGGTCTCCAGTATCAGACCGCAGACATTCCGAACCTTGGCGAGGTTGGCTCCCCACTGCCGGATGCGTCGGGGGCGATCCCACTCGAGAACGAACTCGTCCTGCTCTACAGCGGACTGTGGGGCGACGATGGGGGGTTCGCCGTCGGGGACCCGCCTCCCGGTCCCGTGTTTATGGAAGGAGTTCACGCAAACAACCTGTTTGATCCCCACAAGTTCTGGACCACTGGACCCAGCTATCCTCCAGCAGCGGCCACGCTGAGGTCTCCAGGGGATGGCGATGTGTGTGTCAGCGTGAGTTCTCCGGTCACATTAGTCTGGGATCCCGTCCCGTATTCAGAGTCCTATGGTGTCCAGTTGGCGACCCACCCCTCGTTTCTCGGGGGGAGCATCATCTACGACGAGCCGACTTCCAAAGCCATGGCTACGGTTGGCGGCCTAGCATTCTCCACCCGCTACTACTGGCGCGTCGTAACTATCACACCGTTTTGCGCCAAGACAATTCAGGTTGCAAGTGCTGTCTTCGAGACGGAGTCGCAACATCCCGCCGGTGTGCCGACGCTCCTAACGCCATCGAATGGCGCAGTCGCTCAACCCACAGTCGGCCTGCTCGATTGGTCGGACGTTCCTTTCGCCTCACGATATAAGGTCACGATACGCTGTCCGGGGGGAAAACAAGTCGTCAGTACGTCCGTTCCTCAATCGCGGTATTCGTACACGCTCCCAGAGGGTACGTACGAGTGGTCGATCCGGCCGTACAACTCGTGCAATAGCACCCCCGGCACATCGGTCGCGTTTACGATGACTGTTGGAGTCGGGTGCGACCTCGTGGCCCCGCTTCTGACTGCGCCAGCCGATTCGGCCCGTTGTCAGCCGCAATTGCTGACGCTTCGCTGGGACCCGATACCGAACGTCACAGACTACATTGTTCGCGTGCGACGCAATTCGCACGAGCAGCGCCCTTGTGACGACAAGGGCGACGAAGTGCTTGTGCACACGAATCAATATGAATTTGCTGCGTCGGAGGATCATCCCGGTGAAACGTATGAATGGAGCGTTCGGGATGCGTGCCCGTGCTCACCATTTGCGGCGTGCCGCAGGTTCGAAACGGTAGGCGATTCTACGGATCTCAGAGTTCCGAGCCCCAGGTCACCAGAACAAGGCGCCGCGAACCAGCCTCTATCTGGCAAGCTAGAGTGGCGGCGTGAACCAAGAGCATCCCGGTACCGCTTGCAGGTAGGACAGGAATGCGAGCTTGGGGCTACCTATGATGTGGACACAACGTATTTTGATTACTCGGGGCTTTCTCAAAGTACGACATATTGCTGGCGAGTGGCGACGCTAGATGCCTGCGGGCAGTCATCTGAATACTCGGATTGCTTCCACTTTGGGACAATGGCGACCGAGGGCATTGACCGCGTGTTCTTCGGAGGCGGCCTGCTATTTCAGCGTGGGCAAAGCGGGATAGCAATTCCGGTCAAGGCGGAAAATCTTGGCGGGCTGCTCGGGGCCAAGATGTCGCTTCAGTTGGATCCCAATGTCTTTGAATACGTAGGAGTGTCATCTGCTGACACGCGCAGCGATGGAGGGGTAGGTATTATTCCAAGATACGATCCTAGCGGACGTCTCGATGTCGCACTTGCGTATGCGGGCAACAATGAGTGCACGCCGTCCATTGCCCCCGGCATTGGCGACCTGTTCAAGGTTCTTGTGAAGGTGCGACCCGGCGCGCCGCTGGGGACTGCCACTCTGGGCTTTGTCGACCGAGCGCAATTCGATATCTGTGCGGCGCAGCGTATCCGACACGTGGATGCTGTGCCTTTTGATGGGCGGGCCGCAATCGCCGACGACACGACGAGAACGACGTTTGGAATTGACCGCGTGTTCTTTCGAAGAGGTCTGTTCTTCAATCAGGGTCAGAGTGGGGTGGAGATTCCAGTAGGGGCGGAGAATCTGGGTGGACTTCTTAACGCCCAGATGACCGTGCAGTTAGATCCCGAAGTGTTCGAATACGTGGGCCTGTCATCTGTTGGCACGCGGAGTGAGGGTGCCGTAAGCATTACACCCAGATACGATAGAAACGGAAGGCTCAATGTCTCCGTAGCGTATTCTCTCGATCAGGGCTGCCTGCCGTCGATCCCCGCCGGCACTGGAGATCTGTTCAAGATTCTCGCGAACGTGCGGCCTACCGCACCTCTGGGGCCTGTCACTCTTGGTTTCACGGACCGTGTTAAGTTCGACACCTGCGGGGTACAGGGGCCTCGTTATCACGTAGATGCCGTGCCTGTCGATGGGCGTGCCGTGATTCGCAAGGATGACACGCCTGTGTTGTCCTCGCTCGTTAGTGCGGAAGTCGATCTGCTTGGCATTAGGTTGAGGTGGATGATTGTTGGCAGCACCAACGCTGCAGTCAAGATCTATCGCTCCGAGCCGGGGTCTTACTGGCGTGAGGTTGGCGCGGTCAATCCCGATGGAAGTGGATTTGCGACGTACTATGATCGGGCGGTTGAAAGTGGTGCGCGCTATGGTTATCGCGTTGGCGTTACGGACCAAGCGGGCGAGCAATTCTTCGGTGAAACGTGGGTCACGATGCCGGTGACCCTGACGTTCGCCCTCGAGGGGTTGCGACCGAACCCAGCAGACAACGAGATTGTGGTGTCATTGTCGCTGCCGACGAGCATACCGGCATCCATTGAACTGGTGGATCTTTCCGGGAGAGTTGTGGTGCGCCGAGAGGTGGTCGCGAGGCCGGGTAGCCAGACAGTGAGTCTGAAAGGCGGGCGCGCGCTCCCGTCGGGCATCTACCTTGCGCGACTTACCCAGGGGGGGCGCTCGGTCACCCGCAAGGTCTGCGTTGTCCATTGACGCGCGCCGCGAAGGAGTGTTGCTGACAGGTGCCGCGCGTCGAGAGAAGTGTCTTTCTCCGCCGCAGCACGCGACCGGCATCAGTTTCCGCTGGCGAGAGACCCTCATGCCGCAAGTTCGTCTCTTCGTCGCGCGCGCGTCGCGTGTATTGCTGTCTCTCTTGCTTACAGCCGGCTGCGCCACGCGTAGCCATGACCGCCCGCTGGCCGTGAACGGAACGCTTCACGGCGAAGTCCCTGCAGGTGCCCCGGGCGACTCGGTCTTGGTGGTTGGCGTCCCGAGCTCCGAAGAGGCATTGGCGCCAGATTCCGATTTGAGTTTACTCGGTGTCGCGGGTGAGTTGCGGCTCGCAGCCGCGCTGGAAGAGTCCATGCGCAATAAGCCGATGCCCGATTCCCTCGAACCCTCGGTCGGGTGGAGTGATTCGGTGTTGAGTACACTGCCGTTCCGCCCCGCCCCGGTGTTCCTGCGGCTACCGCACAGGAAGGTGTCAACAACGCTGCACGTGGCCGCGCTCGTCAACCAGACCTGGCAACGGACGACACTTCTCGATTCCCCCGCGCACCCAGTGCGATACGCCGCGCTCGACGCGAGGCGCCGATGGGGTCCGGTGGAGCTCCCGCCCGGAGAGTACTTCGTGTTGGCCCGTGTTCCGTGGAAAAGCCCAGATGGAGTGCTGGTTCTCGTCGACCACGCCACGTGCGCTGCCGGGGACACTGGCCTCGTCGTGTCGGTCGCGCCGCAACATCGCAGGCCGAACTGACCAGGTAGCCCTCGTGTGACCATCGGGTCGAATCGAGCTCTCTCTACCAGACGGATCGACTTGTTGACTTGTTCGCTGGTTCTTCGGCCCAAAGGCTCTGCCTCTTGCCAGGTTCCCCTCACGGTGCTCTTCTGTACGTGATAATCGGTTTTCGCACGTACCGCACCGACTCTCACATTCACTCGACCCCACTACACCCCCCGCCTCCGATTCAAAATCTTCACAAATGACCGCATCCGCAGCTCCTCATACGTCAGCCCGGTCGCGATCGCGTCGTCTTCGCTGAACGCTCCGCAGTTGATCCCGCGCAGGAAGAAGTTCAGCAGTCCCTGGCCGGTCGCGGCGTCGTCGAACACGTTTCCGAGCAGTGTTGCCTGGGCGGCTTTCTCCATGAACTGCTTCAACCGCGCGGCTGCTTCTTCTTTCGCTTCCAGGAAGAACGCGTAGACCGCGGCGTATCGCGTGGGCAATTGCCCCGGATGCAAATCCCAGCCCTGGTAGTAGGCGTGCCGCAGCGACGAGCGCACATCGTCGTAATGGATCTTCCACGCATGGTGCACGCCGCGCTGGTTCTCGGCGATCTGCGCCGCAGTGAGCTTCGGCCCGCCCGCCATCGCGCGATGCGGCGTCACGGGCATCACCGTCGTCGCGCCATCCGACAGCGTCACACCCAATCCCGATGACGACACCTGCATCACATGCCGCGCGAAGTCGCACGCCGGATGCGAAGGCATCTGGTGCATCGCGGTGATGTTCACGCTCGCGGTGTAGTCGTAGACGCCGAAGTGCAACCCGCGGCAGCGACCGCGGGCGTTTGCGACCAACTGAGGGATCGCGAACGCCCCTGACGTCGAGACGATCGACTGCGGCGTCTCGATCATCAGCTCCATGCGCAGCGCGCCCGGGAACAGCCCCGCGCCGCGCTCGAGCAGCTCGAACGCCTCGACCAGTGCCGACACCTGTTCGGGCACGGTGATCTTGGGCAGCGTCACGACGAAGTGGGGAGGCAGCACGCCGCCGCTCGCTTCGACCAGTGAGGTCACGTACAGATCCAGGGTCCGCAGGCTGCGCGCGTACAGTTCTTCGGTGAACGGCTTGATGCGAATGCCGATGAACGGCGGCAGCGTGTGGGCGAGCAAGCCTTTCGCGGTCTCTTCACCAGCGGCGAGCGCATGGCCATCTTCTTCGGCGTCGTACCGGTTGCCGTATCCATCCTCGAAGTCGATCCGGAAGTCCTCGACAGGTTCGTGCTGGAGCTTGTCGTGAACGCGCGCGTGAACCGCCGCCGCAAGCTTCGCGTCGTCGCCGAGTCCGATCGCCTGCGCGAATGTCGCGGGATCGGGCGCGTACTCATCGAACATCCGCAGCCCGGCCGCGCCGAGTTTCTGTCCGATGTCGGCGCTGAACAGGTGCGCTCCGCCGTAGACGGTGTGCACGGGCTGGCGGTCGGGCTTGTCGCCAGGATGGGAGGCGTTGAACTGGCGGTTGGCCTCGGCGAGGCGGGACAGTATGTCCGCCATGGCATCCAACTTGAGGACATTGGGCATCTGCGTTTCACCTCCGGGAGTGGGCAGCCCGACTGCGTCGGGCGGACACTATCCCGGCGCGTTCCCGAACCGCCAGCGCGAACCCCCTAAAAGGACGAATTTTCGGGACCGAACGGGCCGATAACCGTTCCACGGGTTTCCATCTCCGTCGTTCCCGATCTCATACCGCTCGCGGCCCTCGAATTGGGCCTGCAAGGAGGCTCGCCTCATGTGCCGTCGTCATCTTCCGGTCCTGTTCGCGGCCGTGATCACCTTCGCGTGCCTCTCGAACGCCAGCGGTGCCATGGCCCAGCCGCTGGTGTCGATCTCGAACGCGCGCGTCCTGGAAGGCGACCATGCGACGTCACACGCGCGCTTCACGGTCACCGCCACCGGCCCGGTGTGCGCACCGATGTCGGTCGACTACACGACGGTCGATGGTTCGGCGATTGCGCTCGAGGGCGACTATGTCACGACATCGGGAACGGCCACGCTGTGGCCCGGCAATCCGCTTTACGCTTCGTCGTGGACGGCGGGCGGGGCGGGTTATCTCAATCGCATCATCGCGGGTCGCAACGACGATCTGTTCGCGGTCGACGTGGAGTCGGATCGGGTGCTGCAGTTCGACCGCAACCTCAATTTGATTCGCACGTGGGGCAGCTCGGGCAGCGGGCAGGGCCAGTTCTCGGAGCCGCGCTCGATCGCGCAGGCGTATGACGGCAGCGTGTTCGTCGCCGACAACGGCAACCACCGCCTCCAGAAGTTCGACGCGACCGGAAACTTCATCGAGGAGTGGGGCACCGCGGGCAATGGTCCCGGCCAGTTCGACTACTTCCTGCTGTCGGTCGCGATCGATCCGGCGAACAACGTGTATGTCTCGGATCGCGCGCTCGACGGCGTGACGGGACGCATTCAGAAGTTCGACGCGCTCGGCA
Organism: Candidatus Eiseniibacteriota bacterium; assembly: GCA_031364845.1. Classification (GTDB taxonomy): domain Bacteria; phylum Eisenbacteria; class RBG-16-71-46; order RBG-16-71-46; family RBG-16-71-46; genus JANLWX01. Next base: position 25,754 of record JANLWX010000134.1, read on the forward strand.
ACTTCGTCACGCAGTGGAGCACTGCCGGCGCGCGTCCGGTCGGCCTCGCGGTCGGCGCCAACGGCAACGTGTACGCGAACGTGTGGGACGCGAACGGCAACGTCGCGAACATCGAAGTGTTCTCAGCCGACGGTACGCCGGTGACGGTGTGGTCCAGCAGTTCGACCGCGGGCAGGCTGCGCGGCGGCGCACGCTTCGCATTCGATGGATGCGGGCGTGTCTATATCTCGGACATCGATCGCATCGTGGTCGTGCACGAAGGCGGCACGTTCATCTCCGAGTGGCCGGCGCTCTCGGCTCCCGCGGGCCATCTGCGATTCCTCTCGGCGCTGTGCGTCGACGAAACCGGGCGGCTGTTCGTGGCGCGCGACGGCCTGCCCGACGTGTTCGCGTTCACGATCACGCACTCCGCGGTGATCGACGTTCCCGTAACGGGCGACATGAAGTTCGAAACCGACGAGACGTTCTCGGTTCAGCTCTCGAATGCGCAGAACGCGGCACTCGGGGCGGACGTGGGTGTGGCGGACGTCGTGAACGACGATTCTGAAGTCGGTGCCAATCTCATTCCGAATCCGTCGTTCGACACGACGCTGCTCGGCTGGAGCTCGGCGTCCGACGCCACGCTGAGCTTTTCCTCCGAGGGCCACGACGCTCCGGGCGCCGTACTGGTCACCGCGGCGAACGACTCGGTGAAGACTTTCGGAATCACCGACAGCCCGGACGGACTCGATTCGGCCGAGGCCGACTGGGTGCGGTATCGGTTCAGCGCGTGGGTGAAGCTCGCGACCGGCGCCGGCACCGCGCGGCTCAAGGTGCGCGAGTACTTCGGCGCCGAGCTGCAGAACTCTCGCATCTCGACATCGGTGACGCTCGACACGACGTGGAAGCAGATCACGCTCTCGATGCTCACCGTGTTCCAGGGTTCGCACTTCGACATCCAGGTTGCGATGGACCCGGATGGATCCGGCGGCGCGTTCCTGGTCGATGACGTCGCAGCTGAACGACTGTTCGGCGACGCTGCGCCGATCCTCTCGCTCGAGCCGGTGGTTGCGCGCAGTTGGGCCAAGTCGATGTCGCTGCCGGTCGAAGCGCGCGATCCCGATGGTGATGCGATCCGCTCGCTGACGGCCGATCTGTCGGGCCTGCCTGGTGGCAACGACGCGCGCTTTCCCAACCTGTTCGATCACAGCTCGGCCAGCTTGAAGTGGGAGCCGGGCTCGATGGCGGTGCGCGACGAGCCATACCCGGTCGTGATCCGCGCGGAAAACGGTCTCGAAGCGGTCGACACGATTCAGATTCGCATCGTCGACAACGTGGTCGACGATCCCTCGTTTGAGGACGGCATCGGCGGCTGGAATGGCAATCAGGGCGCCCAGCTCGAGCGGATTACTCCGGGTCGCACCGACGGCTATGCGCTGCGCGCCACGAACGCGCTCGGGTTCTCGAATTTCGGCATCACCGACAGCCCGAACTGGGCGTTCTCGCCCGCCGCGGGGACGACGGTCGAAGCATCGGTGTGGGTGCGCTCGCCGAACGGCAGCGGTCCGGTATGGCTGTGGTTCCGCGAATATCAGAACGGCATGCTCGTGAACAGCGAGACCAGTGAGCGCGTGCCGGTCACCGACGAATGGATCCAGCTCCGCTGGCCGTACCACTCGCTGCGCGAGAGTGGCAATACGAACTCGACGATCGACTTCCTGGTGATGATGGCTTCGAATCAGCTTGGTACGAATGCCGGCTTCAATGCGGGCGGCGATCAATTGGAGATCGACGACGTCTCGATCGTCTATCAGAGCATTCCGACGCTGGACGCTCCGGAGCCCGTCGCATCGCGTCGCCTGCAGCTCGTGTCGCCGAACCCGATGCGCGGTGCCGCGACGCTGCGCTTTTCGACCACGCGCCGCGGACCGTTGCTCGCCCAGATCCTCGATTTGAGCGGCCGTGTGGTACGTACGCTGGCCGACGAGGTCGATGCTGCGCCCGGCGTGCGGTCGTTCGCGCTGCGCTCGCGCGGCGATGGAGGCCGCGAGCTGCCGTCGGGCATGTACTTCTATCGGGTCGCGAGTTCGGACGGGGTGCAGCGGGGGAGGTTCGTGGTTCTGAATTGAACACCACGAAGTAACCGCAACTGGCCCCGGGGCCACCTGGCGCGGGATCGTCGCAACTGTCTTCGAAGACAGTGTGCGACCAAGCCAGCTTGGACAGAAGGGAGGGACGCGAAGCGGTAGCGACCTGAAATTCTGTGAGGCGTCCAGCGGGTGCGAAACCGACCGGCCAAAGCTGAACCCGGCGGGCCGGAAGCGAGCCTTGCG
>JANLWX010000178.1:0-1730 GCA_031364845.1 Candidatus Eiseniibacteriota bacterium
GGCAGCTCTTTCGGTCGTTGCCCAACTCCGCACGTCGACCGGCAAGTGCTGGGGCGGGAGCTCTCGACGATCAACAAGAACGACGGCGTGAAGCTCGTCGCGAAGTCGGCCCGTAGGAGAGACTAACCGGCGAATTCGTCGAGACGTCCCGCATCGACCGCCTGCACCTGCTCCAGCTGCGCGGCGTCGCCCTTGATGCATGCCCTGATGAGTGTTCTGAGGTTTGCCGCCGATCTGGAGCCAACCGAGCCGCTGCGCTAGTGCTTCCCCCGGGCAGAACCAAGCGGTTCGATCACGGGATAGAGGCGCTGGAGTTTGATGCGGGCATCCGATGTCGTGAAGTGCCAGCGCACCTTGCACTTCGCTCCGTTCCGCAGCCTCTCCCAAGCGGCGACCTCGGTGACGAGTGTCGCCGCTTCCGGGATGCGACGGCGTAGACACTGCCGGCTCAGGATACTCAGTTCCGTCTCCGCCATGTTGAGCCAACTCCCGTGCTTGGGCGTGTAGTGGATCTCCAACTTTGCCAACAGTCTGCGAGCTTCCGCCGGCGGGAAGGCCGCGTACAAGGACGCAGGCACGTGCGTGTTGAGGTTGTCGTGGACGAGGACGATCGTGGTCGCCTTGGAATAGCGCACGTCGACCAAGTCTTGAACGATCCGCGCGTAGTCGAGAGCGGTGCGTCGCTCGGTCACTTCGACGTGCCGGCGGCCCGCCAGCGGCTCGAACAACATGAACAGGTTGGACGTACCGTTCCGCTCGTATTCGTAGTCGACGGTGCGCGGGTGTCCGGGGGCCAGCGGCCGGGGTGCTCGTGTCTCCTTCACCAACTGCTTCGAGGCTTCGTCCAAGCACACCACGGGGCGAGTTACGTCATAGGGGCGTTGATAGACTTCGAGCACGTCTTCCATCGCGCAGACGAACGCGGCGTTTTGTGCCGGAGGAATCACCCATTGACGCTCGCGCCAGGGCTTGAGCGCATTTTTTTTAGCGTGACCCGCACGGTCTCGTCGCTGATCGTATCGACGACCTTCAATGCGACGAGCTGATCGGCCAACATCTCCAACGTCCAGCGGGCCCGGCCCGCCGGCGGCGCACTGCACGCCAACGTCACGAGCCGCGCCTCTTGCGCGCCATCGAGCTTGCGCGGTCGCGCCTGTGGACTCGGATGTCGCACCAGTGCCGCCGCCACACCCTCCTCGACCAGCCGCTGCCGGAGCCGTTGGATCTTCGCGATGCTGATCTCAAACGCCTCGGCGATCCGGGCGTCGGGCCACCCCGGCCCGTCGCAGCCCTCATCGGCCTTGAGCAGCACCCGCGCCCGCAAGACCCGCTCCGCCGCCGCGCGCGGTGTCGCAAGGATCGTCTCCAACTCCTCGCGCTCCGCACTGTCCAACCGCACGACCCACTTCGCCTCGCGTCCCATCCCCCACCTCCCCACACCGTGTCCGCGACCTTCGCGGCGGGGCAAGGTCTATCATGAACCGCTCGACTCCTCGCGGGCGGAGCACTAGATTGAGGAAATCACAGAAGAACTGCCCGTCTTGGATCGGGGCGGATGCCATGACGCCGCCTGCGTTCGCGTTTCCGGTCATCACGGCGACGATTTCAAAAAGAGCAGCTGCCAAAAGTATCTTCATCCGGAGCATGGGCGAGTCCTCCTAAGCGGGCTCAGCCCGCAGTGTGATGGGAGGAACCTCGCCCACCCGCCGGCAGCGCGTCAAGGCGAAACG
>JANLWX010000192.1:0-23170 GCA_031364845.1 Candidatus Eiseniibacteriota bacterium
CCCTCCGTCGGACTCGGGCATCAGCATCGAATCGTAGCTCCAGCTCCCATCATTGCCGCGCGCGTAGACAAAGACCCTTCCTTCTGCAAACCCCGGGGCTTCGGGGTCACCGACAACGGCCCAGTTGCCGTCGATGCCGACGGAAACCCCGAAGGAGCTGGTTGGAAAGGAACCGAAGGGAGGCTGCGGAAGGCTCTGGACCTGCGACCAAACGCCTGCGGGGTTGGCCTTGAACACGTAGGCCGCCGGCACCGCACTGCTGGAGACGGCGGTCGGCGCGCCGACGATCGCGGTGCTATCGGAGAGGGCGATGGAGGATCCGAAGTAGCGGTAGGCGACGGGGCTGCTATCGTTGAACCGCTGCGCCTCGGTCCACGAGGAGCCGGTGCGCCGGTAGATGCGGATGCTGGCGTTGACCCCGGTTCCCTCGGGGGCGGCCCCGGGGCCCACGAAGCTTTGCCGCACGCCGGTGCCGCCCGCGACCACCCAGTCGCCGTTCATGTCCAGCGAGGAGGTGCCATCCATGTCGGTGACGGTCTGGTTCCACGACCAGGCACCGGTGGTCGGGTTGCGCTCCAGGAAGTAAATGGCCGCGCACCCATTGACGGCGTCGATGCAGTAGCCTGGAGCCGCGTCCGGCCCGCTGCGTTTGGCGGTGTTTCCCACGACGGCACTGTTGCCGTGCACGGCGACCGCGCCGCCGATTTCCCCTCGAGACAACGTTGCTCCGAGGGACAGGTTCGCGGCGGAGCTACCGCTGAACACCCGCTCAACCACATACTGCGAATCCACCCGCACGAACATCATGGCCCTCTGCCCATAGCCCCCCGTCGAGTAAGTCGAGCCCGAGCGGCTTGGGATCCCCACGATCAGCCGCGTGCCATCGCCCGCGATCTGCCTGCCGAAGTTTTCGTTGGCGTACGCCTGCGATCCGGCCGAGATGCGGCTGTCGAAGTTCACGGCCGAGCTGAGATCCCCGACGACCACCAGCACCGACCGCCCCGGGTCGCACACCGACGCCGACGCTGTCGCGCCGGAGACCGCTTCGACACAGTACGAATAAGGAGTGTTCCGGACCGCGGTGGGGTCGGAGAACGAGGTGGCGTTGGCCGCCGTGGTGCCGAGCACGACCCCGTCACGGCTCACGCGGTAGCCCGACTCGAGCGACGATTGGTCGATCCACGCCACCACCACCCGGTCGGAGTATGAATCCGACGCGCTCACGGCCGCGGGTGGCAGGATGGAAGTGCTGCCGGTGTCGCTGCCCGCCGCCGAGCGGCCGAGTTCCACGGCACCTGCCGAGTCCGCCGCGTAGACCGAGTACAGGTAGCGCGCGCCGAAGACCACGGCCGCGTCAACGTACCGGTTCGCGTTGGGTGCCAGCACCGCCACCCGCGATGAGTCGTTGGTGGCGAGATCCCTCCGCCACACGTGGTAGGCCTCCTCGTGACGCGAGTTGTCCACCCACGACAGCCCGATCTGGGTCTCGAACGCGCCGTCGCTGGCCTCGACGAACGTGGGGACAGCCAGCGCCCGCGCTCCGGCATTCACACCCACTTCGGACTCGGTGGTGTCGGCTCTGCCCGGCCCATAGGCCTGGAAGGCGGTCACGAAATACTCGTAGGTCTGACCGGGGATGCCGGAGCGGTCCAGGTAGGCCGCGCTGTTCGACGGCCGCGTCGCGATCCTGTCGGGCGGGCTCGCCGATCCCGACGGACGCCGGCGCACGAAGAATCCGTCCTCGATCTGCGAGCGATCGGTCCACGTCACCGCCACCTGGTCTTCGAACTCGTTGTCCGAAGCCTTCACCGAAACCGGCGTGTTGATCCGCCGTGATCCGGTGTCGGAGGACGCCGCCGATTCTGCGCCAAGAGCGGTGACCGCCCGCACGGAGTAATGCGTCCGGACTCCCGCAGCTCCGCCGTCGTCGGAGAAGCTCCGCTTGTCGGCGCCGAGCGAACGGATGAACGCAGCACCCCGGTAGACCTTGAACAGCACGGCCGACGTCGCGGTGCTCTCCCACTTGATGTCGACGCGGTCCTCGAATGTTCCGTCGGTCGCCTCGACGGAGACCGGCGCCAGCACCACCGACCGCACGCCGTCGTCACACACCGGGATCGAGCGCCCGCCCTCGTTGCTGGAGGCCACGACGCAATAGGTGTAGGCGGTGCCGGGAACGCCGCTGTCGTCATCGAAGGTCGTGATGCCGGCGCCCACATTCCCCACCATGATCGAGTCCGCGGTGCCGGCCGGCATCCGATAGATGTGGAAGCCGTCTTCGGTGGTCGACACATCTCTCCACGTGATCCGAACCTTGTCGTCGAACACGCCGTCGGTCGCCAGCACGCTGGCCGGGCCTGGCAACACCCCGATCCCGCCGGCATCGCAGGTGCGCGCGGATTCGCGGTTGCTGATGTCAACCGCGGCAACGCAGTACTCGTAGGGCGTTCCGTTGACCGCCGTCAGGTCTTCATAAGAGACCGAGCCAGGCGGAAGGGTCACGAGCAGTGTGGGCGCGCCACCCGCGGAGCGGTAGACGCGGTAATTCACTTCGAGCGCGGTCGCGTCGGCCCACGTGATCCGCACCTTGTCGGTGAACTGGCCGTCGGACGCGGACACCTGCAGCGGCGCCCCGATGAACGCGCTCTCGCCGTTGTCGGCGAGCGGCGCGGTGACGTTCGCTGAGGCGTCGAACGCGATCAATTCGTAGGAATAGACCGTGCCCGGCACGGCCGTGCTGTCTCGGATCACTTCGGTATTAGGGGCGGTCTCGCGCAACAGGCCGCCGTTGCGGAGAATCCGGTAGCCGGCTTCGACCGAGGACCGATCCGTCCACGCGAGTTGGACGTAGTTCTCGAACGTCGCGTCGGTGGCGGTGAAGCCGGTGGGCGCGAAGATGATGCGGCTGCCGTCGTCGGACCTCGCGGGGCCTTCGTCGTTCGCCATGTCGACGACCGTCACGCTGTAGGTGTACACGACTCCGGGAGTGCCGGTGACGTCGGAATAGAGCGAGTCGTCCTGCGACGCGACGCGGATCAGCACGTTGCTCGACGGCGGATCGGTCGCGAGACGGCGATAAATTTTGTAGAAGAACGTGCTCGTGTCGACCGCCGCCCAGCGGATCTCGGTGCGGTCTTCGTAGGTGGCATCGCTCGCGCGCACGAACCGCGGAGGACCGATCGCAAGCGCAGTCACAGGGTTCGCGGGCCCATTCAGAGCATCGATCGCCTCGACCTGCCGAAGCACCTCCGCTTCGACGGTGCGGCCGGAAGTGAAAGTGACGGCGCCGACTGGAACCCGATCGACCTCGATCCAGCCAGACTCCGAACGGCGATAGCGGGCGACCGCTCCGCCATCGGTCAAAAGACTCACGACGCCATCCGCGAGCGTCACGCGGGTTCCAAAGCGATCGCCCACCGATCCGGCCGGAGCGAGGCGCGACGCCAGGCGCCATGCATTGCCGGAACGCTCATAGATGAAGGCGGCACCGTGCCAGCCGTCGTCCCACGGGGCGCCGATGACCAGCGTGTTGCCTTCGATCGCCACAGCGCCGCCGAAACGCGCGAACGCGCCACGCTCGGGCGGAGCCAGCGTCGCATCCAGCACCCACTTACGACCGGCGAGATGGTAGACGTACGCCATTCCGCGATAGCCGTCGTGCGTGGACGCTCCCGCCACCGCCCAGTCACCTTCGGTGGTGCGATCCGTCTCGATCCGGCGTGGCGCCGTATCGGCCAACGCGCTGCCAACGTTGGAGCCAATCGCCAGCGTGAGCGCTGTGGCGAAGAGGATCGTGGAGAGGATGGTCGGGTAGCGGCGTGCGCGCGGTGACGACATGGTCCGGCCTCCGAGAGAATTGGACGCTGCGGCGTTCGCGTCCATCAGGGATGGTGGCAACTAGGGATGCTGCCCGCGGCCTGAATCCAAGGGGGACCCTGAGGTTCAAGGGGGCGCTGATCAGTTGGCAGGAACATAACATCACTCAAGTCATTGGTGCCCGGAAAATTATCGAGTTCGGTGGCTCCAAACGATGGATGCCTGCGGCGATGACGCGAGCGGCCCCCCGAACTGCTTCGCCATCGGCCTCGGCAGGGCGGGACCACCTCCGCGCTGGGAGTCCCCGCTCCCGCGCCGGTGCGGATCGGCGATCTTCCCGGTTGAGCGTGCAACGCCCCTCCGGTAACGTCCGCCGGTTGCCAGTTCGCACCCTGTGCGTCCGCGCAGCGAGCCCGCGGGCTTCGCTCGCGCGACCATCCCCAAGGAGATCGTCTTGAAACCCATCCGCCCGATCGCGCTCACCCTGCTCGTCGCTGCGACGTGCGCCGCCTTTGCGACCGCCTCCAGCGCGGCCACGCCCGCCGCTGCCGGCACCGCCAAGAAAGCGAAAGGATCCATGACCACGAAGACCTCGACCGATGCGCCGTTCTGGACCGGCCACCCGGGACCTGATGCGTTCCGGACCATGGAGGAACAGCGCCTCGAGCGCGCGAAGGCGCTCATCGCGAAGATCTCCGAGGTGAAGGGGCCGCGCACCGTCGAGAACACTTTGCGGGTGTACGACAATGCGCTGGTCGAGCTGGATGCTGCGGCGTCGCAGGCTTCGCTGATGGAGAACGTCCACCCGGATTCGACCATCCGCACGGTGGCCGAGAAGTTGTCGCAGGAAGCCTCGGCGCTCTCGACCGAGCTGTCGCTCAACCGCGGTGTCTACGACGCGCTCGCGGCGATTCCGACCGCCGGGCTCAACCCCGAGACTCAGTACTACCTCGAGAAGACCCTGCGCGACTTCCGCCTCTCGGGTGTCGACAAGGACGAGGCGACGCGCACCAAGGTGAAGGCGCTGAGCGACGAGCTGGTGCTGATCGGCCAGGAGTTCTCGCGCAACATCCGCGAGGACAAGCGCCCGTTCACGATCGACTCCGCGGCCGAACTCGCGGGACTTCCGGACGACTACATCGCGCGCCACAAGCCGGGTACCGACGGCAAGATCTCGCTGACGGTCGACTATCCCGACGCGGTCCCGGTGTTCAGCTATGCCAAGAGCGAGGCGCTGCGCAAGCGCATGTATTTCGAGTACAACAATCGCGCGCATCCGAAGAACATGGACGTACTCACGCGCATGATCGCCAAGCGCCACGAGCTGGCGACCACGCTCGGCTTCCCGAGCTGGGCCGAGTACATCACCGCGAACAAGATGGTCGGCAACGCGAAGAGCGCGCGCGAGTTCATCGACAAGATCGTCGAGGCTTCGCGCGAGCGCGCCGCTGTGGACTACACGACGCTGCTCGCCCGCAAGAAGAAGGACGTCCCCGACGCAACCGTCGTCAACGCATGGGAGTCGGGTTACTACTCCGAACTCGTGCGCAAGACCGAATATGATTTCGATTCACAGAAGATGCGTCCCTATCTTCAGTACGATCGCGTGCAGCAGGGCGTGCTCGACGTCACGGGCAAGCTGTTCGGCGTGACGTTCAAGCGCATCCCCGACGCGCCGGTGTGGCACGAGTCGGTGCAGGCGTTCGAGATGTGGGACCAGGGCAAGCTCGCCGGACGCTTCTATCTCGACATGCACCCGCGCGAAGACAAGTACAACCACGCCGCCCAGTTCGACGTGCGCACCGGCATCGCCGGACGCCAGATTCCCGAGGCCACGCTGGTGTGCAACTTCCCCGGCGGCGAAGCCGGTGATCCGGGGCTGATGGAGTTCAGCGATGTGAAGACGTTCTTCCACGAGTTCGGCCATCTGCTGCACACGCTGTTCGCCGGCCGGCACGAGTGGGTCGGAACCGGTGGCATCCGCACCGAGCACGACTTCGTCGAAGCGCCTTCGCAGCTGCTCGAGGAGTGGACGATGGACGCCTCGGTGCTGCAGACCTTCGCCAAACATCACGAGACCAACGAGCCGATTCCGGCCGAGCTGGTGAAGCAGATGAAGCGCGCGAGCGAGTTCGGCAAGGGCCTCGGTGTGCGCCGCCAGATGGTGTTCGCGAACACGTCGCTGTCCTACTACGACCGCGATCCGTCGCAGGTCGATCTCGACGGCATGATCAAGAAGTACACCGAGCAGTATCAGCCGTTCCCGTTCGTCGAGGGCACGCACTTCCAGACCTCGTTCGGACATCTCGACGGATATTCGGCGGTGTACTACACGTACATGTGGTCGCTGGTGATCGCGAAGGATCTGTTCAGCGCGTTCGACCGAACGAATCTGCTCGATCCGGCGACCGCGACCAAGTATCGCCAGATGGTGCTCGCCCAGGGCGGATCGAAGCCGGCCGCCAAGATGGTTGAAGAATTCCTCGGACGCCCGTCGGGGTTCGATGCGTACCGCGCGTGGCTCAACGAAGTGAACTGAGCGCCCGCGTGCTGTGAAGTTCATCAAGCCGCGCGGCGGGCTCTCCGCCGCGCGGCTTTGCATATCCGCCGATCATCGAGAAAGAGGCATCGCCATGAAGCTCATCATCCGCCTCGCCGCCCTCAGTACGGCCGCGGTGCTCGCGACCTCAGCGGGCCCCGCATCCGCGCCTTCCCGCCCTTCCTCCGATGCGCCGTTCTGGTCGCAAACACCCGGTCCCGCGGAGTTCGTGAAAGCTCAGGATGAGCGGATGGACCGCGCGCGCCAGGCCATCGCGCGCATGACCTCGGTGAAGGGGCCGCGCACGGTCGCCAACACGCTGCGCCCCTACGACGACGCGGTGATCGAGCTGCAGATGGCGGGCTCGCAGAGCGGGCTGATCGAGGAAGTGCATCCGGACTCCGCGATGCGCGCGACCGCAGAGGCGACGAGCCGCAAGGTGTCCGCACTCCAGACCGAGCTGTCGCTCAACCGCGCGATCTATGACGCCGTGGCGGCGCTCGACGTGAGCAAGACCGACGGCGCGACGCGGTATTACGTCGAGCGGATCCTGCGCGACTTCAAGCTCGCCGGTGTCGATCGCGACGAACCGACCCGCGCGAAGATCACCGAGCTGCGCAAGCAGATCGTGGAGACCGGCCAGGATTTCGGGCGCAACATCCGCACCGACGTGCGCAAGGTGACGGTGACGAGCGCCAGGGAACTCGAGGGATTGCCGGCCGATTTCATCGCGCGCCACAAGCCTGCCGCCGATGGAACGATCACGATCACGACCGACTATCCCGATGCCTATCCCGTGTTCGAGTACGCGACCAGCCCCGATCTGCGTCGGCGACTGTATATCGAGTTCCAGAACCGCGCCTATCCGCAGAACATGGCAGTGCTCGACACGCTGATCGCGCGGCGCCACCGGCTGGCACTGCTGCTCGGTTTCCCGAGCTACGCCGAATACATCACCGCCGACAAGATGGTCGGCAATGCGAAGAACGCATCCGAGTTCATCGACAAGATCGTCGAAGTGTCGAAGCCGATCGGAGCGCGCGACTATCAGACGCTGCTCGCGGCGAAGCAGAAGCAGGAGCCCAAGGCGACGGCGGTCGAGCAGTGGGAGTCGTCCTATTGGTCGGAGCGCGTGCGCAAGGCGGAGTACGACTTCGACGGCCAGAAGGTCCGTCCCTATTTCGCCTATCCCAAGGTGAAGCAGGGCATCCTCGATCTCACGAGCACGCTGTTCGGCGTGACGTTCAAGCCCGCGAAAGACGTTCCGGTCTGGGATCCGTCGGTCGAGTGCTATGAATTGTGGGATCAGGGAAAGCTCGCGGGGCGCTTCTATCTCGACATGCATCCGCGCGCGAACAAGTACAAGCACGCCGCGCATTTCGGAGTGCGCGTCGGCGTGGCGGGACGTCAGATCCCCGAAGCCGCGCTGGTCTGCAACTTCCCCGGCGGCGAAGCCGGTGACCCGGGGCTCATGGAGCACGGCGACGTCGAGACGTTCCTGCACGAGTTCGGGCACCTGCTCCACAATCTGTTCGCGGGCCGCGGCGAGTGGGCGGGTCTCGGAGGCATCCGCACCGAGCGCGACTTCAACGAAGCCCCTTCGCAGATGCTCGAGGAATGGGCGTGGGATCCCGCGGTGCTCGCGCGGTTCGCGCGCCATCACGAAACCGGCGAGCCGGTTCCCGCCGATCTCGTGAAGCAGATGAAGCGCGCCGCCGAGTTCGGGCGCGGGCTCGGCAACCTTCGCCAGATGGTGTACGCGCGCACGTCGCTGTCGTTTTACGACCGCGATCCGGCGCAGGTCGATACCGACCGGATCACGCGCGAGCTGGTGAAGAGCTATCAGCCGTTCGCGCCGATGGACGGCACGCACTTCCAGACCGCGTTCGGTCATCTCGACGGATACTCGGCGGTCTACTACACGTACATGTGGTCGCTCGTGATCGCGAAGGACATGTACAGCCAGTTCGACCGCTCGAACCTGCTGGATCCCACGGCGGCGGCGCGATATCGCAAGACGGTGCTGGCGCCGGGCGGATCGAAGCCGGCGGCGAAGCTGGTGGAGGAGTTCCTCGGGCGACCGTTCAGCTTCGAGGCGTATCGCGCGTGGTTGAACGAGGCAAGCTGATCACCTCGGTGCGCTCGTCCTTTCATGCCATGACCGGAGGTCTGCCGCGCCCGTTCTGGGTGATCTGGGCGGGGACCTTCGTCAATCGCTGCGGCACGTTCGTCATGCCGTTCATGGCGGTGTACCTCACCGAGGTGCGCCATCTCTCGATAGCCCAGGCCGGACTGATGGTGGCGCTCTACGGTGCGGGCGCTGCGATCGCGGGTCCGCTCGGCGGCTATCTCGCTGATCACGTCGGCCGGCGCGCGACGATGGTCGGAGCGCTCGCGCTCGGCGGCGCGGGCATGATCTCGCTGGGATTCGTACACCGGCTCGAAGTCATCGCCCCGGCGATGTTCGCCGTCGGGCTCGTGTCCGAGATGTACCGGCCGGGCATGCAGGCGGCGGTCGCCGACATCGTGCCGCCCGCCGACCGCGTGCGCGCGTACGGCCTGATCTACTGGGTCATCAATCTGGGATTCGCGATCGGGCTCGCGCTCGGCGGCGTGCTGGCGAGCCGTTCGTTCCAGTGGCTGTTCATCGGTGATGGGGCGACGACGATGGCTTTCGCGCTCATGGTGTGGCTCGGCGTGCCGGAGACCCGTCCCGCGCGCGCAGCGGTGACGGCGGGCGAACGCGCACCGTCGGCGTGGTCGGAGTTCTTCATTCCCTACCGCGATCCGCTGTTCGTGATGTTCCTTGTGCTGAGCTTCCTGACCGCGGTGATCTTCATGCAGAGCGCGACCACGTTCCCTCTCGACATGTCGCGCCACGGGATCTCCAAGTCGACGTTCGGATTGATCCTCGCGTTGAACGGCGTGCTGATCGTGCTCATCCAGCCACTGCTCGGACCGTTCCTCACGCGCTTCAACCGCTCGAAGACGCTGGCGGCGGGCGTAGTGCTGATTGGGATCGGCTTCGGCATCAACGCGATCGCGCGCACGGCGCCGCTCTACCTGCTCGGCGTCGTCATCTGGACGTTCGGGGAAGTCGGCGTGTTGCCGGTGGCGAACGCGCTGGTCGCCGACCTCGCCCCCGCCGCGGTGCGTGGCCGCTACCAGGGCGCCTATGGACTTTCGTTCGGACTCGCGGTGTGCGCCGCGCCCGCGTTCGGCACGTGGGTGCTGCAGCACTGGGGATCGGTCGCGCTGTGGTCGGGATGCCTCGCGGTCGGCGTGATGATCGCGATCGGACATCTGCTGCTGGCGCCCGCGCTGATGCTCACGCGCGCGGAGCGTATCGCGGTCAGCCCCTCATCTTGACCGGCGGGTTGATCCACAGGGCGTCGCCCGTAATAGATTGAGCTGTTCCGGGCTCACTATTTGGTGCAAGGTTGAGAGCCTCGCGAGGGGAGATTTCCACCCTCGTCGTTGGTGAATTCCATTATCCAGGATCGGGTCGAGCCCGTGTGCTACGACCGGTCTGTGCCGACGAGATGACTTTCAGACAAAGGGGAGCCTCATGGCTTCTTCGCTCCAGCGCTTCGGGCTCACACTCGCCTTGCTCTGCTTCGCACCGATCCTGCCTGCGACCGTCGGAGCAGAATGTCCCACCTACCTGACCCAGTGGGGCTCGCACGGCAGCGGTAACGGGCAGTTCAACTATCCCACGGGAGTGGCGACCGACGCCGCCGGTGACGTCTACGTCGCGGATCAGCAGGGCCACCGCATCCAGAAGTTCACCGGCACCGGCATCTACCTAACTCAGTGGGGCTCGCTCGGCAGCGGCGACGGGCAGTTCAACGGTCCTACGGCAGTGGCGACCGACGCCGCCGGCAAAGTCTACATCGCGGATGTCGGCAACCACCGCATCCAAAAGTTTACCGATACCGGCATCTACCTGACCCAGTGGGGCGCGTTCGGCATCGGCGACGGGCAGTTCTACAGTCCCACGGGAGTGGCGACCGACGCCGCCGGTGACGTCTATGTCGCGGATTACCAAAACCACCGCATCCAGAAGTTCTCCAGCACGGGCACCTACCTTACCCAGTGGGGCTCGCAGGGCAGCGATAACGCGGGAGTGGCGACCGACGCCGCCGGTGACGTCTACGTCGCGGATTACCTTAACCCCCGCATTCAGAAGTTTACGGGCACCGGCATCTACCTGACTCAGTGGGGCGCGTTCGGCAGCGGAGACGGCCAGTTCAACCGTCCCTTCGCAGTGGCGACCGACGTCGCCGGCGATGTTTACGTCGCGGACGGCAACAACAACCGCATCCAGAAGTTCACCGGCACCGGCACCTACTTGTGCCAGTGGGGCTCGCTCGGCAGTGGCGGCGGGCAGTTCTACTTTCCCACGGGAGTGGCGACCGACGCCGCCGGCGACGTGTACGTCGTGGACCGCGACTACCACCGCATTCAGAAGTTCGGCCAAGGGCCGACTCCCACGAACCCATCCACCTGGGGACGCCTGAAGATCCTCTATCGCTGACGTGGAGAAACTGGCGTCAACCTGTTGTTTGATTCTGCGCGGCAGTCCTCCATCATTCCATCTCGAGATCGACGGTTAGATCACGCTCGCGTGCACCATCGGCCGGACTGTCCTCGGGCACATGGAGCCGCACGCGACCGCGCGGGCCGTGTGCGAACCGTATCCGAAATTCCCCCCATGCTTCGATGCCGTCGGCCGCGGTCGTGAAAGTGTCGGCAACGATGCGGCCTTCCTGCCTGAGCTGGGCCACAACATTCGACTCGAATGTGCGAGCGTACCCAGTGATCTCGAGCGGATAGGATGCACGCCCATGCTGGGGATCGAGCAGGACCGCGTAACTCGCCATCGGCGTGCCGAATTCGCGGTGCGGGAACACTGTGCCGCCGGGTTTCAACTCCACCACGATCGCGGCGGGCGACGAGCGCAGAATGACTCGCGCGACGGCCTCCCGGTTCAAGTGGATATCAACGAACAGCGTCGTGTGATCCTTCAAGGACCGCACGACGTACGCACGAGAAGCATGGAACCCGGGGAACGAGTTGTCCTTGATCGCGGCACTGCGGATTGCCGGAGGCAGCCACACCCGAAGCACGCGTAAGGGGCGCAGGAATTCCGCGCTCACCTGGCCGGCTCGTTCCGCCGAGAATCCGTCGTCCCGCGCAAGTCCGATCACCACTCTTTCTCCACCCTCGAACGGCGCCATGATCAGCGAGGCGACTTGCGTCGCGTCGGTGCTGTCCGATGTCGAGCCAATGGCCAGCGGGCCATGCTCGACGTACACGGCCTGCTCCTCTCCCTTGTGCCCCGGAGCGCCACCCTCCGCCCGACAGCCACCGAGCGCCAGCATGGCGACGCTGCAGCTGATCATTCCCCATCGCATCGAGTTCGTCTTTCTCTTCATCTCCGAATCTCCTGCCGGGTATTCGCATGAACGGAACTTCACTTCGAACTCGACGCCCAAGTGCCGTAGAACATCGTCGCCTTGACCACCCGATGACCCGCGGAGCACGCTGCGGCTCGGCGCATGATGGAATCATAGACCTACACTGCGGGGAGTCTCCATGTTCAAGACGGTGGCCGAGGATGTGTGGGTGTTCGACATCGAGTGGGTTCCGGATCCGGTGACCGGGCGGCGCGTCCACGATCTGCCGCCCAACATGCCGGATGCCGCGGTCGTCGACCACATGTTCAAGATGGCCGGCGCCACGGAGGACGATCCGCGCCCGTTCCTGAAGACCGTGCTGTGCCGGATCGTTTCAATCTCGGTGCTCGCGCGCACGGCGACGCGCAGCCACCCCGTGCGGCTCGAATTGTGGTCCGTTCCCGCTGCCGGTGACGCAGCGCTCGATGAGCGCACCGTCATCTCCCGCTTCCTCGACGCCGCCGGCAAGACCAAGCCGCAACTCGTCGGCTACAACGTCCGCGGGGCGGATATCCCGATCCTGATGCAGCGCGCGATGGCGCTCGGGATCGCGGCCCCCGGTTTCTGCAAGCGTCCCGATCGCCCGTGGGAAGGCATGGACTACTTCTCGAACGCGGGTGAAGGCGTGGTCGATCTGATGGAGACCTTCGGCATTCGCGGACGCGGATCCCCGTCGCTGCACGAACTCGCGAGCGCCGCCGCGATCCCCGGCAAGATGGGCGTGTCGGGCGAACAGGTGCTCACGCTATGGCAGGCGGGCGACATCCGCGGCATCGTCGAGTACAACGAGTTCGACGTGATCTCGACGTATCTCGTGTGGCTGCGGGGCGCGCACCTCGCGGGCTTTCTCACCGCGAGCGCGTTCGCCGCCGAAGAGCGGCTGCTGGATGCGATGCTGTCGGAACGGATCGCGCGCGGAGATCTTCACCTGCAGCGCTACCTCGATCGCTGGAAGGGTCAGCCGGGAGCGACTCCGGCCTGATGCTGCAGGTGGATCTTGCCCGGCCTGGCACACGCTCAGGTCTCCGATCGCGTTTGCAAAACTTCATGCTCGTGGCGGGCCTCGGTTGGCCAGCGTGGCGACGGCGGCAGCGCGTGCTACGATCCAACCGCGATGGATGATCGACAACTCTCCCAGCTTCTCCTCGAGGAGATCCCCGACCTGTTGGTGGCATACTGCTTTGGGTCGACGGTGACCGGTGCGACTCACGCCGGCAGCGACGTGGACCTGGCGGTGTTGACCCCTCGTCCACTCGAGGGTGAGCGCCGATTCGAGATCGCCGGGAGGCTGGAGGCTGAGCTACGCCGAGGCGTGGACCTGGTGGATCTCCGCGCCGCACCTACGGTGCTGCGCATGCAGGTGATATCGACCGGCACGGTGATCGTGGTCCAGGACGAGAAGGCCCGAGTTGAGTTCGAGGATCTGACCTATTCCCAGTACGCGCGCTTCAACGAGGAGCGGCGCGCGATCGTGGAACAGGTACTTCGGGAGAGAAGCGTTCATGGCGGATGACGTCATCCTGGCGAAAGCGGCGATCATCGAGCGCTGCGTCGTGCGAGTCCGCGAGGTTCACGGCGGCGACGACGGCGTACTCACCCGGGACATCACCAGGCAGGATTCGATCGTGCTCAACCTGCAACGCGCCTGCGAGGCTTCCATCGACCTGGCCATGCACATCGTCCGGACGCGGCGGCTCGGGGTCCCGCAGGAGAGTCGCGAGGCAATTGGCCTGCTCGAGCGAGCGGGCCTCATGGATTCAGATCTCGCGGGTCGCATGAGCCGAATGGTCGGCTTTCGCAATATCGCCGTCCACGGCTACCGGAAGCTGAGCATGGAGATCGTCGCATCGCTTGTTCGCGAGCGACTCGACGACTTCCTGGACTTCACACGGGCAGCCCTGGCGCTCGCTTGAGGCGGTTCTAGAGCGCCAGGATCAGACCGTCTCGGCGCCCTACGGAACCAGCGCCAGCTTCCGCGTGTCGTTCCCGTCGGCGGTGCTCACGCGCACGAAGTACACCCCCGCCCGCGCGCGTGCTCCGCTCCCATCGCGGCCGTCCCAACGCGCCGTGTGCGTTCCCGCAGCGAATGCGCCGTCGGCGAGCACGGCGACTTCGCGTCCGCTCACATCGAGCACCGCGAGCCGCGCGTGCAGCGCTCGCGGCAGCACGAACTCGACCGTCGTGCGCTCGCGCGCGGGCGAAGGACTGATGCGCGCAAGCTGAACGCGCGGCGCGGTGGCGGCGACATCGTCGGCGCTCAGCGGAACCCCGGCGGGTGCGACGATCACGAGACCCATCCGCGGAATGTTGAGCACCGCCGACTGCGCGTAGCCGTTGCTTGCGATCGGATCTGACGCGAACACGCCGGGCGTGCCGACGCCGTTGCCGTCGTACTCCAGGGCCTGGCTGTTGAGCACTTCGTTCCAGTTGCCGCTCTGCGGCAGGCCGACGCGATAGCCGTTGCGGTCGCTGTTCGAGAAGTTCGCGATCACGACCACCTGCTTGAGCCCGTTCCAGCGGCGGAACGCGATCAGATTCTGTCCCTCGTCGGTGAGGAACACGTGGTGCGGCGAGTTCGCCCACAAGGCGGGGCTCGCGCGCCGCAGGCCGATCAGCTTCTTGTAGTACGCGTGGATCGCGGCGTAGGTCGTCTTCTTGCTCCAGTCGATGCGGCTCGCCGCATTGGTTCCGAAGTCGATGCTCTCGAGCCACTCGGTGCCCATCAGGATCTCGGGCACGCCCGGGGCGGTCAGCACGATGCCCTGAGCGAGCTTCGACCGGCCCTTCGCGAACACGTCATCGTAGGGTGCGGTCGTGTCGATCCACTTCACCTGGCGCTTGCCGCCGTTCGAGGGCCACGCCTCGTCGTGGAGTTCGTAATAGTTGAGCACCGACTTGTTGCTCAGGTAGAGCCCGCTGCCGTTCACGATGTTCGTAATGCGGAACATTTCGGGATCACCGGTCCCGGCATCGAGGATTTCCTGGCGCAGGTTGTCGGTGAACGCGTCGTGGTATTGCGAATCGAACCCGGCCCCGCCCGAGGCGGTCGGCCGCGTGATAAACGGATCATTCGGCAACTCTTCGGCGATCGCGACCTTGTCGGCCCACCGGTTGTCGATCTCGGTGTTGAAGCGCTGCATCAGCCCGTAGCCGGCCGCCGCCTGCGGGGCGATGTCCATGTACGACGTCGCATCCATGCGGAATCCGTCGACGTGATACTCCTCGAGCCACTGGAGCGCCGAGTTCGCGTAGTAGTCGCGCACCGACAGCTTGTCGAAGTCCGCCTGCGATCCCCACGGCGTCTGGACGTCGGGGTTGTCGAAGTACATTTGTGAGCCGTCGTACTGCCATAGAAGGTTGTCGGTCGCATCGACGTGGTTCCACACGATGTCGAGCAGTACCGCGATGCCGTTGCGATGCAGCATGTCGATCATGTAGCGCAGGTCGTCGGGCGTGCCGTACTTGGATTCGGGGGACCACTGCGTGATCGGGTTGTAGCCGGCGGACTGGTCACCCGGGAACTCGGTGACCGGATTGAGCTGCACGGCGTTGATACCGAGGTTCTTCAAATGACCGACGCGATTCGCGACGTCGATGTAGCGCGAGGGGAACGGCGGCGTGCCGAGCGGATCGCCGGGACCGCCCGAGAACGTGCCGACGTGGAGCTGGTAGATGACCATCTGATCGAGCGGCGGCGTCACGAAGTCGCTGTCGCCCCACGTGTAGCGGAATGGATTCTCGATGTAGCTGTTGTAGGAGCTGGACGGGTTCAATTGCCGCGCGCGCGCGTCGGGCTTCCACAGCGATCCGCCGTTGAAGCGGAATTTGTACTCCTGGCGGTCCACCGCGCCCGCGACGAACACGGCGAAGTGCTCGCCGGCCTTCACCATCGGCGCACCCGCGCCCCAGCCATTGAATGCGCCGGACACCGTCGCGGTCGCGGTGCTCGGCGCCCACACGCGGAACACCGTGCCTCCGGTCGAAAGCGTCGCACCGAGCGGCGCGTGCTCGAGCGTGGTGAAGTTGAGCGCGAACTCGAGACCCGCCGCGGGCGCGTTGTCCGTCATTCCGGAGGTGCTGTAGTAGTCGGTGTCGGTGCCGTCGACCATCTCGATGTAGTAACTCTCGAGGTTCGACGCGGTGGCCGGGACCTGTGCTGCCCAGATGTCATAGGGGCCGCGCTGGCCGACCACCTGGGCATCGATCGTCGCGGGCGCGGGCGCGACGATCCGGATCCGCAGCGCGGTGAGATCGTTGTGGAAGGACTGGACTCGCACCTGGAAGCTCTCACCGCCGACCGGGCACAAAGGCCGGCGATCCTGCCATGCGACGTGCGAGACGCCGAACCACTCGATGTCGTTGTTCGGGCTCGCGGCGTGCGCGTTTCCGGCGACGCATGCGACCGCGACGAGGAGCAGAGCGAGGAGATGCGGCGCGCGCGGCGGGTTCATGCGGTTCTGGCCTTGCTGCTCTCACCCGGGCGCACGGTGCCCGCGAGCTCGTCGGCGTGGAACGACGACCGCACCAGCGGTCCCGATGCCACGCTTTCGAACCCGAGGGCCTCGGCGGTGTCGCGCCAGTAAGCGAAGCGGTCGGGGTGGACGTATTCGGCGACCGGCAGATGCTGCGGCGAGGGCCGCAGATACTGGCCGATCGTCAGCAGATCGCAGCCATGAGCGACGAGGTCCTCGAGTGTGCGCTGGACTTCTGCTTCGGTTTCACCGAGGCCCAGCATGATGCCCGACTTGGTCTTGATGCCGACACCGCTGTCCTTCACGTGGCGCAGCAGTTCGAGCGTGCGATCGTAGCGCGCGCTCGGGCGCACGATCGGATGCAGGCGCGCGACGGTCTCGATGTTGTGGTTGATCACTTCGGGACGCGTGGCGATCACCCGGTCGAGATCGTCGCGGTGGCCGCGGAAGTCGGGAATCAGCACCTCGATCACGGTGTCGGAGCGCTTGCGGATCTCCTGGATCACCATCGCGAAGATCGTGCTGCCGCCATCGGCGAGGTCGTCGCGCGCGACCGACGTGATCACGGTGTGGCGCAGGCCCATCGATGCGACCGCTTCGCCGACCCGGCGCGGTTCGTCCCAGTCCACGAAGCCGTTCGGCTTGCCCGGCGCCACGGCGCAGAAGCCGCAGCGGCGCGTGCACAGATCGCCGAGGATCATGATGGTCGCCGTGCCCCGCGACCAGCAGTGGCCGAGATTGGGGCATCGCGCTTCCTCGCACACCGTGACCAGCTTCTGCTGGCGCAACAGCGCCTTGGTCTCGGCGTACTCGCCGGCTCCGGGTAGCTTCACCTTGAGCCATTCGGGCAGCCGGCGGAATCCTCCGGGCGAACCCGCCGCCGCATCGGCGCCGACACCGGACCCGGCGCCCGAGGCGCATCCGCGCGTGCGCGGGGCGACCGGAAGCCGCTGGGGCACCGCGGGGCGCGGCGCGCCGTACACGCGGATGTCGGGGTGAGGTGCTTCGTTCGCGTTCACGATCGGCAGCTCATCGCTCATCGTCAGTCCTTGGCCATGTCGCGGTTCGGGGTGCGGCCGTCGCCGGCCGAGCCGGGCTTGAGCGACAGCATGCGGTCGAGCGCCACGCGCGCGTGGTGCTTCACGTCGTCGGGAACCCGGATCGGATTCACGACGTGTCCGGCGGCGAGGTTCTCGAAAGTCCACAGCAGATGCGCGGGATCGATGCGGTTCATGGTCGCGCACGGACACACGTTCTTTTGCAGCGAATGGATGTTCTGTTCCGGATGCTCGAGCGCGAGCCGGTTCACGAGATTGATCTCGGTGCCGATCGCCCAATGGGTTCCGGCAGGAGCTTGCTTCACCTGCTCGATGATGAACTCGGTCGAGCCCACGAGATCCGCGTTCTGGACCACATCGAACGGGCACTCGGGATGGACCAGCACCTTCACCGCGGGATCGGCCGCGCGCTCCGCGTCGATCTGGCGCTTCTGGAATTTGGTGTGCACCGAACAGAACCCGCGCCACAGGATGATGCGGGTCTCGGGCCGGAACGCGCGCGCGTTTGCTGAATCGGGATCCTCGGCGCGAAAGTCCCACTCCGCCATGTGATCGAGCGGCACACCCATCGCGTACGCCGTATTGCGGCCCAGGTGCTGATCGGGAAAGAAGAACACGCGCGATTTGCGCGCCCACGCCCACTCGAGCACCGCCTGCGCGTTGGACGAGGTGCACACGACACCGCCGTGCGCGCCGCAGAACGCCTTCAACGCTGCGGTCGAATTCATGTAGGTGACCGGCACCATGGTGTCGCCGTGCACGCGGGTGAGCCTCTCCCACGCCTCTTCGACGTCCTCGTTGATCGCCATGTCGGCCATCGAGCAGCCGGCCTTCATGTCAGGCAGGATCACGGTCTGGTGCGGCCGGCGCAGAACGTCGGCCGACTCGGCCATGAAGTGCACGCCGCAGAACACGATGAACTCGGCGGACCCGGTGTTCGCCGCGAGCTGTGCCAACTTGAGCGAGTCCCCGCGGAAGTCCGCGAACTCGATCACGCTCTCGCGCTGATAGTGATGCCCGAGCACGACCGCGCGGCTGCCCAGCGCACGCCGGGCCGCCCATGCGCGCTCGCGGATCTGCGCGGCATCGAGCCGCGCGTAGTCCGAGAAGGGAAAGGCATCGGGCGCGTGACGGGTTTCCGGGGCGAGGGTCATCGGGGAGCTCCGCCGCTCAGGCGGCGTCGCCGCGCGGCACCGGACGGCGGGTCGCGAAACTGCCATCGAGCGCGTGCCAGTGCGAGACTTCGGGCTCTCCGAGCTTCCAGCACAGGAAGATCAGCCGGTCGCCATTGAGCGCGTAGAAGTCGACCAGACCCTGGCCGAGATCCTTGATGACGCAGCCGTGGCGATGAATCCGTTTGAGGCCACGGCTCAGCAACGCCTTCAGTTCCACGCGCTGCACCCCGAGCGTCTTCAGCTCGAGCACGTCGGGGTTGTCGTCGCTCGCGCCGGCGATGGCCAGCTCGAGCACGTCGATGCGGCCTTGAACACGCGCCGCTTCACGCCCCGCCTGGACGAGTGCCTCCAATTCGGGGGCGATCTCCTCGATGACGCGATTGGCCTCGGCGACGGTGAACAGCGTCAGCCGCGTGCCGTGAATCCGGTCAGTGTCCGCCACAGCCGCAACCTCCGCCTCCGCAGCCGCAGCCTCCCGATTTCGCGGGGGCATCCGCCGCGGACTCTTCGGTCTGGAACGACCGGCCGCAGCCGCATCCGCTCTTCGCCTTCGGATTGGAGATCGTGAAGCCCGAGGACTGCAGCGTCTCGACGTAGTCGATCTTCGCCCCTTCGAGGAGCACCGCGCTCTGCGGATCGACCAGCACCTTGATGCCCTCGAATTCGCCGACCCAGTCGCCGTCCTCGGCCTTGGGGGCGAGCATCATGCCGTATTCATGGCCCGAACAGCCGCCCGCGTACACGGCGACGCGCAACCCGAACGCAGGCTCGGTCTGCTGCTTCAACACTTCGTCGATCTTCCGCGTCGCAGCTTCCGTTACCGTGATCATGTCTGGAATTCTCCTGTAGTCGCGTTAGGGGGCCGGGTCTCGCGGCTTCACGCTCCCGGCGACTTCCCAGGCACGTGCTGCCGGAACCTGAACCACCTCCGGGTAGCCGAATTCGGCCGCGATTTCGCGGACGACCCGCTCCCGAACTTCCCCGAGGCCGGGGGCATCCTTCCCCCGGAGCACGGCCATGGACGTCATCCGCACGCCGTCCAGGCCGCACGGGTGGATCAATTCGAAGCCGGCCAGGTCGGGTTGAACGTTGAGGGCGAATCCATGATAGCTGACCCAGCGGCGGACGGCGATGCCGATCGAGGCCACCTTCTCGGGTCCGACCCACACGCCGGTCCTTCCGGCGGAGCGTTCGCCTGTAATTCCGTAGGCCGCGAGTACCGCGATCAGGACCTGTTCGATGCTGCGCAGGAACTTATGGAGGTCCCGATTTCGTGGAGTCAGGTCGAAAATGGGGTAGCCGACCAGCTGCCCGGGCCCGTGCCACGTGATGTCGCCGCCGCGGCGCACCTCGAACACTTCGATTCCGCGCTCTCGCAGCGTATCAGGCGAGGCAAGCAGCGACCCGTCGCTCGGATTGCGCCCGACCGTGAGGACCGGCGGATGGTCGGGGAATAACACCCAATCCCCCGTCGCCCCCGCCGCGCGCGCCTCGACCAGCGCCTCCTGGAGCTCGAGCCCCTCGCGGTAGCCGAGCGGGCCCAAGTGGCAGACGTGGAGCATCGACATCAAAGACTCTCAGTTTGGGCGATGGAACGCGGCGCTTACGCGGATCTCAGGTAGGGACGGACGGTCACCAAGTCGTTCTCCACGACGGGCCGAACATCAATGGCCGTCAGCGTCACGAGAGCTTCAGTTCGCCCTGATGCGGTAATGAACTCGACCTCAAGCCCGTCGGGTTCGTAAAGCTCAACCACAGCTCCGAGGTCGCCCCTCTTCAGCCCATGACCGGGCAGATCCTTCTCCAGCACGACAACGTCCAGGCGACGAAACTTCACGGAGTACCTCCCGCCAGAGGCGGCAGCTTGTCGATGAGTTACGCGCAGCCGTGGAACGTTAGCCGCGCGTACGGGCCGCCTGAGTGATTCTCAGTTGTGTCCCCGCGTATGCCTCCCTCCCCACCGTATCCAGCGGCGGGAGGGTGTACTCGTTTCGGCGAATGAGTCCCTTCTCCTTCATCTGCGCGTAGAACGTCTCAAGATGGACCAGCGATTCAGACTTCGGCTCACGTGGAGTCCATGCTTCGATGGTCGTCGCGACACGCTGCTCAATCGTCATCAGGGACCTCAGAAGAAGTTGCGGCTGTGAAGAAAGTTGCCGAAGTTGTTCCGGACGATGTAATCCACAATGAGGTCATTATACGCGCGGATCATCGGCCTGAGCTTCTCGTCAGTTGAGTAGTCTTCGATCACTAGACGCAACACGCCTCGGAGCGTCTCCGGGCCGATCATCCGACCGTGTGAGTGCCACCGGCGATTGTCTCCCAGAATCCTCGCGATCTCTTCGGCGCGGGCTTGCTTCTCGTCGTCCGTAACCGGTTGCCCCAGCTTCGCTGGATCGTGTTTGTGGGTCTTCCAGTCCTTGAACTTGTACTGGACCAACCATTGCTTGAGAAGCGTCACCGTGAGGTTCCTTTGCTGCTCGTAGCGACTCAAAGTGGCGAGGTCCTGGCCCTGAAGGATGAGGAACTCGGCATCCGTGAGCTGGTTGTTCCGAGCCTTCTCCAACAGCTCCTCCACCTTGTCAAGGTAGCCGAGCGCGGGCACCCATTCCTTGCCATTCCATACCTGCGGGTCAATGGGGCCGAGGGACGAGGAGTAGTCCATGAAAATTTTGTCCCCGGACATGCACCAGATCGTACCAGCCGACATCGCGAAATCCGGGACGACGAAGGACACCTCCCCGTAGTGAAAGCGCATGATGCGGACCATCTTCTCTACGGTTTCCGCGCTGCCGCCGCCCGTGTTGAGGAGCATGACAAGACGCCTGTGGGCCTTCTCCGCAGCGAGTTTCTCAATGAAGTCACGGAAGGGCTTATCATGGCCCGGTGCAATGATGCCGTAGTAGAAAATCACGTCGGCGTCGAAATGAGCTTCGAGAGCGCCGAGGCGCTCACCGAGCCAATCTTTGGCCCTTTGATCTAGGATCAGCAACGTACTCTCCCCGTTTGAGGACACTCAGGGGACCACCGACTTCCATACACATGGTACTTGTGTCGAACTCGAGCCGGCAACGTGAGCGGGTCATGCTTGAAGTCGTCGAGTGATACGTGCGCCAGCATTGGTGGGATTAGCGCCGTAGCAACTCGACTCGCCCGAGGCTCCATGCGATCCCGGGTGCACTCAGCGGCACATGATCTTCAACGAGCCCCATGCTCTGTGAACCACCGGTGTCGGGCCGAGGCTCTTGGGATCGATGGTGGCCCGCTCGGCGAAATCCTTCATGCGTAGAACCACAGCAGCTCCGGCCGCTCGAGCAGCTCACACACGCGGCGCAGGAACTTCACCGCCAGCTCACCGTCGATCACGCGATGGTCGAAGCCGATCACGGTGTTCATCATCGGGCGCGCGACGATCTGCCCGTCGCGGATCACCGGGCGGTCGACGATCTTGTGCACGCCGAGAATCCCGACCTCGGGATAGTTGATCACGGGCGACGAGTTGATCGCGCCGAACACGCCGGCATTCGAGATGCTGAACGTGCTGTCCTGGATCTCGTCGGGCTTGAGGCGGTCGGTGCGCGCGCGCTGCGCGATGTCCCCGAGCTCGGCGGCGAGCTGGGCGATGTTCTTGCGATCGCAATCCTTGATGTTCGGAACGATCAGGCCCTTGTCGCCACGCCCGACGGCGAAGCCGACGTTGTAGTAGCGCTTGAGCACCATCGATTCGCCCTTGACCTCGCCGTTCATCCACGGGAATTCCTTGAGCGCGAACACGGCCGCCTTGATGAAGAACGGCATGTACGTGAGCTTCACGCCCTGCGCTTCGAGCTTCGGACCCCATTCCTTCTTGAGGGCCACGATCGCGCTGAGATCGACTTCGTCGAAGCAGTGCGTGTGAGCTGCGCTGTGCTTCGCCTTGATCATGTTCTCGGCGATCAGCTTGCGCACCTTGGTGAACGGGATCGTCTGGGTGCGTTCGCCGTTCGTGGCCGCCGACATGCCGGCCTGCAGGAACGAGGGAAGCGGCCCGGCAGCGGCACGTGCCGGCGCGGGTGCCGCGGGAGCGGCGCTTGCGGAGACGGCGGCGGGTGCGGCGGTGCGGTGCTCGAGATACTCGAGCAGATCGTCGCGCGTGACGCGGCCCGATACACCCGAGCCCGCGATCGCCGCGAGTTCCGCATGCGCGACGTTCTGATCACGCATGATCTTGCGCACGGCCGGCGAGAGGCTACGGTCGCTCTCGAGATCGGCGCCGTTGCCGCCGGACGCCGCGTGGACCGGCTCCGCCACCGCCGCGTACTGCGGCGCGCGAGCAGGCGACGAAGCGGGTGCAGAGGCTGTCTTCGCCGGGGCGGCGGCCGGCGCTGCGGCCGCTTTCGCGGGAGCGGCGGCGGGAGCCGCGACTCCGGCGCCTTCGGCCGCGGTCGCCAGCACTCCGATTTCGGTTCCGACCAGCACCGTCGTGCCCTCGGCGATCACGATCGACTGGAGCGTTCCCTCGGCAGGCGAGGGAATCTCGACGTTGATCTTGTCGGTCTGGATCTCGACCAGCGGCTCTTCTTTGCGCACACGGTCACCGACTGCCTTGAGCCACTTGGATACGGTCCCCTCGGCAACGCTTTCACCGAGCTGCGGGACGACGATCGAAACG
>JANLWX010000193.1:0-2107 GCA_031364845.1 Candidatus Eiseniibacteriota bacterium
GAAGATCATCGCCACCAGGTAGAACTTGACCGGGTGGCGGTCGCGGGCGTCGCCGACGGGCGGCATGCCGCACTCGTAGGGGGCTTCCTTTTCAGGAGACGGCCGCCGCGGCGCGACCAGCATGCCGAGGCCGATGTTGAATACGGCAAACCCGGCGCCGAGCGCGATCATGAGTAGGATAGGAAGCCAGACGTGCATGATGAGATTAATGACGCGGGCTAACGGTTGCCCGCCGCTTGTGAATCTTTTCTCAACCGTTCAACCCCGGAATGCTATCACAATCGTTTTGTCATGCGTCTAGCGTGGTTCAGCCCTTTTCCGCCCGTGAGAACGGGAATTGCGGCATGCAGCGCCGAGCTGGTCGCGGCGCTCGAGACACGCGGGCACGAGATCGACCGGTACCCCGAGAAGGCCGCGCACGACTTCGTCTGGCGCCGGCGGCGCGCCGAAGACCGCTATGACCTGGCCGTGTATCAATTCGGAAATTCGTCACATCACGATTATGAGTGGGCCTACGCGCTGAGCTTCCCCGGCCTGGTCGTGCTGCACGACACGCGCCTCCATCACGCGCGCGCCGCCTTCCTCCTGCGCGAGCGGCGGGCCGACGACTACCGCGCCGAGTTCCGCTGGAACCATCCGGATGCGTCACCCGATCTTGCTGAGCTTGCCGTCGCGGGCTTCGATACTCCCCTGTACTACGACTTCCCGATGGTTCGCGCGCTGGTCGAGTCCTCGCGCCTGGTTGCTGTTCACGGTGAACGTGCCCGCGCGGAGCTTGTGTCGCAGGTGGCACCTGGCACGGAGCACTCCGCACGGAGCACCGAGCGCTGCATCGCATCCATCCGCCTCGGCCATGGCACCCTCGTCACGCCGGAGCACGAGCGGCACGCGCGCGCCGCGGTCCGCGCCAGGCACGCAATCCCAGGCGAAGCGGTTGTCTTCGGTTGCTTCGGGGGGCTCACGCCGGAAAAGCGTGTGCCGCAGATCCTCGCGGCGTTCCGCGCCGTGTTGCCGCACGCGCCCACGGCGCGACTGCTGCTCGCCGGGGCCTTGGCGGCGCACTATGACGTCGCGGCGGACGTCGCGGCGCACGGTCTTCAGGACCGCGTCACGCTGACGGGCTACCTCGAGGGCGACGACGAGGTCACCGATCACCTCTCGGCGTGCGACGTGGCGCTCAACCTGCGCTGGCCGACCGCGCGCGAAACCTCAGGACCCTGGCTCCGCGCGTTGGCGGCTGGGCGCGCAACGGTGATCACGGACCTCGCTCATATGGGGGATGTGCCTTCGCTCGATCCCCGGACGTGGACTACGCGGGAGGTCGGAGGTCAGAGGTCGGAGGTCGGGAAAGACCACGAAGAGCCCACCTCTGCGCTCTCCGCCCGACCTCTGACCTCCAACCTCCCACCTCCGGTGTGCATCGCCATCGACATCCTGGATGAAGACCACTCGCTGCGCCTGGCGATGCGCCGGCTTGCGTCGGATTCTGCGCTGCGGGACCAGCTGGGACGCGCGGCGCGCGAGTTCTGGAAGCGTGAGCATTCGCTCGACGCGATGGCGGATGACTACGAGCGCGTCATGCAGGAGGCCGCATCGCGGCCCGATCCCCTCGTTGATCTTCCCGCGCACATGCGCAACCCGGGGGACGCGAAACTGCGCGCGTTATTGGACCGGTTTGGCCTGGCTGACCCGTAGCCGCTCAGACCCCAACCGTGACAATGGTGAGGCGGGCAAGACCAGACGCGACCAGCCAGGCGGTACAATCAACGGCCGTGACCATCACCCTGAACGGCGACCCCCACACCGTCGAGGAACCGCTGACGGTGGCCGGGCTGCTCGCGCAGCTGGAAATCGACGCGCGCAGCGTGGCGGTCGAGCGCAACTTCGTCGTCATCAAGCGCGACGCGTACCCGACGACGGCCGTTGAAGAAGGCGACCAGATCGAGATCGTCAACTTCGTAGGTGGCGGATAGAATACAGACCATACATGTCTTCCGATCGACTGATTATCGCCGGCCGTGAGTTCAACTCGCGGTTGATCATAGGAACCGGGAAGTACCCGACCAACGCCATCATGCAGGCGGCGCACGACGCGTCGGGCGCCGAC
>JANLWX010000212.1:0-20292 GCA_031364845.1 Candidatus Eiseniibacteriota bacterium
CAAGATCAAGGTCCAAGATCTCGTCACGCAGGCGGCCGCAAAGACCGGTGAGAACATCCAGGTACGTCGGTTCGTCCGATTCCGTCTCGGACAGGATTGAGGGCGCGGTGGCTTCGCGATACCAGCGGATCCTGCTCAAGCTGAGCGGCGAGCAGCTCGCGGGTGCAGCCGGGCACGGCATCGACGAGAACATCATGTCGGGGCTCGCGGAGGAGATCCGCGAGGTGCACGATCTCGGCATCCAGATCGGCATCGTGTGCGGCGGCGGCAACATCTTTCGCGGGCTGGCCGCCAGCACGCGCGGCATGGACCGGGTCGGCGCGGACTACATGGGCATGCTCGCGACCGTGATCATCAGCCTGGCACTGCAGCTTGCGCTCGAGCGGCGCGCGCTCTACACCCGCGTGATGTCGGCGATCGAGATGGCGCGCGTGTGCGAGGAGTACATTCGCCGGCGCGCGGTGCGGCACCTCGAAAAGGGGCGCATCGTGATCATGGCGGCCGGCACAGGGAATCCGTATTTCACGACCGACACGGCCGCGGCACTGCGCGCGATCGAGATCGGGGCCGACGTGATTCTCAAGGCGACGAAGGTGGACGGTGTCTACACCGGCGATCCCAAGAAGGATCAGTCGGCGACGCGGTTCACCGAGATCAAGTACATGGATGTTCTCAACCGCGGTCTCAAAGTGATGGATTCCACGGCGATCTCGCTGTGCAAGGAAAACAAGCTGCCGATCGTGGTATTCGATGTCGGTACGCGCGGCAACCTGATGAAGGTCGTCCAGGGCGAGCCGGTCGGAACCGTGATCCAGGAGTGACGATGAGCGATCCGCATGTGACAAGAGCTGAAGACCGGATGAAGAAGATCATGGAAGGGACCCGCAAGGAGTTCGCGAACATCCGTTCGGGCAAGGTGTCCCCGGCGCTGCTCGACGGCGTGAAGGTGGACGCGTACGGTTCGATGGTGCCGCTCAATCAGGTGGGCTCGGTGAGTGCACCCGAGGCGCGCCTGCTGGTCGTGCAGCCGTGGGACAAGGGTCTCGTGAAGGCGGTGTCGAAGGCGATCCAGCAGTCGGATCTCGGGTTGAACCCGACCGACGACGGCTCGCTGGTGCGCATTCCGATTCCGACCCTCACCGAGGAACGCCGCAAGGACATGGTGAAGATGATCTCGCGGCTCGCTGAGGAAGGCCGGGTTCATCTGCGCCAGGTCCGGCACGATCTCAACAAGGAGATCAAGTCCGAGGAGCACGAGCACGATGTGTCCGAGGACGATGCGAAGCGGCTGACGGCGGAGGTTCAGAAACTCACCGACCGTTACGTCGCGATGGTGGACGAGCTGCTGAAGAAGAAGACCGCCGAGGTGATGGAAGTCTGAGAGTTACCGACGGTCACGGCCCGGATGACGCGCACAGGACGACGCCCGGCGCCCGCGGCCGCATCGTTTCATCCAGCTTCCCCGTACGTTCATGAGGCGCGCCGGGCGGGCGTCTCGTGAAACGCGCGGGCAGCCCGGACTATTCATGAACCGCCAGCCGAGAATGCGTGACGACGGCCAGCCGCAAGGCGTGGGATCGGGTGCACCGCAGACGTGTCAGGAGACACGTCGAGGAGCGCACCGATTCCGCAACGCAGCGGATGGCCGTCGTCACGCATTCGCAGGCGGCGGGCTCATGAATAGTCCGGGCTAGGGAGGACGCCATGGAATCGGCGACCGGCGCGGCGGCTCCCTCCGGCGTCGAGCCGCCTTCGGGCGGCGAGCCCGCGGCCAAGCCGGGTTCCGCATGGTCCTTGCGCCTTCGCGTCGCGAGCGGCGTGCTGTTCGTTCCCCTGTTGGTGCTGCTCGCTCGCGCCGGCGGTTTCGCGTTCCTAGCCTTCGTGATGCTCCAGGTATTTCTCGGCGTCGCCGAGTTCTACGGCCTGATGCGCGCGAAAGGTCTGATGCCGCAGCGCACCGTCGGCATCACGGCGGCACTCCTGCTGTTGTTGAGCAGCTACCGGCCCGACATCGTGCCGCGCGAGTTGCTCGTGACGTTCGCTCTGCTCGCGCTGCTCGGGTTCGGCCTGAGCCGCCCGCAGGCGAAGAGCGTCGAGAGTCTCGCGGTGACCGCATTCGGCGTGCTCTATGTCGGCTGGCTCTCCGCGCATCTCGTGCTGCTGCGCGAATTGCCGTGGCAGGCGGGAACTGAATACGCCGCGGGCGCGTCGTTCGTGCTGCTCGCCTTCTTCCTCACGTGGAGCTGCGACACGGGCGCCTACGGCTTCGGCCGCGCATTCGGCAAGCGGCGGCTGTGGGCGGAGATCTCGCCGCGCAAGACGGTCGAAGGCTCGATCGGCGGCTTCGTGTGCGCGATCGCCGCGGCGTGGATCGCGCGCGCGTGGTTCGCGCCGTACC
This sequence comes from Candidatus Eiseniibacteriota bacterium, assembly GCA_031364845.1. Taxonomy (GTDB): domain Bacteria; phylum Eisenbacteria; class RBG-16-71-46; order RBG-16-71-46; family RBG-16-71-46; genus JANLWX01. The sequence continues at coordinate 2,399 of JANLWX010000212.1, forward strand.
TGCGTCCATGGGATGCGGTCGCATTGGGGGTGCTGGTCGGTGTGTTCGCGCAGGTCGGCGATCTGGTCGAATCGCTGCTCAAGCGCGATGCGCAGGCGGGCGACAGCTCCGACATCATCCCCGGTCACGGCGGTGTGCTCGACCGCTTCGACAGTCTCTACTTCGGCGCGCCGATCGTGTTCTACTACCTCAAGTACGTGATCTTCCAGACACCATGAACGCCCTTCACGACTCCGCGCCGCGTACGCTCGCGATCCTCGGTGTCACCGGATCGATCGGCCGCCAGGCGCTCGAGGTGGTCGACGAAGCAGCGGGACGGCTGGTGCCGGCCGGGATGGCGGCCGGGCGTGATCTCGCGGGGTTGATCGCCGCCGCGCGCCGGTTCGCCCCGAAGTGGCTCGCGCTCGAACACGCTGCGGACCCCGCGCGAGCGAGACGTGCGTTGCTCGATGCGGTCCCCGGAACCGAGGTGCGCGTGGGGCCCGGTGCCGCGGCATGGCTCGCCGGCTCGTGCGATGCCGGCATCGTGCTCAACGGAATCGTGGGTGCGGCGGGACTCGCCGCCTCGCTCGCCACGCTCGAGCGCGGCGCGCGGCTGGCACTCGCGAACAAGGAGACGCTGGTGATCGGCGCGCCGCTCGTGCGCGCGGCCCTTTCGAAAGGCGGCGAGCTGCTGCCGGTCGACAGCGAGCACAGTGCTGCGCATCAATGTCTGGGCGGACGGCCCTCGCACGAGATCGCGCGCATGACGCTCACCGCCTCGGGCGGCTCGCTGCGCCGGCATCCGGACTGGCGGCGCGCCACACCGGCCGAAGTGCTCGACCATCCGGTGTGGAGCATGGGGCCGCGCATCACGGTGGATTCCGCGCTGCTGTTCAACAAAGGCCTCGAGCTGATCGAGGCGCATGCGCTGTTCGACGTGCCGTGGGAGCGGCTCGATGCGGTGCTCCATCCGCAGGCGCTGGTGCACGCCCTGATCGAGTTCCGTGACGGCTCGACCATGCTCCACGCCGCGCGTCCCGACATGAAGGTTCCGATCCGCTACGCGTGCTCGTGGCCGGAGCGCTGGGACGACGACGGAGACAAGATTCACGCGGAATCCCTCGCGGGACTCGAGTTCGGCCCGATCGCGCGGGGACGCTATCCGGGATTCGACGTTGCGCTCGATGCGGGCCGCGCGGGAGGGACCGCACCGTGCGTGCTCAACGCGGCGGACGAAGTCGCGGTCGCCGCGTTCCTCGACGGTGCGATCGGACTGGCGCAGGTGCCGGAGCTGGTGCGGGGCGTGCTCGAGGCGCACGAGCCGGAACCGGTGGAATCGCTCGCCCAGCTCGAGGCCGTGGATGCGCACGCGCGCGCCGCGGCGCGCGAACTGATGGTGCGCGCATGAGCGCGGTGTTGCGATCGCTCGATCCGCCCGATGCCGGACGCCTCGCGCGCCTGATCGCGAAGCTCAAAGGCACACCGGCGCTGGTGTGGGGCGACTTCGTGGTCGATGAGTACGGGCGTTGCCGCAGCTCGCGCGTGTCGCGCGAGGCACCGGTGCTGGCGACGGCACCGGGGACCACGGCGGCAACGCGTTTCCCAACCTCGTCCGTCAGACGATCACCGCGGAGTCGATGACGATGCGCCGCGCCGCTTCGAAGATCGTCGACGTCGCCGAATGCGCTTCGGAGATCCGCGCATGGCGCGCCGCCGGGGAAACCGTCGTGTTCGCGAATGGAGTCTTCGACCTCGTCCACGCCGGGCATGCCCGCTATCTGAGTGGTGCGCGCGCCCAGGGCACGCGGCTCGTGGTGGGCATCAACTCCGATCGCTCGGCCGCCGGGCTCAAAGGCCCAGGTCGGCCGGTGCTCGGCGAACGCGAGCGCGCGCTCCTGATCGCCGCACTCCGTGTGGTCGATCGCGTGGTGCTGTTCGATGAGCACTCGGCGGATGCGTTGCTGGTCGTACTCGCACCCGACCTCCATGCGAAAGGCACCGACGATCGTCCCGACCCGGTGCCGGATCGCGCGACGATGGCCACGCTCGGCGGACGCACGGTGGTGGCGGGCGATCCCAAGGATCACGCGAGCCGTGAACTGTACGAGCGCGTGCGCGAACGCCACCGGAGCGGAGCATGATCCGCCGCATCCTGGCGTTGCGCCCGCGCGCGCTCGGCGACGTGGTGCTCACGACGCCGGCCCTGCGCGCGCTGGTTCGCGGCCATCGCGGCGCCACGCTCGATGTCGTGACCGAGCGCCCGTACGCGCCGCTCGTGGCCGGCCTGCCGGAAGTCGCCCGGGTGTGGACGATCGATCGCACCGCGCGCGGCACGCTCACCCTCGGATCCGAGCTGCGCCGCCAGCGCTACGATCTGGCGGTCGACTTCTTCGGCAATCCGCGCACCGCCCAGCTCGTGCGCATGAGCGGCGCCAGGATTCGCGCGGGCTACGATCTGCGCGGGCGCGGAAGTGCCTACACGTTGAAGGTCGCGCGCAGTGTCGCCCCGGTACACGGCGAGCGTGAATACGCCGCGGCCGTGCACGTGCGGCTCGCGGTCGCGGCGGGCGGGGTGGAAGATGGACTCGGCACGCGTATCGCGCTCGAGGATTCCGCGCGCACGGAGGCCACTCGCGTGCTGTCGGTCGCGGGGGTGCGTGATCCCGCAAGAACGATCGGCCTGATCGCCGCTGGAACGTGGGCGACGAAGACGTGGCCCTGGTCCCATGCCGCCGCGCTTGCGCGGGGGCTCATGGCGGCGGGGTGGGAGGTGCTGGCGCTCGTGGGTCCCGGCGAGTCCGCGGTCTCAGCGACGCTCGAACGCCTGGCACCGGGTGTGTGCGTGCTGCCGTCGTGCGGCGTCGCCACGCTCGCGGCGGTGATCGCAAAGCTCGCCGCCGTGACCGGCACCGATAGCGGCCCGCGCCACCTCGCGGTGGCGCTCGGCGTGCCGTCGTTCGCGTGGTTCGGCCCGACGCATCCCGACACGTGGTCGCCCGACGATCCGCGCCATGGATTCTGGTGGACCTCGCTGCCGTGCCGCGGCTGCGATCGCACCGCGTGTCCGCACTGGAACTGCATGCCGTCGCTCGCTCCCGGGCGCGCGGTGGAACTGGTGCTCGACCATCTCGACCGGACCCGCGCGCTCGCGCAGGCCGGCGCCCAGGACGATGTCCGACCGACTGCCGATCTCCGTACTCCTGCTGGCGCGTGATTGCGCTGTGGACCTCGATGCGCTGCTGCCGGCGCTCGGGTTCGCGCGCGACACGGTGGTGGTGGTCGACGCCGCGAGCGATGCCGCGACCCGCGAAGTCGCCGAGCGCCACGGCGCGCGCGTGTTCGTGCGCGCACTCGACGGCTTCGGCCCGCAGCGCCAGTTCGCGCTCGAACAGTGCCGTGAGGACTGGGTGCTGTGGATCGACACGGACGAGCGCCTCGATGGCGGCGCGCCGCGCGCGATCGCGGAGGCGCTCGCGTCGAACGCCGCCGACGGCTACCGGCTGGCGCGCGACGGATGGTTTCTCGGACGCCGCATCCGCTACTGCGGCTGGGGCGGAGAGCGCGTGCTGCGTCTGTTCCGGCGCGCGCACGCGCGCTTCGACGGTGCGGCGGTGCACGAGCAGGTCGCCGTCCGCGGCACCATTGCCGATCTGCCTGCGCGGCTCGCGCATCACAGCTACGCCTCGTGGTCCGACTGCCGCGACAAGCTCGTGCGCTACGCGCGCGCGGGCGCGCTCGAAGCGCGCCGCCGCGGACGGCGGGCGAGCGCGTTCGACGTCGTCCTGCGCCCGCCGCTGCGTTTCGTGCGCATGTACGTGTGGCAGTTCGGATTTCTCGACGGTGGCCATGGTGTGGTGCTGTGCGCGCTCGCTTCGGCTCAGGTGTTCCTCAAGTACGCGGAGTTGTGGGCGGGCCTCGAGCGCGACTCCGAGTCGATGACGCATCCCGCCGGGCATTCGTCTTCAGGAACCGAAGCGTCGACGGAACCGCGCGCGTGAGCGCGTTGCGCGTCGTGTTCTTCGGGGCCTGGGATCCCGGCTATCCACGCAATCGCATCCTGCGCGCGGGACTCGCCGCCGCCGGCGTGGAGGTGACCGAGGCGCGCGTGCGCGAGCGCCGCGCGGTGTTCCGCTTTCCCGAGCTGGCGCTGCGCCATGCACGAGCCGTGCGCGAAGCCGACATCGTGTTCGTGCCCGAATTCCGCCACAAGGACGTTCCGATCGCGCGGCTGCTCGCGGGCCGCAAGCCGGTGGTGTTCGACCCGCTGGTCTCGCGTTGGGACACGCTGGTGCGCGACTGGGGGCTTCACGCGGAACGTTCGGGGCAGGCGCGGTGGAATCGCGGCCTCGACCGTTTCGCGCTGAGCCATGCCGACCTGGTGCTGTGCGACACGTGGGAGCACGGTGCGTTGTTCGAACAGCTCGGGGCTACGCGCGAGCGCCTGCTTCGGGTGCTGGTCGGCGCCGAGCGCGAATTCTTCGACATCGGATCGCCCGAGGACGTCGGGCCGGTGACGATCCTCTATGTCGGTGGATTCCTGCCGCTGCACGGCGTGCGCCACGTGATCGAAGCAGCCGCGATCATGGAGCGAGCGACGGAGCTTCCGGAATTTCGCTTTCGCATGATCGGCCGCGGGATCGACTTCGACGATGTGGGAGAGCAGGTCGCGGGTCTGGGACTGAAGCGCGTGGTCCTGGAAGGACCGCATCCGTACTCCGAAGCTCCGCAGGCGTTCGCCCGCTCGCACATCGTGCTCGGAGCCTTCGGGACCACCGACAAGGCGGGGCGCGTGATCCCGCACAAGGTCTATCAGGGCGTCGCCGCGGGCCGCGCGGTCGTGACCGGCGACAGTCCCGCCGTGCGCGAAGTGTTCACGCCACGCATCCATCTGTCGACCGTGCCGCACGGAGACGCGGCCGCACTTGCCGAATCGTTGATGCGCCTGGTGCGCGATCGCGCGATGCGCCTGCAAATGGGCGAACGCGCGCGGGCGCGGGCGCTCGAGGTCGCGACGCCCGAGTGCATTGGTGCGGGCCTCGCGACTGCACTCGAAGCGCTGCGGGCGAAGGCGGCCGCTCGTTGATCGTCGCGCACCTCGATACCGGCCGCGACTGGCGCGGGGGGCAGGCGCAGATCGCGCTGCTGTTGCGCGGGCTCGCCGCGTGCGGCGTGACTTCGGTGCTTGCCGCACCCGCGGGTCCGCTGCTCGAGCGCGCGCACGCGGCGGGTTTCGAGACGCTCGACTGGAATCCGCGCGGCGATCTGGATCTGCCGGCGATGCTGCGCGCAGCGGCGTGGATCCGGCGCGTGCGCCCCGACGTCGTCCATCTGCACAGCGCGCGCGCGCATGCGCTCGGGGTTCCGGCGGCGCGCCTCGCCGGAACGCGGGCGGTGGTCGCGAGCCGGCGCGTGGTCGTCATGCCGGGCCGCGATCCGTGGTCGCGACTCAAGTATCGGATGCCGGTCGAGCGCTGGCTGTGCGTCAGTGAAGCCGTGCGCTCGGTGATGCGCGCGGCGGGCGTTCCGGAGCGCACACTGCGCGTGGTCCCGAGCGGGATCGACCTCGAGGCGCTGCGTACCGCTGCGGCCGCCTCGCGGGATCGCGACGTGCGCGCCGAATGCGGGATCCCGCCGGACGCGGTGCTGCTCGCGACGGTCGCATCGCTCACGGCCGAGAAGAATCACCCGATGCTGCTGCGGGTCGCCGGGCGCATGCGTGAGACACACCCAAACGTGCATCAACTCTGGCTCGGCGACGGACCGCTGCGCGCGGGGCTCGAGCGCGAACGCGAGCGGCTCGGACTCACGCGAACCGTGCATCTGCTCGGCCGGCGCGACGATGTCGCGGCGTGGGTGGCCCCGGCAGCGGCCTTGCTCGTCGCCTCGCGTCACGAGGGCTTCTGCGGAGCCGCGGTCGAGGCGCAGGCGCTCGGCGTTCCGGTGATCGCGACCGACGTCGGCGGGCTGCCGGAGGTCGTGCTCGACGGCGTCACGGGAATGCTCGTGGGCGACGACGATGACGCGGCCATGGCGACATCGATCATCCGGCTGATCGCCGATCCCGCGGCCCGTGCCGGGCTCGCGACCAGGGCTTCCGTGCATGCCGAGCAATTCTCGTTCGAACGCATGGCGGAACGCACGCTTTCAGCCTATCGAGAGGCCGCGCCGGTCGAAGATCGGGGGCGTCCGGGTGTTTCATGACGATTCATTTGTCCGTTCGGGGTATCTGATAGGGTGATTCGACGCTCGTGCGGTCTCGCGAACATGCCGCGGCGTCAATGTCGGCCCGGGACTTGCAGTTCACCCGATCGCCATGTGGCACCCCGAAAGTCGGCGAAGACCCGAGCGCTTGACGCTCGGTAGTGCGGGCGTTAGCCTGCGTGAAGGCCTTAGCCCATAAGGATTTGACTTGTGCTCGTGAATGCCGTGTTGCCCGGTATCCTGCTGCTCGGGCTGGTGATTTTTGTGCATGAGCTTGGCCATTTTCTGATGGCCAAGTGGCGCGGTGTGCGCGTCCTGCGCTTCTCCTTGGGTTTCGGTCCGGCGCTCCTGTCGTTCACTCGCGGGGAGACCGAGTACCGGCTGTCCTGGATTCCACTCGGTGGCTATGTCCAGATGGCCGGCGACACCGTGGGCGAGGACGGCGAGTTGCCGGGCGGCCCGGACGAGTTCCTCTCGCATCCCTGGTTCGGCCGGATCCTGATCGCGGCCGCCGGTCCCGCGGCCAACCTGATCACCGCGACGCTCGTGATGATCCTGGTCGGTCTGATCGGCGTCTCGTATCCCGACTTCCCCAACCGCCTCGGTTCGATCGCCGACACGAGTGCCGCGTACACGCACGGCCTGCGTTCGAACGACGCGATCGTCGGCGTGAACGGAACGCCGGTCGCGAGCTGGGTTCCGATCTTCGTCAACAACTCGAAAGTCCCGAACGACAAACCGATCGAACTCACGGTCGAACGCGGTTCGCAGCGCGAGACCTTCGTGATTCCTCCGGGCGACCGCGAGCCGGTGTTCTCCGGGCTGCGCCGTCCGCCGACACTGCCGGTGGTGGGTGCGGTGATCACGGGCATGCCGGCGTACAAGGCCGGGTTGAAGGAAGGGGACCGCGTCACCGCGGTCAACGGAAAAGAAATCAGCACGTGGGAGGAACTGCCTGCGTCGCTGCGCGGCACCGTCGACCAGAAAGTGCACCTGCGCGTCGAGCGCGGCGGACGCACGTTCGACATCGATGTGGTCCCGATGAGCGCAGAGGCCGGTGGCGACAATGCGCGCATCGGCATCGAGCCGCCGCGCGAGGGCGCCTACGTCCAGCGCTTCGGCGTGCTCGAATCCGTGGAGATGGGCGTGCGCGCGACCGGCGCGCTGGTCGCCAACGTCTATGGCGGCATGTGGCTCACGGTTTCGCGACCGCTCTACTATCGCGAATACGTCGGCGGCCCGTTGTTCATCGCGCAGGCTTCGAGCGAAGCCGCGCGCCGCGGCCTCGACTCGTATCTCCAGTTCCTCGCGATGATCAACATCGCGATCATGGCGTTCAATCTGATGCCGCTGCCGATCCTGGACGGCGGCCACATCCTGCTTGCGCTGATCGAGGCGGTGCGCCGCCAGGCGATCTCGGCGCGCACGTACGTCCGCTTCCAGCAGTTCGGTCTCCTGATCATGGGCACACTGCTGGTGCTCATCCTCGCGAATGATCCCTGGCGTGTCGTCCAGCGCCAGCGCGCGATCGGCAAGGCGACGCCGCGCGTGGAGTCGGCACCCGCTCCCGCACCTCAGAATCCGGCTCCCGAGGAGAAGACGGTTGCCCCCACGCCGCCGTAGCGGACACGGAATCCCGGAAGCCCTGGACGGCGCATCGCCCTCATCGCGCCCGCCCGTTTCGCGCCATCGCGACTCCCTCGTTCTCCTCTGCCGCGGACCGCTCGGTCCGCGGTTCGGCGTTGTTCCCCGGACGATCCTCGCTTTGGCCGCCGTGTGTGTGGTGCTGCTCATGGGTCCTCGCGGGGCGCACGCCGCGGATCTGCCGACCGAGCTGACGACGGTCGCCGAAGTGAAGTTCGAAGGACGTCACGCGGTCCGGCCGAAGGAATTGCGCGCGGCGATCAAGACCCGCAACAGCTCGCGCATCCTGTTCCGCGAGCGCCCGCTGCTGAGGCTCGACTTCCTGCGCGCCGACACGGTGGCGATCGAGAACGTGTATCACCAGCATGGATATCTCGACGCGCGCGCCACCTACCGGCTGAGTCCGGCCAAGGATCCGTCGCAGGTGATCGTCACGTTCGTGATCGAGGAGGGGCGGCGCACGAAGATCGGGCGCGTCGATCTGGTGGGTGTCACCGTCATGCCCGCGGATCCATTGCGACGCAAGCTGTTCGCACGGCCCGGCAAACCCTTCAATCCCTATTTCCTTCCGGCCGACACGCTGAAGATCGCCGAGGCCTACCGGGATCGTGGTTACTTCCCGCTGGTTGCGGCCTCGACTCAACGCGACTCGGCGGCCGCGATCGGCGTGCGCTACGACGTGACGGAGGGCGCGCGATTCCACTACGGCGACGTGCGCCTCACGAACCTCGATCAGCTCACCGTGAGCGAGCATTTCGTGCGCCGTGAACTGCTGCTGCGCCCCGGTGCCGTCTATCGTTCGACCCGCGTGGAGGAGACGATCCAGCGGCTGTACGAGACCGGCGTGTTCAGCCAGGTCCAGCTCACCTCGCTGATCGATTCGACCGCGACCCGCGTCGAGTTCGATCTCGCGTTGCGCGAACGCAAGCCGCGCTGGGTCGACGCCGGCATCGGCAGCGGAACCTCGGAACGACTGCTCGCGACCGGCGAGTGGGGGCATCGCAATCTTCTGCACCGCGGGATGCAGGGCAAGCTCGCGGGACGGCTGGCACTCGATGGCCAGGCGCGATTCCTACTGTCGCGCATCGAGGCGTCGCTGCTCGAACCGTGGATGTTCGCGACCCGCACGCGCGGGCTCCTGACGGTCTACCACGAGACGCGTCACGAGCGGGATCCGAAGCGTCTGATCGAGAACGAGGCCGAGGGCGTCAGCTTCCAGGTGCAGCGCCGGCTCGGCCGCTACGCGCGGATCTCCCTCACGCAGGACAACACGTTCGTGCGCCAGGACCAGACGTTCATCGATCCGGCGCTCAGCGATTCCGAGCGCACGGTGCTGAACCGGGACATCACGCCGCGCTTCACGACGCATCGGATCCAGTTGAGCGCCGATCGCGACACGCGCGACAATCCGATCCAGGTGACCCGCGGGTCGTATCAGACCGTGTCGTCGGAAATCGCGGGCGGACCGTTCCGTGGTACGTCGAGCTTCACCAAGCACGAATTCTCCTCGGCGTGGTACACGGCGCTGACGCCGGTGCTCCTGATCGCGACCCGCCTGCGCGGCGGGGTCATCACGCCGTATGGCAAGGTCGTCTTGTTCTCGAACGAGCCCAATGTCGATCCCGAGGTCGCGCGGGTCCCGGTGCTCGACCGGTTCAAGATCGGCGGGGTGAACTCACTGCGCGGTTATGCGGAGAACGATCTGCCATTGAACGGCGGTCTCGTACTGTTGCAGGGCAACGTCGAGTTGCGCGCTCAGCTCTATGGGCCGTTCGGAGCCGAAGTGTTCGTCGACGCCGGAAATGTGTGGGCGCGACGTGATGGTGTGCGCCGCGCCCGTTTCGCGCCCGAGATCAGCGGCCGCTTCATGACGCCCGACGACGTGCGCTGGGTGTTCGGCTTCGGGCCGCGCCTGCAGCTTCCCTTCGGTCCACTGCGTCTCGACTACACATGGTGGGCGCGGCCCGATGAGACCGGCAAGCGCCAGCGCGGCATCTATCAGTTCGCGATCGGGTCCTCGTTCTGATGACCGGCCCCGATCCGCGCGAGCCGGGGAAGCTCCCCGACGATCCCGGCGATCCGCAGCACGGAATCGTCGAGGAACTGCGCCACGAGGTTTCGGAACTCCGCGAGGGTATCGAGCACGCGGTCGAAGAAGCGGTCGAGCACGTTCCGAAACCGGTGCGCTGGACGGTGCGCAAGCTGGTGATGATCGCCGCCCTGGCGTTGGTGGGGCTCATCGTGCTCGCGATCGTGTCGGCGCTGCTCTACTTCGCGAACCGCACCGAACTGGTCGCGCATGAACTGACGCTGCTGCTGAACGGCGCCCTGTCGAGTCGCAGCGACGTCCAGATCGAGATCGGGGACATCAGCGGCAATCCGTTTCGCCACGTGCGGATCATCAACGCGCGCGTGAAGTTCTTGGACGGCGACGCGCCGATGCTGCTCGAGGCCCCGTGGATCGAACTGCGCTACACGCCGCTCCAGTGGCTGAGGCCGCAGCGGCGGACCATCGACATCGTGATCGAGAAGCCGGTCATCCGTATCTCGCGCGACGGCAAGGGCAAGCTGCGTCTGCCCGTGTGGCGCGCCGCCGGGAAGCCTGCCCGCGAGCCGTCGGACTTCGACGTGCGGCTGCGCGTGCGCGACGGCTCGGTCATGGTCGCCGGCCCGGTGACGCCGGTGCGCGGGATGCAGCTGCACGCGACCGCATCGATCGGGCGCGCGTCGCGCGCGGAGATCGTGCGCCTGAGCTGGCTCGACGGCCCGTTCGCCACGCGCCATCTCGAGCTGTCCGGCCGCGCGGATGCCGGCGACTCGGTGCACATCGAGTTGAGCCGCATGCGCACCGACGATCTCGCACTGACCGGGCGCGCGGTGTGGAAGAAGGGCAAGGACGAGCGGCAGATCGATCTCGACATCGGGCACCTGCCGTGGAAGTGGCTCGCCGAGGTGACGGGAAACAAGTCGTTCGATGTCGAGGGCGAAGCGCGCGGCACCGTGTCCGCGCGCGGCTACCGCACGTGGGATGCGGGATTCGCGAACGACATCGTGTGGAAGGATCTCGGTGGCCACGCCAGCGGTCGCGCCCGCTGGGACGGTGGCGTGCTCAAGCTGACGCCGCTCACGGTGGTGTCGAAGGCGGGTCACCTCGAAGGCGACGTCGGATGGTCGCGCGCGGGATGGAACGTCGGCGGTGCGGTCGAGCACGGAGATCCTCAAAGATGGGGAGCGTTCGGAGTCGAAGGCTGGCCCGAAGGTGACGTCAAAGGCACGTTCCGCTATGCGGTCGACACGCGCCGCCGCGAGTCCTCGGCAGCGCTCACCGCGCGTCTCGAAAATTCGATGCTCGCGGGCTGGCGCGTGGACGCGGGCACGGTCGACGTCCAGTTCCCGGCGGTCGGACCCGACAGCTTCCATGTCGATGCCACGCGGCGCGGAGGAACCTTTGCGCTGCGCGGGCTGACGGTCGCCGACGGCTGGAAGGGGACGTATCGCGTCGCCGACTTCCCGTTGGACGAATGGCCCGACGGGCGCGCATCCGGAATCTCGGGCACGATGTCGCGCGGCGAGGGCACGGTCGAAGGGCGCGATGGCGGGCTGTTCGTCACTGGCGATCTCAATGGAACTTCGACCAAGTGGCTCGGCATGGAGGGCGCGCGCTGGACGCTGAACGGGCTCGATGGCGCATTGCTGCCGCAGCCGGATCTGGTCGCGCGCGCGCGCCTCGACGACGTGATGTTCCTCGGCATCCATTTCGACAGCGTCGCGACGCCGTTCACGCTCGGCGACCGCACGGTGGCGCTCGAAGATGTGCGCGCCATGGCCGGCGACACGCTGATGACGATGGCGGGCTCCGCCGACTGGGATGCCGGGTCGTGGCGCCTCGGGCTCGATCGCGCTTCGGCCGTGAGCAGCCAGTTCGCGTGGACGGCGACGCCCCCGGTGCGGTTTTCGGGCGATGCGCACGGTGTGACGTTCGAGCGGCTGGTCGCGCGCGACGGCGACGCCTCGCTCGCCATCAACGGACGATGGGCGGCTCCGGGTGGCAGCTATGACTGGACCGGACGCGCCGAGGGCCTGGACCTGGGGCGGCTCGGCTTGCCGGTCGAACTCCAGCTCTCGGGACGCGCCAATGCGCTGCTGCGCATCAGCGGCGTTGCGGGTGATCCGCGCTGGACGCTCGCAGGGACGGCATCCCACCCGGGCTGGCAGGGGCATGCGGCGGATTCGATCGTGCTCGATCTCGCGGGGCGTCCGAATCAACTCGAAGTGCGCCGTGGCGTGTTCCGGCTGGGTTCGGGCACGGCCGAGGGCTCGCTCGCCTTCGAAGGAATGGCGCGCGCGTGGCCCGACACGCTCACCCCGCTCGGCGTGCAGCAGTGGCTGACCCAGGCGTCGCGCTGGAAAGGGGAGGTGCGCGCCACGGCGCTTCCGCTCGATGAACTGCGCGAGCTGGTGCCGGCGGCGCGTGAGTGGTCGGGCCTGGTCGGCGGGCGCATCGACATCAACGGCAGCCCGAAGGACCCGGTGCTCGACCTCGATCTCGCGGCGAAGCCATTGCGCTGGAACACGGTCGATGCGGACGAGCTGAAAGTTCAGGCGCGCTATCGCGCGGGCCGGCTCGACGTGCCCGAGTTGCGCATGCTGCGAGGCGGGCGGGAGTCGCTCGCTTCGGGATACATGCCTTTGAAGCTTGCGATGGGCTCGAATCCTGAAGTCCCGGAGACGCCGATGGAGTGGAAGGTGGACATCGCCAAAGGCGATCTCTCGATCTTCGGTGTGCTCGCCCCGCAGCTCGGATCTGCGGCCGGCACTTACGAGTTGAAGGCGAACGTCCGCGGCACGCCGCGGCATCCGGACCTGGACGGAACGATGAAGGTGCGCGACGGGATCATGCGCATGGCCGGTCGCACGGAATTGTTCGAAGGGGTGTCCGCGGACATCCGGCTCGACGAGTCGAGGATCACGATCGACACGCTGACCGCGCGTCAGGGCGAGCGCGGGCGCGTGCGCGCGAGCGGGTCCGTGGAACTCGCGGGCGGCGGTCTCAAGGGCTACCAGTTCCGCATCGACGGCACCGAGCTCACGACCACCGAACCCGGAATGTATGCTGCGGTGTTCGACGGCGCCTTCACCGTGTCCGATGGACCGGTGGTCCACGGCCAGCGGCTGCCGTTCGTGGCTGGGAACGTCGTGGTGCGGCGGGCGGTGATCCTCTACGACTTCGCGAACGTGAGCGAGACCGAGGTGGTCGCACAGAGCGCGGCTCCGCTCTACTGGACGTACCGCATCAACGTCGAGGCCGACAACAACGTGCGCTGGCAGCCGCCCGACGGCGACATCGAATTCAGCATCAACTTGAACGTCGAACAGCGGCCGGACGCGCTGCTGATCTACGGGGACATGCGCGCACTGCGCGGCACGTACTACTTCCTGAGCAACCGGTTCACCGTGAACCGCGCGGACCTCACGTTCGACAATGTCTCCGGCGTGAATCCGGTGATCGACGCCGAGGCCACCACGCGGGTGAAGTCGGATGACAGTCCGCCTATTGATGTCGACATCAAGGTCGTGATCCAGGGCCGCGCGAAGGAACCGGTGATCGCGCTCAGCAGTGTGCCCGATATCTACGATCAACCCGAGATCCTGAAGCAGATCACGGTCGGACGCTTCGTGGACAAGAACGGCGGCCCGCTCGGAGACCCGGTCGACAACTATATCTCGCGCGCGATCAACCGCACGCTGTCATCGGAGTTGTCGCGCGCGTTTCGCGGCTACATCAGTGAATGGCAGATCGATCGCGAGCGCGGCGGGTTGTTCGCCGGCGAGGGTGGTCTGATCGTCGGGCTCGGAACCCAGGTCACGCCCAAGCTGTCGTTGCGCTACCGCCAGAGCGTGCCGGGGCTCGGTCGTTCCGCCTCGGCGAGCGATGCGAGCCTGGGTTCGCTCGAGCGCGACATCGAGGCCGAGTACCGGCTCAGCCGCTTCATCTTCGTGACGACCGAAGTCATCCAGAGAAAGCCCGGCTCGGCGACCCGTGCGATCGGGGGACCGGACATCAACGTGAACCTGAAAGCCCGGTGGGAGTATTGAGCCGCACGTGCGGGAGGACGGCGAGCCCCGTGTCTTCCGGGGGCCGTGGCCATTGACGGCGAGCCCCTCACGACGGTCGCAAACCGTGCCGAAACCCGGAATGGGAACCGTCTGCGGGGCATCGGTGTTATCCTGATGCGGCACCGGCCGGGCACGCATGATCCACAGGCCTTGAACAGGCCTCCGGGACAAGAGAGGAACACGGGTGTGCCACGCTTGAAGTTCGCCGTGGGGGCGCTCCTCGCGCTGCTCGGAATCGTCACGCTCTCGGGAACCGCATCGGCGCAGTATTTCGGACAGAACAAGGTCCAGTATCGCCAGTACGACTGGCGCTCGATCGAGTCCGACCACTTCGAGGTCTATTTCTATCCGGGCCTCGACAGCCTTGCGATGCGCGTGCTGGATCTCGCCGAGAAGACCCACGTCGTGCTGTCGGCGCGCATGGGCCACTCGCTCGGGCGCCGGGTCCCGATCATCCTCTACGGCTCCCACAACGACTTCGCCCAGACCAACGTCACCCCTGAGCTGATCGACGCCGGCACCGGTGGATTCACCGAGGCGCTGCGCAACCGCGTGGTGCTCCCATTCACCGGATCCTACGAGGATCTGCGCCACGTGGTGGTGCACGAACTCGTGCACGCGGTGATGTTCGATCTGCTCTACAGCGGCTCCGCCGCGGCGTTGATCGCGCGGCAGAGTTTCTACTCGGTGCCGCTGTGGTTCGCCGAAGGCATGGCCGAGTACTTCTCGCTCGGTGTGGAGTCGAACGGCGAGATGTTCCTGCGCGACGGGATCGTCGAAGGCTACCTGCCGCCGCTCATGTATTCGGGCGGCTACATCGTCTACAAGCAGGGCCAGTCGGCGCTCAGCTACCTCGTCGATCGCTACGGCGAGGACCGGCTGCGCGACGTGCTCAAGCGCATCCGCCAGACGCGCAGCTTCGAGCGCGCGTTCCAGGCCAGCATCGGCATGCCGATCGGCAAGTTCGACGAACAGTGGCGCCAGTGGTTGCGCAAACAGTACTGGCCGTCGGTCGCGCACAAGGACACGCCCGAGTCGTTCGCGCGCAGGTTGACGGACCATCGGAGGGATCAGAGTTCGCTCAACACCGCGCCCTCGATCTCACCGCAGGGCGATCGCATCGCGTATTTCTCCGACCGCAGCCAGTACACCGACGTCTACGTGATGTCGGCGTTCGACGGGAAGGTGCTGCATCGCGTGATCCGCGGTGAGCGCAACTATCAGTACGAAACGATTCCGTCGTTCCGCAGTTCGATCACCTGGTCGCCGGATGGCGAGCGGCTGGCGCTCACCGCGAAGAGCGGGGGCAGCGACGCGCTCTACATCGTCTCGGCGCGGACCGGCAAGACGCTCGAGACGCTGAGGCTTCCGTGCGAGGCGCTCTACTTCCCGGTGTGGGCGCCGTCGGGGGATTCGATCGCGGTGGTGGGGGTGAAGGACGGCCGCTCCGACCTGTGGCTGGTGGCGGGCAAAGGCGGCCCGATCACGCGACTCACCGACGACGCCTACGACGAGAAGGAACCGGTGTGGTCGCCGGACGGACGCACGCTGACGTTCGCGTCGGACCGCCTCGCACCCGTCGTGCTGCAGGCGGTGAGCGATCCCAAGGGCTTCGGCCGCTACGGCATCTTCGGGCTCGATCTCTCGAGCAAGGAGGTGACTCGCACGGTCGACACGTTCGGAAACGATCACTCGCCCGCGTGGTCGCCCGACGGCCGCCGGCTCGCGTTCGTCTCCGACCGCGACGGCACGTCCAACATCTATCTCTACGATCTCGCCGAGCGCACGTTCATCCAGCTCACCGACGTGATGGGCGGTGTGTCGAGCCTGACCTGGTCGCGCCAGAACGATCGCCTCGTGTTCTCGGCGTTCAATCGCGGCGGCTTCGACGTGTTCGCGGTGAAAGAGCCGCTGTCGCTCGATCCGGTCGTCGAGCGGTTGCGCCGCCAGTCGCCCGACGCCGTGCTCGATTCGACCGCAGCACTTGCGCCCGGCGGCGACACGCTCCGCATGGAGCCACGCCACGCCGCCCTCGCGCGCAGTGTTCCGGACACTGTGACCGGCGCCACCTTTGATTCCACGCTCGCCGGAGCCCAGGCCGAAACGCCCGGACTCACCGGTGGCGGAAGCATGGGCCCGCCGACCGGGGAACTCGCTCCGATCGACCGCACGTTCGGCACTGATCCGAGGCGCGCGGTGCTGCCTCCCGACACGATGAAGATCGTGCCCCGCATCACCCTCACCGAGCGCGGCGGACCCTTTGCGCTTCCCGACTCGGTGCTGGCGCAGGCGTCGCGCCCCTATCGCGTGCGGCTCGCGCCGGACTATGCGGGCGGCGGTTTCTACGCGGCCGCCGGCTTCGGCTTCGTCGGCAGCACGCAGCTCGTGTTCAGCGATTTCCTCGGCGATCACAGCCTGTACGTCGCGACCGACCTGTTCTCCAATTCGATCGAGGAGACCAACGCGCTCGCGGTCTACAGCTACCTCCGCCGCAGACTCGACGTCGGATTCGGCGTGTTCCACTTCAAGGACTATTTCTCTTCGCGAGTCACCACGCTGGGAGAGCAGCTCGACAGCCCGCGTCTGTTTTCGGAGCGCACGTTCGGCGCGCTGGTGAATGCGTCCTATCCCTTCGATCGCTTCCACCGCGTGGAGCTGAACCTCACGCAGATGTTCGTCGACCGGCAGTTCTTCGATGAGGACGGGCTCGGCAACTTCTTCGAAACCGGCTCGCAGTACCGTTCGGTGACCTCGCCTTCGGTTTCGCTCATTGGCGACAACGCGCTGTTCGGCTACTACGGACCTGTGAACGGGCAGCGCTGGAATCTCACGTACTCGCCCGCGGTGCCGTTGTTCGGCGACGCGCTGCGCTACCAGACGTTGACGCTCGATGCGCGTCGCTACTGGGACCTCACGCGTGGCTACACCTTCGCCGGCCGGGTTCTGACCGGAGCGAGCGACGGCAAGGACGCGCAGACCTTCCGGGTCGGCGGCTACTCCACGCTGCGCGGATACTCGGACTTCGACCAGCTCGGCACGCGCGTGGCGATCATGAACGCCGAGCTGCGTTTTCCCTTCATCCAGGAGCTCGGCATCCTCGGGCCGATTCCGATCGGCGTGTTCAACCTGCGGGGTGCGGTGTTCGCGGACGCCGGCTTCGTGTGGGACAAAGGCGACAAACTGCGCCTGATGCACACGTTCGACGGCAAGCGGCGGCTCGACGATCTCAAGTTCGGATTCGGCACTGGCATCCGCACGTCGCTCTACTTCCTGCTGCTCAAGGTCGACGCCGCGTGGAACACCGACTTCGCAGGCGCGAGCCAGCCGCGGTGGCACGTGAGCGTGGGGCCGGAGTTCTGAGGTTCGCACTAGCCGGTGGCGCTCGCTCGCGGTGAGGGTGCGGTAGCGATCGTCCTTCTCACTGCGTGCCCCAGTGCGGGCGTGCGGCCGCGCGCGCCGAGGAACTTGAGCGCGGCGTGGAGGCGTTCGTCGATCGAAGCGCCGGGATGGCTGCGGCTGTTTTGGATCGCCGCCCGGGCCTGATCGGCGCGACATCCGAGCTGCCTGAGGCAGTGAAGGAGGTCGGATTCGGTTTCTGGGTCCAGCGCGGGCGTATTTTCCGGTGTCGATTGCGCCTCGGCGACGCGACTCGGTGAATCCGACGAGGTGTCAACGCGCGTCGCAGGCTCTCGTTCAGGTGTACGCGCCGCCGTCGCGCGCCGTTCCGCGGCCCTGCGCTTCGCCTCATCCCGCTTGCGCGCCATGAATCCCGCCCCAAACGTTTGTTCGGCTTCGTACTGGTTGTGTGTGCGACTTGCGACAGGCAAAGCCTGAGAAAGGGGGATTCGCTGATGAAGCGGTGAAACCTTTCGCTGGAACCCTGCAGGTAACCAGTCCTGCCCGGTCAAGGCTGGCAACCAACCGGAACCGAGTGTTGCGTGGTCGGAGGG
>JANLWX010000136.1:0-17213 GCA_031364845.1 Candidatus Eiseniibacteriota bacterium
CGTCGCCGACCTGGAGTGCCAGGGCGGCGAGCGAGATCGAGACCGCGACGCCGAGTGTGACCGCGAGCAGCGCGAGCACGAGTCGGGCGCGGCGCGCGCGCAGCGAGGACCACAACAGCCGGGCGAACATGGTCAGCGCTCCCGGTGGCGCGGGCTGCGGTGCGCGGCGGTCGATCGCGAGACGAGGCGAGCGGACATCGTCGTGCTCAACGCCCCTTCAGATGGGGGAGCACCGCGCGCAGATGGCTCGCGCTGATCACGATCGAGCCAGCGTCTTCACGGTGGACGAGCGGGATCGGATTGCAGCCGCCGGTGCGGCCGAGTGAACTCAGCACGATCGGCGAGGTGCAGTTGCGGCACACGGCACTCGCGCCGTCTTCGAAGTAGCCGATGTCGCCGCAGATCTCGCAGGCGTCGAAGCAGGTGCTGACCTTGCCGTTCACCTGGATCGCGAAGAACCGGACCTGCCCTTCGGCGAGTGCCGTCTCGTAGAAGTGCATGTGGCCGTCGGCGAGTGCGGCGGCATCGATGCGCACCAGACTGTCGGCGAGCGCCACCGGAGTCGCAGGCGCTTTGCCTGGAATCTTCGATCCTTGAACGAACGCGACGCTCAGCAGACCGACCACGATCAGTCCCGCGATGCCGAGTCCGCGCCGCACCGTACCTTCTCGCTGCTGTGCCGCGCGTTCGAGCCGCGCATCGGGGCCCGAGGTCGCGGCCGCCGCGGGCGCGCCGGTTCCGCGGCCCGGTCCGAACAGCAGCCAGCCGGCCGCGAGCGCGACCGTGAGCGTGAACAGCAGCAGCTCGTTCTTCACCAGCGGACCGATGATCGCCATCTCGGCGCGGCTCGCGGGCAGCACTTCGGCTTCGGACAGTTCGTGGAACGCGCCGATCAGGAGCTGGACCGCGATCAGCAGCAGCACGGCCGAGGTGAGCGAGAAGAACGGCTTGAGCGGAATGCGGATCGCGCCGCGCGCGAACATCACGCCGAACACGGTCGCGATCACGAGCCCGGCGATCGCGCCGAGCCACAGTCCGAGGCCTTCGCTGTTGAATCCGGCGGCCGACAGGAAGATCGCGGTCTCCACGCCTTCGCGGAACACCATGCCGAGCGCGAACACGAACAGGCCGAGCGCATTGCCGAAGTCGCCGCGGCCGGTCGCGCGCGTCATGCCGCTCTCGATCTCGGCCTTCATGTGCGGGGCCGAGATCCACATCCACCACACCAAGCTGATCGTGAGTCCCGCGCCGATCAGCATCACGACGCCTTCGGCGAGTTCCTGGTTGAAGGTGAGCCGGCTCACCAGCACTGCGCCGATCACCGACAGCACGAGTGCCGCGGCGGTGCCCGCGAACAGCGCCCAGCGAAGGTGCTCGAGGCCACGCTTCTTCAGGAGACTCAGGGCGATCGACAGAACGAGTGCGGCTTCGACACCTTCACGCAGCGTGATGATCAGTGCTTCGAACATGCTGGGGTTCAGCCTCCGGTGTGGCGGGGACGCGGGGAACGGCGCGCGGCGCGGCGTGGCGCCGGACCCGCGAACGGCTCGATGCCGACGAGCGGCGTGTCGATCTGCTGCCACGCGCGGCACGAATGCGGCGCGCAGAATCCGAAGGCATGCTCGTTGAGCGCGTAGACCTGCGACTTGCCGTCGCGGCGCACGCGCACGATGTCGAGATCGCGCAGGATGCGCAGCTGATGCGAGGCCGCCGAAAGGCTGGCCCCGATCACCTGCGCCAGTTCGGTCACGCACAGCTCGCCGAGCGAGAGCGCGAACACCATCTTGCTGCGCGTGGGATCGCCGAGTGCCCGGAACGTGCGCGACAGGCGCTCGACCTGCGCGTGATCGTCGAGCGCGCGGCGGATACGCGCGACCTTTGCGGGATCGACCGGCTCGGGGCGCGGAGTGCTCGGCGCGGCCGCAACCCGGGCGGTTTTGGACGGCGCACGGGCCGGACCCGACGCCGGCAACCGCCCGGGCCGACTTGAACGCTTGAGAGATTGTTCACGCATGGCGGCAGATTGGACCAAGCGAACGGAGGGCGTCAAGCGGTACAAGTGGTTGACTCCGCCATCCATCGACCCCGATCATCCTGTGACCGGGCGGCTCGCATGACCCACGGCGGATACGCATGACCTTCGATACCGATTCGCTTCCGACGCACGCCCGTTCGATCTGGCACGCGTGCATCGCCGCGCTCGCGATTCTCGTGACGATCGCCGCCGGCCCCGCGGGTGCTGCGACCAGCACACAGGCGCAGGCCGAAGCGCTCTATCAGCGCGCGCTGCGCATGATGGAGCGGCGCAACATCGAAGGCCGCCAGGCCGCGATCGCCGATCTCGAACAGGCGACACTGCTCGATCCGCGCCAGGCGAACTATCAGCTCACGCTCGCGCGCGCCTACTACCAGTCGGGATTCCTGAAGAACGCGCGCCAGCGCTTCGAGCGCGTGGTGTCGATGATGCCGAACGACGCCGAGGGCCGCTACGGCCTGGGCCAGGTGTGGCGCCGCGACTGGCTCAAGTATTTGGAGCCGACGTCGCTCGCACGTGCGATCGATCACTTCGCCGCATGCTGCCGCCTGCGGCCCGATCACACCGACGGCTGGATCCTGATGGTGCCGCTGCTGGTCGAGCAGAAGGACGAGCGCGGAGCCTACAGCGCCGCGCAGCGCGCGTTCGCCGCCGACGCGCGCCGAGCGGAAGCGCTGCTCGCCGTGGCGTACACCGCCTATCGCAACGGTCAGGTCGACCGCGCCGACAGCGCGTTCACCGCCGCGATCCCGCGTCTGCCGCGCACCGTGCGCGAACGATTCGACGACATCGCTCCGGTCGCGACCGAACGCGACACGTTCGAGTTGAATCATCTGCCCGATTCCGAGCAGGGCGAGTTCAAGCGGCGCTTCTGGAAGGATCTCGACCCCGACCTCGCGACCCGCGTGAACGAAGCGCTGCTCGAGTACCGCTCGCGCGTCGCGCACGCGTACTTTCTGTTCTACAACCCGAAGCTCAAGGAATGGGATGAGCGCGGCGAAGTCTATGTGCGTTACGGCGCGCCCGAGCGCACGGTCTACAACCCGGTCGGCCAGAACCTCAACTACACGCGGGTGAGCAGCGGCCGCACCACCAACGCCAGCATGTTCCCGGCGAACGTGCTGGTGTGGGAGTACCCCGCGCTCGGCATGGCGATCTCGATGCAGGACCGCACCCTCAACGAGTACTACATGCTGCCGACCAGCATGGATCGCGACAACGACCCGCTGCCCGATCCCGACTCGCTCGCGATGCGCACCGATCAACTCACCGCCCGCAGCGGCCGCGGCGTGTTCCCCATGCTGCCGCCCGGCATCGTACCGATGCCGGTGCACGGCACGATCGCGCGTTTTCAAAACGAGTCGACTCCGCAGATGCTCGCCCAGATCGAGGCGAGAGGTACGCCCGCCGACAGCCAGTGGGTCGAGTGGGCCGTGCTCGATTCCGCCGCGCAGGAAGTTGCACGCGGCGGGCGCAACCTGTCGCCCTCGGCGTGCGATCCCGGCGAGCGGCGCGTTGCGGACGTGACCGCGTCACTTCCGCCCGGCCGCTACACCGTCGGGATGACCGTGAGCGACCGCCGCGGCCGTCGCGGCGTGCATCGCGAAGAGATCGAGATTCTCGCGGGCCGCGGGAGTCTCGCGCTGAGCGACGTGCTGGTTTCATGCGGCGCGCCTTATGTGGGTGCGGGTGGTGCGGGAAGCGTGGCCGTGCGTCCCGAACCCAATCCCTCGGCGACGGTGCGGCCCGGAGAGCCTTTGACCGCGTACTTCGAGATCTATCACCTGCGCGAAGGCGAAGATGGTCTGGCGAGATTCGAGTACGTCTACTCGGTGAAGTCCGCCGAGAAGGACCCGCGCATCTGGATCCAGCGCGCGTTCAACCCGCGCCGCAACCCCGATCCGATCTCCGCGACCCGTAGCGAAGAGCAACTTGGTGCGCTGCGGCGTCAGTTCGTGAGCGTGCCCGTGCAGTCGTTGCCGCCGGGAAAGTATCGGCTGGAAGTGACGGTGCGCGATCTGGTGGCGGCGACGGAGGCGAAGACGACGGCGTTATTCGTGAAGGTGAGGGCGGGAGGGAGTTGAGCAACTGTCCGTGCGGACAGTTGAATCTGTAAACATCGAAAACGATTTCGTTCTTGACGGCTTTGCGAGCGTAATTTCGAGACTCCCGCCACCGCCCGCCGTGCCGCGTCGTATTGCGCGCAGATCGCGTGCTCGCGCATTCAATCCGCCCGGCCGCGAAAACTTTCGCGATGCGTGCTGCGATGCAGGCAGCGTTGATCGCCGAGCGTCGAAAACGCGTGATGTAGAATCAATGCGTGTTCATCGCCCCCGCGACCGGATGCATCGTCGTCATGCGCGGAGGGATCATGAAGTACGCACTTTCCCATCTCACCCATCAGGTCGTGCTACAGGGCCTCGCGACCCTCGTCGCTCGAGGCTGCACCCACACGGCGGGCCTCGTTGCCCACATTGGTGAAGTCGACAACCGCAGACTCTTCGTGCCGGCGGCGCATCCTTCGATGTTCTCGTACTGCGTGAACGTCCTGCATTTCTCGGAGCAGGCGGCGTACAAGCGCATTCGCGTGGCGCGCATGGCGCGCAAATTTCCTGCGATCTATGACGCTCTCGCCGAGGGTCGGGTGCACCTGAGCGGACTGTTCCTGCTGAAGGCGTTCATGACACGCCGCAATGTGGACGAACTCCTGGCGGCGGTGACGCACAAGAGCTGTCGCGAGATTGAGAAGCTCCTCGCTGAGCGATACCCGCGGGCTGACGTGGCGACGAGAGTGAGGGCGTTGCCGAGGGCGCGGGTGGTCGCGGGGCCCCCTGGTGCGCACCCGGACGTCGTCGCGGCCGGGGTATCTCTTGCGCAACTGCCCGCGCGGACTGTCGCATCTTCGGTCCGCAGGACCGAAGAACGGGTGTCGCCCGGGACGGACGCGAGTGCCGAAGGCGAGTCTGTCGAAGTTCCTTCGGTCCTTCGGACCGAAGAGCGTAAGCCGGCGAAACTCGTCCCGCTCTCGCCGAAGCGCTACGCGCTTCAGTTGACTATGAGCCAAGAACTGCACGACAAGCTGCGTGTGGCTCAGGCGCTGCTGTCGCACGCAATTCCTTCAGGCGACGTGGCAAGTGTGCTTGAGCGCGCGCTCGATGAGCTCATCGCGAAGCTAGAAAAAACCAAGTACGCGGCGACCGACAAGCCGCGCGCAATCAAAGCGAACACCAGCGCGAGTCCGCGGCAGATCCCGGCGCAAGTCAAAGGCGCGGAGCGGCACTTCATGGAGTTCGATCACGTTGATCCCATTGCCCGCGGTGGCAAGGCCACCGCGGAGCGGATGCGTCTACGATGCCGAGCGCACAATCAATACGAAGCCGAACAGCTCTTCGGCGCGGCGTTCATGCAGCGCAAGCGTGAGGAGGCGAAGGCGGAGAGTGCACGCGTCGGGTGCCGCACGTGAGACGCAGTCGCTGGGCAGCAGCGGCCGGGAGGTGCGAGGTCCGATGCTACGGCGGCAAGACTGGAAGCAAAGACGCACCGGCCATTCTGGCCGGCGCTACTTAACAATCGCCAGCCGTCGTGTTGCCGTCTGTCCGCCCGTCGAGAGCTTGCAGAAGTAAACCCCGCTCGAAAGCCCGGCTGCGTCCCACGTCACCTCGTGGTGACCGGCGTTCCACAACCCCGAGGCGATCGTAGCGACGCGCCGTCCGTCGACGCCGAACACTTCCAGCGTCAGGACTCTCTGTCGCGGCACGTCGAATGAGATCGAGGCTTGCGTCGTCACGGGATTCGGGCGGATCGGGCTCAGGCCGAATTGCGGAATCGGTGCGGGTGCGACCGCGGCGATGAGCCGCGCGCTGCCGGCGACGATTTCGGAGTCGGCGATCGAGTGCACATAGAGAACCTCGTCCAATTCCCGATCTGCCGAGGTGTCGAGCGTGACGTTCAACGTGACGCTGCCTCCCGGAATCAGCGTGAAAGGCACGCTCGCGTCGGTGGTGAATGCGGCATCGGTCGTGGTCACGCAGGTGATCACGACATCCGTCGCGGACTGGTTGCTCACGACGACGGGTAGTACCGGCGCCGTGGCGCCGGTCACGACAGCGCCGAAGTCGACGCTATCGTCCGAGATCTCGATCCGCCGATTGCGCCATGGAAGGCGATAGGCGCGGTAGCTCCACGTGTTCGCGGAGAGCCCGAGTTCGAGCGCCGGTGAGTCATCGGCGTGAATGTCCGAAATTCGGAGACTCGACGCGTTGTTGCCTCCCCAGCACACGAGTCTGCCGCCCGAGGGGCGCACTTGCACGCTGCCCATGAAGCCGCCGAAGGTCGTGGGGCGCGTGCCCCACGACCACACCACGGTCGCGATCTTGTTCACCTCGTCCACATCGAATTCGAGCGCGCGCGAGTATTGAGGCGCAAGGAAATTGCCGTTGTCGAACAGCGTGAGGTTTCCATTCGGCTGGCGGCGAATGTCGTGCTGGTGCGAGAACCCGCGCGTGTCGTTCGGAAACGTGAACTGATTGCCGATCGCGTTGAGTCCCATGCGCCACATCACATCGCCGGTCGTGCGATTGATCTTCGTGATCTCGTTGAGGTGCCTTGATGAGATGAGCCAGTTGCCGTCTGTGTCCAACTCGATTGCGTTGCCGTGGACGTAGTCGATGCTGGCACTCAACAGATCGACTGCACCCGAGTTGCAGTCGGTGATCGGGATGTAGTCCCAGCTTCGCCACTGGAACACCACGCGACGCGATGCGTCGAGTTCCTGGAGCACCAGGCCTTCGACCATCGCGTTCGGATTGCCTCCGGCGACCACCGTGTCCATGCGCACCGGCTGTCCGTCGTAGGACATGAGCAGCGCGTGGCCGTTGGGGAGCAGTTGGAAGTCGTGCCCGTCGATGGGATAGCCGTTGCCGGTCGCAATGGAATCCACGAGGGCATACGTGTCGTCCAGCAGATAGGCGTATCTGCCGGCGAGATACGACAGGAGCCCATTGGGCTGCTGGCGGAAGTCGAGCGGGCGTCTCGTGGAGAAATTGCGCCAGAACATCGGAACGCTTCGGTTGTCCACGATCATGAGGTTGCCGTCGTTCGCGAACACGCCGGGCCCCGCTCGGAACGGCGAGAGCAGGATGACGCCGGGGTCGGGATTGTTGGACGACAGTAAGGACACGCCCGGCAGATTGGCCGGAGGGGCGCATGGCAATGCATTCGACGAAACGGGATCGCTGCGAAGCGCCACGGCAGGCGCGGTTTCGGTCGTGGGGAATTCGGACGCCATGCTGTCGAAGACCCGCGGAGCGGCGGTCAGCGTCTGAGGCGAGACGTGGAACACGAAGTTGAACGTCGGAATCAGCGCGCCGCCCGCCGTTCGGATTCCCGACAGCAGCGTCGCGGAGACGGTCTCTCCCGGTGTGTAGGGCGCGTCGATCACGAAGTTGAGCGTCCTTTCGTCGTCGGACAGCGCGAGCGATCCCGAGTGCGGTCCGCTCTGGGCGCCGACCACCTGCAGCAGTCCCTGAGTCACCGTCGTGGAGTCGATGCGGGCGCCGGTGCGGAAGATCACGCCGTTCCACGCTCGTATGAGCCGCGAGTCGGGCAGCGGAGACACGTACTCATAGCCAGGCACGCTCGCCGCGCTCGCGCGGTGAGCGTTCACGAGGGCCAGTGCCATCGGCAGAAGCATCAGTAGCGAGATGAATATTCGTTGCGGCATGCGGGCATTGAGCTTCGGCACGATATCCTCCGAAGTGAGCATCATTCACCTGCGGCGTTCCGCCGCAGGCGAGAATTAAAGCACGCGAGGGCCGTGGATTGCGATCAACTGCGCCATTTCGTCGTGCAGCTTCGTATTGCTCGCCAGGATCTCGCGACGATCGAGTTCGAAGCCGCTGCGATCGAAACGCGTCACGGTGCCGCCGGCTTCACGCACGATGAGCACGCCGGCCGCCATGTCCCACGCCGAAAGGTGCCGCTCCCAGAATCCGTCGAAGCGCCCGCATGCGAGGCAGCAGAGGTTGAGCGCGGCCGAGCCGTCGCGGCGCACGCCCTGCGCGCGCACGAGAAATGCCTCGAACAGCGGCATGATCGTCTGCGGATGCTCGCGCACCGAGTACGGGAAGCCGGTCACCAGCAGCGCGTCCTCGACGCGCGGAATCGCCGAGACGTGGATCGGCTTGCCGTCGAGTGTCGCGCCGAGGCCGCGCGCGGCGGCGAACATCTCGTCGCGCACCGGATCGTAGACCGCGCCCGCGATCAACTCGCCCGCGTGCTCGACGCCGACCGACACACAGAAGAACGGATAGTTGTGCGCGAAGTTCGTGGTGCCATCGAGCGGGTCGACCAGCCACCGCGTCCGGCCCGCGGCCTCGTGCATGCCCGACTCTTCGGCGAGGATCGCGTGATCCGGAAACCGCTCGCCGATGCGCTCGAGCAGCAGCGCTTCGCTGCGGCGATCGTACTCGGTGACCAGATCGATCACGCCTTTGCGCTCGGGCGCGTGGATCGTGCCGTAGCCCGACTTCAAGACCGCGCCGGCCTCGCGCGCGAACGCGATCGCGGCGTCGCGCAGGACTTCGGGAGTCTCGGCGGTCGTCATCGGGAGCCGCGGCGCCGCGCCCGTGACGCCGGCCTCAACCGCCGCCTCCGCGCGTCGCACTGTAGACGCAGAAGCGCGAGAACGGGCAGTAGAGGCAGCGCTTGCGCTCGGGCTTGGCGGGGAACAGCGCCGCACGGATGCCGCGCCCGGCCTGGGCCACGCGTTCGCGCGCCAGCTCCACATGGATCGGTTCGACTTCGGCCGAGCCCACCACGCCCGATTCCACGAACTGCAGCTCGACGCGGTCCGGCATCGCCGAGCGCGTCTCGAGGTAGGCGAGCGCGTAGAGCCCGAGCTGGTCCTCCTTGAGACTCTTCGCCGCGCGCTGGTCGGCCTTGTCGACTTCGTCGACCTCGGCGGTCTTGTAATCGACGATCACGATGCCGCCGTCGCGTTCGTCGATCCGGTCGAAGCGCCCGTTCACGGTGTCGTGGCCCTGCGTGAATGCGAAGTCGGTCTCGATCGCGAGCGGAACGATGCCGCTCTTCTCTTCGCGCGCGACGAAGCGCCGGATCATCTCGCGGCCTTCCTCGAGACGCCGCTCCTCGTGCTCTCGCGTGTAGAAACCCTCGCTCGACCACGCGCTCTCGAACGCGGCGAGCACGTCCTCGGGGACGATCGGCATGCCGCGGCGCTTGTGCTGGTGATAGATCTTGATCGCGTGATGGATCGCGCTGCCGAACATCGCGCGCGGATCACGCTGGAGCGGGATCTTCACCACGTGCGCGTATTTGTACTTGAGCGGGCACGTGAGGAAGTCGTCGATCTGATCCTTCGACAGGCGCAGTGGCGCGTCCTCCGCCATCGGCGCGATCTCGGGTGCGATCGGCTCGACCCCCGGCGCGAATTGCGCGATGCCTTCGACCGCCGACGGTGTCACCGGCGTGCGCGGTGTCGCGGCCTGGGGCAGCGCCTCGGTCACGAGCGGACTCAGCTTGCGCGAGCGCGGGCGGTAGCCGCCGCCATAGTCCAACGCATACGTGAACGTGAGCCGGTCCTTCGCGCGCGTCATGCCCACATAGAACACGCGGCGCTCCTCGCGATCGTGGTCCGCCTTCTGATCGACCGGCCCCAGGTGCAGCTCGGGTGGCAGCGCGAGCGACTCCGCGCGCCAGTTGAGCGGGAACTTCTGGCCGACCAACTGCACCATGTAGACCACCGGAAATTCGAGCCCCTTCGCGTTGTGCGCGGTCAGCAGGTGCACGGCGTCCTCGTCGAATTCGACTTCGGCAGCCGAAGGATCGTCGCCCGCTTCGATCAAGAGATCGAGGTGCCCGATGAACTGATCGACGCGGTCGCGCTGGAGCAGCGGGCCGATGCGCGCGGCGATGTGGAACAGCTTGTTCAAGTTCTGCGCCTGCTCGATCGCTTCGGCGCGATCGTCGGCTGCGAGGCGTCCGAGCAACCCGCTCGCTTCGGCGAACTCGTACATGATCTCGGTGGTCGCGCGATGCACGGCACTCGCCGTGAGCTGGCGGTGCAGCTCGACGAATCGCAGGATCGCTTCGCGCGACGCCGGCTGGATGTCGGTGGTGGCATCGCGCGCGATCACCGCCGCCAGTCCGATCAGCGAGGCGCGGCGCGTGCGCGCGCGTGCCGAGATCCAGCCCAGGTCGAGCGGATCGACGCCGAACATCGGATCGCCGAGCGCGTGATAGACCGCGCCACCATCGTCGGGGTCCGCGATCGAGCGCAGCACGTTCAAGACCAGCTGCACTTCGGGGCGCGTGTAGAGACCCTTGGTGCTCGAGCGATGGAAGCGGATACCGCGCGCCTTGAGCGAGGCCGCGAACGGATCGAGATTTCCGTGCGTGCGCCCGAGGATCGCGAAGTCGCCGGGGGTACGCTCGCCGCGCTCGATCTCCTCGGCGATCTCGGCCGCCACGCCGTCGGCCTCGTCGCTCATCGCGCGGAACGACTTCACTTCGACCACGCCCTCGGTGCCGCGCGCGCTGATGAGGCGTTTGTCGTAGCCGCGCAGATCCTCGAGCCGGTGCGGGTTGTTGAACTTGATCAGATGATGCGCGCGATCGAGGATCTCCTGGCCCGAGCGGTAGTTCTGCGTGAGCAGCAGCTCGCGCGCGCCTTGGAACTCCTCCAGGAACCGCAGCAGATTTTCGACCTTGGCCCCGCGGAACCGGTAGATGCTCTGGTCGTCGTCGCCGACCACGGTGAGATTCTGCCGCTCGCCGGCCAGCAGCTTCACGAGCTCGAACTGCACGTGGTTCGTGTCCTGGAACTCGTCGACCAGGATGTAGCGGAAGCGGTCGGCGTACTCGCGGCGCAGGTAGGGGCGCTCGCGCAGGATGCGCAGCGCGAGCCCGATTTGCGATCCGAAGTCGATGCGCCCGTGCTTGATGATGAGCTTCTGGTAGGCGCGGTACGCCTTCGCCTTCTCCAGCTCCATCTCCGCGCGATCGCGCTCTTCGTCGTTCGTGGCGTTGACCGCGAGCCGCTCGGCGAAGGCCAGGTACTTCTCGGGCGACACGTCCTCCTCGCGCGCGCGGTCGAACAGCGACCGGAACGAACGCAGGTGCTCGTCGGGCTTACCGAGCGGGAGGTAGCGCTTGAGGCCCAGTTCGAACAGATGCTCGCGCAGGAACACCAGCATCTCGGCGTCGCCTTCGACGCGCAGTTGCGTGGTGAGTCCGAGTTCGACCGCGTGCTCGCGCAGGATGCGATCGCCGAACGCATGGAACGTGCAGATCGTGGTGCCCGTGAAGCCGTAGGGCACGAGCGTGTCGACGCGCGCCTCCATTTCGGCGGCGGCTTTCTCGGTGTAGGTGAGGGCCAGGATCTGCTCGGGGCGCGCCTTCTTGGCGGCGATGAGCCACGCGATGCGCCGCGTGATGACCTGCGTCTTGCCGGTGCCGGCACCGGCCACGATCAGCATCGGGCCGTCGCCGTGCGTGACGGCGTCACGCTGCTCGGGATTCAGGCCGTCGAGGATGCCCTCGGCGCCGCTGCGGCTCGTGAACGACGGCGCGGCAGGAGCGGGCTCGGACCCGGCGGATGCCGGTGGCGGCGGAAGCTCGGACGCTTCGTTCGATCCACCCGCCGCCTCAGCCGCCGGAATCGCATCGAACAGGCCGGGTGCCTCGGAACCGGAGCGAATCGAGCGGGTCGGCATGATGTTTCGCACGCTAGCACGCGCCCGCGCCACTCCAAAGCCCGGCGGATGTTATGATGGCCGGCCTCTCTCATGGACGGAACCTTGCACGAACGACTCGTCAATCTGCTGAAGCATTCGGTGCTGCTCGCGATCGCGTGGATCTCCTGTACGACGCTCGCGGGTTGCGCCAAGCCCGCCACGATCCCGACCACGTTCGCGTGGGTGCTCGGAGGATCGGAGCCCGCATTCGATCCGCATGGTCCGCCGGATGCGCGCCGCTGGGCGCTCGAACGCCTGCTGACGCGCGGACTCGTCGCCGAGGACTCGCTCGGCCGCGTGGTGCCCGCGGCGGCCGAGTCTTTCACCGCCTCGGACGACAGCCTCACCTGGACGTTTCGCTTGCGCCGCGAGCTTCAGTACACCGACGGCAGCGCGTGCGTGAGCGCGGACTTCAAGCGCGCGCTCACGACCGGTCTCACGCGGCGCGATCACGGCACGCAGGCGTGGGTGCTCGCGGCGGTGACGGGGGTCGAAGCGATCCGCGCCGGTCGCGCGCTGCCCGCGCTCGGCATCGAAACGCCGGATGACCACACGCTCGTGCTGCGGCTTGTGCGACCCGATGTGCTGCTGCTGCGCAAACTCGCTGTGCCGGGGGTATGTGACGCGTGGTCCACGAAGGGCGATTCCACCTGGCTCGGCGCGATCGGGCTCGGTCCGCTGCGCGCGGTCGAGCATCAGGCCGGCCGGCGCATGCATCTGGTCCCTGCGGGAGCGACGCGCCCATCGCATGCGCCGGCCGACACCGTGTTCATCCGATTCGGTCTCACCGCCGGCCGCGCGCGCACGCTGCTGCGCAACGGCGCGGTCGACCTGATCTGGCCGCTGCCGCAGGGCATGCTCGACGAAGCGCTGCCCGCCGCGTACCGCACGCGCACCGAAAAGGCGCGGCCCCGCCGGCAACTCGTGCTGGTGATGCGCGCCGATCTGCCGCCGACCACGCGGCTGCCCGCGCGCCGCGCGCTGGCCCACGGCATCAACCGCGAAGATGTCGTGCAACTGCTCGGACCGGGTGCGGAGAAGCGCACGTCGTGGCTCGCCGGATCCCCGCCTGCCGAATTTCCGTCGCTCGATGGCGAAGAGATCTTGATGTGGATGGAGCGCGGAAAACTCGGGCGCTCGTTCCATGTGGAGATGGCGTATCGCGGCGATGGACCGGGTGAATCGGTCGCGCGTTCGATGCAGGGAGAGTGGTCGAACCACGCGATCTACATCGAGCCGCGTCCGCTGCGCGGGGAGCGCTTCACCGACGAAGCCCTGGGCGGACGCATGCATCTCGTGATCGCCGAGTCGCAGCCGCTGATCGACGATGTGGCCGCCGAGCTGGCGCAGATGGTGATGCCGATCCGCGGTCCCGCGGTCGGTAGCTATCGCAGCGGCTGGCGCACGCGCGAGTTCGACCCGTGGATTTTCCCGTCCACCCGCGAGACCGCGCCGCTCGACTTCCTCGAGCACCGGCTCGAGGAGGAGATGATCGTGCTGCCGCTCGCCGAGCTGCCCTGGGTGTGGATCGAACGCGACGCGGAGCCTGTGGGATTGCTGCATCCGCACTTCGGCCCGACCGGTGGATGGTCGAATGCACTTCCTTCGGCGGCGGTGATCGCGGATCATTGACGCTATGAATCCCGGCGTCCTCCCGAAAATCGTCCTGCGCGTGTCGGCGCTGATGCTGCTGCACGTCGCCGCCGCACCCGCGCGCGCCGAGTGGGTGAGCGCGGGGCTGCAGGGCGAATCGGTGCGCACGATCGTCCAGTGCCGCTCGGGCGTGCGCATCGCCGCCGCGGGCCAGGGCGTGCGCCGCTCGTTCGATGGCGGAGCCACGTGGATCCCGATCGCTGACGAGCGCTTCGGTGACGCCTTCACCGCGATCGCGTACGCCGACTCGAACCTCGTCTACATCTCGGTCGAGTCCGGTACGTTTCGATCCGCCGATGAAGGATCCACGTGGCAGTTCCTCGGCGACGCGATCGCCGGAACCTATTCCCTGGCGATCGCACCCAACCTCGACCTCTATGCGTCGGGCGGAATCGGGACCCTTCGTTCCACCGATCGCGGACTCAGCTGGTCGTCCATCGATCAAACTCCCGGCAGCTTCGGCGACGGCGTTGCCGTCGATCCGGACGGACGCGTGTTCGTGAAGACCATCGTCGACAACCTGTTCCGGTCCACGGATCACGGCGCATCATGGGACACGCTGAATCCCGGGCCCGACTACAAGGCAGCCCTCGAGGCGAGTCCCTACTCCGGCACGCTGCTGGTCGGCACGCAGTCGTTCACCACTCCGGGCATGCTCTCGGTCTATCGGTCCACCGACCACGGTGACTCGTGGCAGCGCGTCATGCATCGCGCCGGGGGTATGGATGCGTTCCGATTCCTCAGCAACGGCGGAGCGGTGATGGCCGGAGATGTGGTGTTCTATTCGAGCGACGACGGGCTCACGTGGGAGCCGCGCAATGCCGGGATGCCGGCCGGCGAACAGGTGAGGGAGTTCGTCGAACTCGACGGTGTCGTCTACGCGTGCATGAGGGACGACGGCATCTATCGTGAGGACCAGATCCTCCTGCCGGTTACGGATCCACCGGGTCCTTACGTGAGCCGCCTGCGTGTGAGCGCCGCACCGAACCGGTTCCAGACCCGGACCACGTTGCGCTTCGAACTGCCGGCCACGGGCCGCGCGCGTATCGATGTGTTCGACCTCAACGGCCCGCCGCCGGGTGCGGGTAGCCGACGACCGGTTCTCCGTCGGGGCTCACTCGGTCACGCTCGAGGTGGCATCACTGGAGCCCGGGCTCTACTTCGCGATCCTGTCCACAGACGAGGAATCGGCCACCGCCCGGCTCGTTGTCGTCCGTTGAAGCCGCGGTGACAACCGCGTAGTCATACTGCCCCCAGCGTACGGGTCTTTTCACACAGCCACTTCGCGGAGCACGACAGCTTCCGTTGCCAATGCAGAGTCGATTCGTCACTTGCCGTTCAAATTACCCATTCCGGCAGAGAATCGGGGAGGGCGTGGTTCTTGCCCTAACCTCTTTATGTCGTTGACCCCGCCTGCGGGAGTACCTAGAGTTATCACGCTCCGACCCCTTCCGGGCACCCGTGTTACTGCGATTCTTATCTGCGTGCAATCTCTCTAATCACTCGCATTTGGATGGATTGGCCCGATTGTGCCCCGGCCGAAGACTGAGGTCCCCCCTATGAATCGACGGTCCACCCCCGTCGTCAGTGCTGTCATGCTCGCCTTAGCGTGCTCGATCGCCACCGTTGCCACCGCCGCAACGATCCAACGTGAATTCCGCTACCCGGCCGGCCAGATCCAGGTCAAGGCCGGAGGTGTCAT
Source organism: Candidatus Eiseniibacteriota bacterium (assembly GCA_031364845.1). Lineage (GTDB taxonomy): Bacteria > Eisenbacteria > RBG-16-71-46 > RBG-16-71-46 > RBG-16-71-46 > JANLWX01. The sequence continues at coordinate 15,146 of JANLWX010000136.1, forward strand.
CGAGATCGAGCGTTCGGGAGCGACGCGCGAGTTCCGCCCCGGCCATCCCGACCTCCCGGTGATCAGCGAGCGGATCGACCTTCCGGCCGGCATGCGGGTCGCATCAGTGCGGGTGCTCGAAGTCGTGACGGCGCCACTGGCCGAGCGCGTCGATGTTCCGAGCGCCATGGTCGTCAAGCCGGGCCTCGGCGAAATCGAACGCACCGAGCGCAATCCGGAGTTCTTCGGACGTGCCGGGATGCAGCCTTCGGTTCCAGTCGAGTTGAGCTATCAGGGATTCCAGCGCGGCCAGAACCTCGCGTGGCTCCAGGTGAGCCCGGTCCGGTGGGATGCGGCCTCGGGCCGCGCCGAGCGGATCGATCGCGTCAAAGTCGAACTGGTCCTCGCGCCGGCAACTGAGACGGCGCTCGTGCGGGAACGTGTGGTCCCGGAGTGGGAAGACGAACGGTTGATGCGGGCCTCGGGCCAGCTCTTCACTACCGGAGCCGCCGCCGGCCGCAAGCCGGGCGCAGTGCCGATGGCGAACCAGCCGGTGTTCGATGCCGCGCAGCTGCCGTCCGTGCTCGGCAGCCCGGTCGCCTATGTGATCGTCACCAACGACTCGATGGCCTCCGAGTTCCAGCGCCTCGCCGATTGGAAGACCCAGACCGGAGTTCCGGCCGTCGTCCGTACCATCGCGACGATCCGCCAGCAGTATCCGTACGGATCCGATGACGCCGATCGCGTGCGCCAGTTCATTCGCGACGCTTACACCCGCTGGGGCACCAAGTGGGTCCTGATCGGCGGCGACGTCGAGATCGTGCCGACGCGTCTCGCCTACACCACGTTCTATGGCAGTGAGCACATCGCCTGCGACATGTACTTCTCGTGCCTCGACGGCAACTGGAACGCCGACGGCAACAGCACGTTCGGCGAGGGTTACGCCGATTCGACCATGCCGGGCGACGCCGTGGACCTGCTGCCCGATGTGTGGGTCGGTCGCGCGCCGGTCACCACGCGCGCCGATGCCCAGCTGTTCGTGAACAAGACGCTGCAGTACACGAAGACGCCGGTCGGCGACTACGAAAACAGCGTGCTCTACTTTGCCGAGGTCCTGTTTCCGCAGCACTGGAATCCGGGCGACTTCATCTCGCTCGACGGCGCGCAGCTGGTCGAGGAGACCCTGCCCTATCTGAGGGCGCATCCGGGCATCCGCTACACGCGCCTCTACGAGAACTACACCGACTCGCGCTGGGAGCCGGGCTCCTATCCCGAGAACAAGGCCGCGGTGATCGATTCGCTCGATCGCGGCTACAACGTCTCCGTGCACGTCGGCCACGGTTATCGCAACGTGATGGCGGTGGGGAACGAGCAGAACCTCGTGAACTCGGATGCGTTGGGGCTCACCAACGGCAACCGGGTGACGAACCTGTATTCGATCAACTGCACGTCCAACGCGATCGACTTCCCGTGTATCGGCGAGGCCTTCATGCTCGCGCCAAACGGCGGATCGGTCACGAACGTCGGCTCGACCCGCCTCGATTTCCCTTCGGCCGGACGCGTCTACCAGAAGGAGTACTTCAAGCTCATCTTTCAGGACAGCGTGAACGCGGTGGGAGAGGCGCAGGCGCGCCAGAAACTTCCGTTCGTCGGCTACTCCAACACCGACAACGTGAACCGCTGGATGCAGTTCACGCTGCTGCTGCTCGGAGATCCGGAACTGCGCATCTACACCGCACTTCCGCGCACTCTGGTGGTGACGCACCCGGGCTCGGTGTTCGTCAGCGATTCGACACTCGCGGTCACGGTCAAAATCGGAGCGACACCGCTGCCGGGAGCGCGCGTCGTCGCGTACAAGGCGGGCGACGAGTACCGGATCGGCACCACCGACAACAGCGGCGTCGTGGTGCTTCCGTTCCGCCCCGATAGCGTCGGAGCCCTGACCCTGACGGTGACCGCTTACGATGCGCGGCCCTATCAGGCACAGGTCACGATCAGCCCGTCCGCCGCCCCGGTGCTCTCCGAGCGCATCCCGGTGATCGACGACGACAACGTCAGCGGCACTTCCGGCAACGGCAACGGCCAGCTC
>JANLWX010000024.1:0-20712 GCA_031364845.1 Candidatus Eiseniibacteriota bacterium
CGCTCGACAACGTTCCCGTGGTCGAGAGCTATTCCGTGGGCGGCGACCTCGCGGTGACCGATGTGTCGTTCGATCCCGCGTTGTTCTCGTGCGACGCCGACGGCTATCTCGACAACGGTGAAGTGGGCGAGTTGTCGATCACGATCCGCAACACCGGTGCTTCGTCGTTGAGCGCCACCACCGCGACCGTGAGCAGCACCAATCCGGCCGTGTCGTTCCCCGACGGCAATCAAGTAGCGGTCCCGACGACGGGGCCGTTCACGACCGCGGCCTCCTCGTTGCGCGTGCGCCTGACCGGAGCCGCCGACTTGAGCATCCTCGATTTCCAGGTGGCCGTGGATGATCCCGGCCTGCTGGTCGCGGGTCCGCGCAGCGGGTCGTACGACGCATACGGCGAGGTCGATGAGGGCCCGCTCAGCACCACGATCGAGGACTTCGAGACCGTGACCGACGCCTGGACCTACCTCGGCGACGCGAGTGCCTCGATCGGATTCGGCCGTCGTGTCTACGGACCGACCGACCGGCGGCTCTACGCCTACGATCCCGGCATCGACTCCGACGCTTCGGCGATGAGCCCGCCGCTCGTGATCGGTGGCGGCACCTTCCGCCTGCTGTTCGACCATGCCTACAGCATGGAGAGCACCTACGACGGCGGCGTGATCGAGATTTCGACCAACAACGGCGCGACGTGGACCGACATCGGCGCCATGGTCACTTCGGGTGGCTACACCGGAACGATCGTGCCGGGCAGTGCCATCTCGGGACGCAACGCATGGACCGGTGCGAGCCCCGCATATCCCGATCTGTCGCCGGTGGTCGTGAACCTCGGCTCCGCCTACAACGGCCAGACCGTGCGCGTGCGATTCCGCGCGGTGACCGACGGCGGTGTCGGCGACGAAGGCTGGAGCATCGCCGGGCTCACCGTCGAGAACAATCAGGCATTCGTGTTCCCGACGCTGATCGCGGAACTCGGAGGCTGCGGCGTGCTCGCGGTGGGAGACGAGCGTCCGTCCGAGCTGGCGTTCGCGCTGTCGGGATCGAATCCCGTGACCGGTCCCGCGCGGTTCCGCTTCGCGCTGCCAGTCGATACCGACGTCACGGTCGCGATCTACGATGTGACCGGCCGCCGAGTGGCACTGCTCGCCGACGGCCCCTACGAAGCCGGCGAACACACGCTCACGTGGGATCCGCGCGCCGGCGGCACACGCCGCGCCGGTGTGTACTTCGCCCGGATGATCGCGGGTGAGAAGCGGCTGGGGCAGCGCGTGATCGTGATGCCCTAGGGATGATCCACCTGAGCCGCGCGCCGAAGGCGCAACCTGGTTGCGCCTTCGCGCGCGTGGCGCTGGTGGCCGCAATGGCCGTCGTCACGGTTCCGGTCGCGTCCTTCGCGAGCGGGCTCGGGGACACGGGGCTCTGGAGCACCGTGAGCAGCCACGCGTGGGGTCACCTCGAATCCGACGGTCATGTGACCGGTGGAGGCACGCACGTATCGCTGCTCCATGGACGCGGCGACTCCACGTGGGTGATTCACTGGTACGACGGCGGCAACGCGCGCTTGTGGCTCGCCAAACCCAACGTGGACTCCGGGGTGTTCGTCGACGTCCCGAACGACACAACGCACGAATTCTGTTCGGGCCACGGAATCCTCCCGGATGGACGCCTGATCGTCGTCGGTGGCACGTCACCGGGTGTGACGGGCGTGAAGAGCGTGAACACGTTCAGCCCCTTCAGCTATGGCGCGTCCTCGGGAACTCTCGGGTCGGGGTGGTCGCGACTCGCATCGAACGGAACATCGCGCTGGTATGCCACCGTGACGCAGCTCGGCAACGGGAAGATCCTCGCCAGCTCCGGAGCCGACTATCTCGAAATGCAGATGTTCGGCGGCCGCAACGCCACCGGCAAGCTCACGGACTCGCACGGCCTGCGCCTCGAAGACGACTTCAGCTGGGGCGCTGACCCGACGTTCGTGCAGCCACTCGGTCGTGACGGAGCTTCGGCCGTGTTCAACTATGTGAACGGCCGCATGGTGGTTTACGGGGGAGTGAGGCGCGGCGCGGCGGGACAGGACTCCTCCGTGTCGGACGTGGTCCAGTTGTTTCGCAACCAGGTGGACACGGGCTCGCACCGGCGCTGGGAGTACTTCCCTACGCGGCCCGATTCGGCGACCAGAGCGTTCCCGCTGCCGCGCAGCCGGCACACCGCGGTGATCCTCGGCGACACGATGATCGTCTATGGCGGAGTGACCCGCACCGCATCGGGGAGCGACTCGGTCCTGTCGGACGTGTGGCGGCTCCATCTCAACAGCGGGCTGTGGGAACGTGTCTCCGTTGCGGGTGGACCCGGTCCGCGTTACGGACACACAGCAGTGCTCGATCACGACTGGCTGGTCCGCGATCGGCGGGCAATGATCGTCTACGGTGGCCGCGGTGCCACGCACGCGCTCGCCGATCCCTCGGTGTGGGCGCTGGACATCCCGCGCGGGGGCTCGACGACAGCCTTTCAGTGGACCGTGATCGCTCCCGGTCCGCCGCCGGGCGGGCGCGAAGGACACGCCGCCGTCATCGACACCGTCGGCATGCACACCACGCCTCGCAAGCACCGCATGTTCGTCTTCGGTGGCACCGGACCCGCGGGAATCACGAATGACACGTGGGTGCTCAGCCGCTCCGATGTCGGGGACGCGAATCCGGCCTGGTCGTGGGATAACTTCGGAGCCTTCAACCTGCCCGCGCCGCGGACCCGCCACACGGCGATCAACGATTACAACTGGGGCCGCATCGTCGTATTCGGCGGCGACACGAACGGCGAGGCCGCGGGCGGCGAAACCAACGAACTCTGTGTGCTTCCGATCTCGGGATGGTTTCCATCGTGGACGATGTCCGTCGGCGATTCGACGCCCTCGCCGCGGGCGGGGCACGTGGCCGTCTACGATCCCCGCGATCTCAAGGCACTGGTCCCCGAGATCTACGATCCGCTCGCGAACGAATGGGAGCACTACGACGACGCGCCGCAGTTGCTCCCGCTCTATCCATTTCTGTTTCTCATGAAGAGCGGCGTGGTGTTCAACGCGGGCAACGGCACCGGCAAGAGTTCGGTGTTCGATCTGATCCAGCATCGATGGTCGCTGAATAGTGAGAGCGGATTCCTGGGCGGTTCGGCAGTCGCGTTCGCCGATCTCGACAAGGTCATGAAGTGCGGCGGCGATGACGACCTCGCGGCCGAGACACGCACCGGGGTTGCCACGTATCATCCGAACGATCCTGCGACATGGCAGACGACCGCGCCCATCCCGGAGCCCCGCAAGTTCCACAACCTGACGCTGCTTCCCGACGGGAAGGTGTTGATGACCGGCGGAAAGCGCGGAGGGCTGAAGACGGGCAACAACGAGTTGCTCGTGCGCAATCCTCGAATGTGGAACATCGCAACCGCGACATGGGGGCCGTCACTCGCGCCGGATCCGATCGGACGCGGCTATCACTCCATCGCGATCCTGCTGCCCGATGCCCGAGTGCTCACCGCGAGCGGCCCGCCGAGCGACACACTCGAAGCCACGATCTTCTCGCCGCCCTATCTGTTCAAGGACGATTCGACCCCCGCGATTCGCCCGGTGATCACGAGCTCGCCGGAACTCACATACCACGGCGAAATCTTCCGCGTCGATGTCGCTTCAGCTTCGGCGGTCGACACCCTGTGCCTGATCCGTCCGGGCTCGGTGACGCATGCCTTCGATCAATCCCAGCGGTACATTGCGCTATCGTTCGCTCCGGATCCTCAAGGCCAGGGGCTGGTGGTGCATGCACCACCCGATGGAAACCTGGCGCCGCCCGGCGATTACATGATGTTCGCGGTCGTCAACGGCGTGCCTTCGGTAGCGCGCTGGATTCGGGTGCAGGCGTCGGGAGTGTCCTCGGCCCCGGAGCCTGCCGGGCGAGTGACACTGCTGAGGAGCGAGCCCAATCCCTTCAGCCAAACGGCGCGGATCGGATTTCTGCTCCCGGTTGCAGCACAAGCGAGCGTCGAGATCCTCGACCTCCAGGGGCGTCGGATCCGCACGCTCGCCCGCGGCGCGTACGGCCCGGGCCAGCATACGATCGAATGGGATCGACGCACCGATCACGGATCGAGGGCGCACGCGGGAATCTATCTTTGCAGGCTGCGCGCAGGCTCGATCGTGGATCAGCGGCGGATCGTGCTGTTGCCTTAGGGGGGCGCGATTCACTCGTGCGCTGCACTTCAACATGCCCCGGGGCGTGTCGGGCCGACATCGCCAAGGCCGACGGGGCCGCGCGTGATCGCGCCAGCGCGATCGAGAATGAAGTAATCTGCGCGGCGCATCCTTATGCCGGGATGGCGGAATTGGTCAGACGCAGCGGACTTAAAATCCGCTGGGGGAAACCCCGTGCAGGTTCGACTCCTGCTCTCGGCATGATGTTCTGCATCAAGATGTGTGGCGACTTGCCGCCTTTGGGCTCGCCAGAGACTCAGAAATGCGTTAGATGGCCTTGTAAACGGGCATGTTTGCGCAGCCATCCGGGACTAGTGCGCATCCTTCCATCTAGCGCCAGCGCCGAGCGCCGTGGAGAGAAGAGCACCCGCGCGTCCACTAAGACGCAATCAAACCGGACCAGCCGGTTGTACACTCCCTTGAGGTCCATGGAGAAGTTCCAACGCGAATCTTAGGTCGAGACGCCTGGAGCAATGGGCAGGAGGAATTCCGCATGGGCTGCACCAAACTGCTTCTGACGTCTGCTTTGCTGGTCCTCACGACAGGGTTGGGTCTCGTCGCCACGCCTGAGCATTTGCGCGCAGAGTCATGCACACCGTCTGTCGGATCCGGTACTTGGATGGAGCTGCCGCCTCCAATTCGTGGCTACCACACCACGATCTACGATCCGGTTCGGAATCGCATGATTGTGTTCGGAGGCTACAACCGATCGCATCGCAATGAGACGTGGGTGTTGTCGTTATCGGGTACCCCAACTTGGACTCAACTCGTCACCGCAGGGACTCCGCCGTCTTCCCGGTCGAGGCACACCGCAATTTACGACTCTGCCAACGATCGCATGATCGTGTTTGGTGGCGGCGCTGACAATCCCACGGTTTTTGATGACACGTGGGCATTGGACCTGAGCGGAATGCCCACCTGGTCGCCGCTGCTCGTTACGGGGCTCGCTCCCAAGCGCGGGTCACACTCGGCCGTCTATGTCCCCGCCCGTGGCAGCATGCTGGTGTTCGGAGGAAGTGACGGTAATTCCTTATGGAACGATACGTGGGAGCTCACGCTGTCCAGTACACCGTCGTGGTCTCAGCTGGCTCCCATCGGATCGCCTCCTTCGTCGCGCGCTGGGCACGCGGCGATTTACGACCCGGCCTCGAACCGAATGATCGTTCAAGGCGGCGCGGATGGATTCTCGATCCGGAGTGACACCTGGAGCCTTAGCCTTTCTGCAACGCCAGCGTGGTCACAGATCCCGGTAACGGGGGAGTTGCCTGCATTGCGGACCGGATTCCCGATAGTCCTCGATCCTGTGCGGGATCGGATTATTCTCTTCGGCGGTAACGCGTCGGGCCATGTCTACGGTGACACCTGGACATTGCCCTTGTCCGGACCAGCATCCTGGTCGCAGCTCAGCACGCTCCACCTGCCCCCGGGACGCGCCAATCACACGGCGATCTACGATCCCACCACAGACCGCGTTCTCGTCTTCGGTGGATCCGATGGTGCCGTCTATCACGGCGAGACGTGGCAGCTTGCGCTATCGACCGTGGCTGATTGGTCGCCAGTGGAAGTTCCGCAGGCAAACCCGCCCGCACGGCAGTCCGCCACGGCGGTTTACGATCCGGCGCGTGATCGGATGGTTGTGTTCGGCGGGACGAACCGCAACTTCTACAACGACACATGGACTCTCGAGCTGGCCGGAACTCCGGCGTGGACTTCGCCCGCTCCCGAGGGGATGCCGCCCAGCGCGCGCTACGGACACAGCGCGATCTACGATCCAACCCGCGATCGCATGCTGATATTCGGCGGCAACGACTCCTCGCCGCGCAACGATACTTGGTCTCTGGCCCTGAGCGGCACATTCGGGTGGTCGTTATTGGTTCCCGATGGGACGCCTCCTTTGCCCCGGTTCCACCACACGGCGATATTCGATCCCGTGCGGGATCGCCTTATTGTGTTTGGGGGCTACGGGGCGGGGGGGGCTTCACATGACGATCTCTGGCAGCTCGACCTCGGCGGAAATGGCATGTGGTCGCAGCTCGCACCGTTTGGGCCAGGGCCGTCTGCGGGCATCTACTTCCAGTCAATTTACGATCCCGTACGAGACCGCATGATTCTTTTTGGAGGGTCCGAGACCTGGGCGCTGAATTTGTCGGGAATGCTCGCTTGGCAACAGATTCCCCACTTTGGCGAGTATCCGACACCGGCGGCATTTGGCCACAGCGTCATCTACGACCCGGTGCGAGACCGGATGGTCGTGTTTGGAGGTGAGGACACGCCGGTCGACGACACCGCTGTCCAACACAATCGCATCTATGCACTGGCGCTCTCCGATCCGCCAACCTGGTCGAAACTCGATCCCTGCTGGCCTCCCGCGGGACGCTACCTCCATTGTGCGATCTATGATCCGCTGCGCGATCGGATGGTCGTGTACGGAGGTTCCGAGCGCAATGACGTGTGGGCGCTCAACCTGGATGGCTCTGGCTCCACTCCCACGATGGTGACCTTGTTCACCGCCGAGCGTCATGCCGATGGCGTGCGCGTGAGCTGGCAGCTTGCCGATGCGACACGCTTGTCCGACGTCTGGGTAGAGCGGGCAGATGTCGTCGCAGGGCCGTGGGCGCTGGCCGCGACCGAACTGACCACGGATGGTGCTTCTAACGTAGCCCTTGATCGCAGCGTCCTAGCCGAACGGGATTACTGGTACCGGCTCGTCGCACGAGAAGATGGCCAAGCAGTCGTGATCGGTACGCCCGTGTCCGTGCTAGGAAGCGTGGTTCATGGATTCAAGCTAACGCGCGTGACGCCGAATCCGGGCCTTGGACCAGTGAGAATCAGCTACACCCTGGCACGCGAGGCGGTCGTCGAACTGGACGTGATAGATCTCCAGGGGCGCCACGTGACTTCCCTCGTGAATGGTTCGCGGAAGGCGGGAGCACACACCGTGGAGTGGACGGGGTCATCAGGCGCCTCGGGTATCTACTTCCTCTACTATCGTTATCCGGGTGGCCATCAGGTGGAACGCGTGGTTCGGTTGCGCTGAATCCCTGAAGCAGGCAATACCTCGCTTTCGCGGGCCGTCGCGGGGAGAGCAGCGGGCATCGCCTGGCGCCAGAGGCGCTGCTTACAGCCGCATGCGTAGTTGTCGGTGAGGCCGTGATGCGGGAGGCGGCGAGATTGGTCCATGTTCAAACTTAGGCACCAGTTGGCGAGCGTTGTCTGCGGCGCGTTACTCATGTGTCCGGTCGCTCCCCTAAGCGGATCGGCGTCAGACGGCCAAGACTCAGTAGAAGTTGACTGGTACGAGTTGTTAACGCGGGTGCCCCGTTACCCGGACATGCGGGAGCGGGTTGACCACTTTCCGATCGTATTTGTCGGCCGAGTGTTGCGAATGGGGGAGCGCGAAATCGTCATGAAGTCAGGAGTGAGTACGACTCCGCCTTACATTGGGCCTGTGTCATTTGCGGCGGACAGCTTCGTCGTTCGCGTGGAGAAGGCCTGGCAGGGAATTCCCTCCCGCACCGTAGTTGGGGTCGTCGAAACGCAACGTGAGGCTACCCCTTTACGCCCGGGTCGAAGATATCTGTTCTTCACGTCTTGGAACCGTGATAGCACGTGGCTCTATTCGGAACGCAGGACCGGGACGAAGGAACTCAAGCTTGCAAAGGAAGACCTGCGACAATTGCGGAGACTGCTAAGAAGGAAGGGCGAACCGTAGCCAAGACCGTAGCCAGTGCAAGCGTGGGCACCTTCGAAAGTGCCAGAAGTGCCTTGCGTAAGTGAAAGCAGTCAGCCACAGTGCCCCGCCCGTGGCCCCGTAGCTCAGACGGATAGAGCAGCGGTTTCCTAATGAAGTCGCTTCCTCGACGCGGAGCGACCGCAGGTGGACTCGGTGGACAGACACATTCGGATCTCGTGCGATTACGGGGGCTGCGGTGAATCAACTCAAGACGGTCCTTTGCTTGCTGATGGTTGGAGCCCTCGCAAATTGCGGCCCTGCGTATGCGAAGGACGGGAGCTTTGCCTATTTGAACTGGGGCGTGGGTCTTTCTCCGGTGCCCCAGCAATACGGCGCGAATTCTCGGGGCACGGTTAGCGCGGTACGTTTGCCGAGCACGTCGCTCGCGATCGAGGGTGGACTCACCAGCAAGCTAGCATCTTCCATCTCGGGGATTTTTGATCTTGGTTACTACCGTTTTGGCGAGGGGGAGTCGATGGATGGATGGGCCGATATCATCCCCACGGTGAACCCATCAACTGTGTTGACCTCGATGATCGGGCTCAGGTTCGAGGCGAGCAATCTTGAGGGTCCGGCTCCTTTTCTGACGAGCTCGGTGGGTGTGGGCCGTGTCATGGTTGGAGACATCAACGTTGACTATCTGGGAGGGGAACCTAGTGTGAGAATTCATGGAGCGCGCATGACCGCACTGGCGTTCGCCATCGGGGCTGGACTCAGGATGGGTTCTTCGACCAGCGGGGTGCAGCCTTCAGTCGGAATTCGCTGGGTGAGTGTGCTTACCTCGGATGAAGTCACCAACATCGTGCCGATAGTGATCGGTTTGGCGTTCTGAGTTCGCGACTGCGCGAAGGAAGCGAAGCGGTCGTGATCAGCGAGCCCGTGTCGGTCCAAGGAAACGTGGCTCATGGTTTCCAGCTGACCCGCGTGACGCCGAATCCGGGCTTCGGTCCGCTGAGAATCAGCTTCACCCTTGCTCGCGAGGCGGCGGTCGAATTGGACGTGATCGATCTTCAAGGCCGTCACGTGGCTTCCCTCGTGAACGGTGCGCGGAAGGCCGGAGCACACACCGTGGAGTGGACGGGGCCATCGTCCGCCCCTGGGATCTACTTCTTGAGGTATCGCTATCCCGGTGGTCATCACGGGGAGCGCGTGGTTCGGTTGCGGTGACTTGTGTCCTGGCTCGGCGAGATGGTTCGGGAAACCAGTGTGTCGCCCGAGTGATCAGCCGGACGATCCAGTGGCTATAGCCCGGCCGCATTCCCGGCTGCCGATGTCCGAGATGCTCATGCTGGGCGCGCCACCATGGTTATTGATGGAGGCTGGGCACATGCGACTTCGTAAGCGTTCGCTGCTGATCGCATTGATGGCAGCAGGGCTGGGCCTCTCTGGCGAGGCAATAGCCGAGAAGTGCCCGGAAACATCATCGCCTCGCCTGGAATATCTCGCCGAACCCCGCTCTTATAGTGACAAGGCCCTCCAGTCGGAATCGGCCGCAGCCATCATCGGTTCCTTGGGGCTCACTTGGAGGACTCCCTGCGACCGAGGTCGGGCAGTCCACGGCTACATTTCGCCCCGCTCTCGCTACTGCTTGCTGCTGTGGGGCTGTACACTGGACGACACCTTCGGGAGGAACTACCGGGCATGTCTGGTGGATTCCTGCGGTATGTCCCGTTGGACTCTCGACGTGGAGTCCGATGCGGACGCTGGTTTATCCAGCAATGGCACGGTCGCCTTCATGAGCCGAAGTGCGCACGGCGACTCGACCCGAGTCGGTTTTGTGGGGCCCGACGGACGTCGTCTTGGTACGTGGAGCACAACGCGCGATAGCCTTGAGGTACCCCACCGATGGTCCTGGTCCGTTCGTGAGTTCCTGCCTCATTCTCAAGATTTGGCAATACTAAGTGTGGGACCCCCGAGAGATCTCGCCAGCCTAAAAAGCAGTCCGCCGTCGTTGCGTCTCATTTCATCGACGGGCGAGCAACGCTGGAGTCATCACCTCCAGTCACCTAACTGCAATCGGCTGTATTTGAGCCCATCCGGCGCTCTCATCGTCGCCTACGGTCCGATCGCCTATGGTAACTCGGGGGAAACCACGCTGTCGGAGCACGAGATCCAGGTCTTCAACAAGCGCGGTGACCGGATCGCTCACATTCGCGGCCGCGGAGAATGGGAGCTACTGCGCCTTGCGGTGGATTCGAACGATCGGCTTCTCTACTACGATGCCGGCACTGTTACTGCGTTTGATCTCATTGCCGGCAAAGCGCTGCCCTCGCCGCCTGAGCAGCCGCTGGTGCGCTTGTCTCAATCTGACGATCCCGAGACCGCGAGCATGGCGTCCGCGCTCTTGGAGCGGCTCACAGAATACCGTGATGCACCGAAGCGCAGGTGATCGAGGGCATGACGGAATCCAACACGCCGCCTCTAACCTCACTCGTGCGACGAGATCGTTGGCTGGTCTAACCGCAGGGGGGTGATAGTGGGGGGTATGGAAACGCAGCTAGCTCGCGATGTTCGCCGCATGCACCTGCCCGAGCAGATGTCGCCCGAGTACCGCGCCGAGTTACTGCGAGCCCGCTGGCGACACAAGAACGGGCTTGAAGCGCGGCGTATCCTTACGATGGCGACAGCCGGGTGGCTCATCGCGGCGTCACTTCTGGCGGTCACGCCATGCCAGGGTGCGCCTACAACGCCCGAGCTACTTCGGTTTCGCGTACGGTCAGTCCTCTGGTCGAGCCATGGGTTCGGTGGCGAGAGGAACGAAACCACAGACTACTTCGACGTGCGGTCCGGCGACGACATCGACGGACCACGAGCGTACCCCGGGTGGCTTCCTTTCGGTCCTGGTGCGCCGTTCAGGCTCGGGAAGATTGTCGATAGGGATCACGCGTGGGTTCATTTCTCGGGCGGTATTAGGCCCCGAGCGTCGGCAATCGGCGGCGACAAGCCATCGGGCGGCGACTCGATCATAGTCTCCACGGTCGATCGTTCGTTCACGAGTGGCAGCTACGACGGCGGCATTGTGTTCAGCCTGCGGATTGAGGGGACTGGTTCAGGCGGTGGGACAGGTGTTTCCGATGGAATGCAGATCATCCATCGCGGTCCTGTTGTCCTGGGTCGCGAAGGCTTCCGCGAACGCGTCGAGGATGCCGAGGCTATCGGGATCTTCAGGATCCTTGCAGTGCGTCCCGGGCGCGACAGCGTTCGCCGAGGAGACCGACACGTAGGAACCACCGAGTTGGAAGTCGTACCCGGTGAGCTTTGGAGACCTGGGCCTCTGGCCGTAGGGAAACCGTTAACGTTGATCCAGGAGTCCCCGCCTACAAACGATACGAGCTGGACGCCAATGCCAGGATCCACCCCGATGCGCCGTGGCGATGACGTGATCCTGTTCCTTCTCCACGGGCGAAGCGGACCGCCCAAGGATCGCTGGACGTTCTCGACCTACGGCGGCTACGGACTGCTCGCCAATCTGGGCAAGCTCGTGTTCAGCCATTTCGGGCGCGGCATCCCGATCGAGAAGTTTCGCGACGATGTTCGGCTCTCGGCGCGAATGACATTCAAGGCGGGTACGGGAATCCTTATGGGCCGGGTACTTCACGCAGGTTCGGGCAGACCGATTACAGGAGCCGCAGTACGCATCCAAGGCAACGGCGCTGTCTCGCAGACCACTCCAGACGGCTGGTTCCAGCTGTTCGACATCCCTATCGGGCAGCACAGGCTGGTCGTGAATGATTCGCTCGGCGAGGTCTCGGCACCGATCGAAGTCACAGACGAGAGGGTCGACAGCCTCGAAGTACGCATTGCACAACCTGATGATGCGGCCCCTGCGACACCCGTTCAGGGTGGCGTCCCCGCGGATGGAGATTTCGGGACAGCGCGGCCGAAGAATTCCGATGGCTTTCAGCTACTTCGGCGACCCTACGACGTCGCGCCCATGCCGTTTCGACGCTCGGACCCGAGCTACCCCGAAGATGCGCGCAAGGCGGCGTTCGAAGGAGACGTCACCGTATACGCGCTGATTGACAGTCTTGGGTACATCGTCAGCGCGAGCAGCGAAGGTTCTATGTCACCTCAGATTCTTGCGGCGGCTGAAGCGTGTGTGCGGCGCTGGAAGTTTCGGCCCGCGCTAAAAGGCGGGCGTCCGGTCGAAAGTCGTATTGGGCTGAACGTGCACTTCGCGCACCCGGCCTCGGACAATATCGCCGCAATGGAGGATCGCAGGGCCCAGGACACCGCGAGCTTCGCCGGTGACTCCGGCTCGACCCGTTCGGAAATCGTCGTCGAGGCATCGGCGACCCTCGACTCCGTGACGAAGGAGTACCGTTATTACTATCGGGTCATGAATCGGCCGGGATCGACCCGCGACCTGGTGGCATTTGCTCTCATGCCGGCGGCTGCGGCCGACATGAATCTCGACAAGCCCGAGGGCTGGAACGGGTTTCTCGGGTGCGGCGGGCGGCGTGATGTCATCGGCTGGATGGCATGGGGGGACGATCGGCACCGTGGTCGAATGGACTTCGCAATTGCGCCGAATCAAGAGCTTTCGGGCATCGGTTTCAGGTCAGCACGCCCACCAACGCGCATCCGATGGTTCGCTCAGACGGTTGCGCGCGGCGAACCTCCAAGCTTTGCTTGGGCCTGCGGGTCGAGTCACACGGAGATCATGCTCGAAACACCCCTACAGGGAACAATCGTGGGCCCGACCCCAGAACACTGAATTTTCTAGTAGTCGAACGCGCGGAGTTCTTCAGAAGCTCGGACGCGGCCAACGTTCTCAACCAGCTTGCGGGCTTCCGGCACGGGCGTCTCGACTTGTTCCCGTCCGGGGACTGAATTTGGGGGTATGGAGATGCAGTTAGCTCGTGACATTCGTAGGATGCACCTTCCTGAGCGCATGACCCCTGAGTACCGTGCTGAGCTACTCCGCGCGCGCTGGCGACACAAGAACGGGCTTGAAGCGCGCACCCTCGTGGCCTTGGCGCGTGCACCCACGGTCTTATCGGTCGCTCGGGATCGTATCCAACCGGATGACTTCTTGACTCCGGCTTACGCTTTGGCGGCCGTGTTCCTCCTGGCAGCAACGCCGCAATCGCGGGAACTCGAACTCGTCCGGGACACGCTCGACGTTCGTCCGTATCTGCCGGAGTTCACTCCAGAAGAGTGGGAAACGGAGGCCGTCGAGCTTGTGAATGAGATTGTGCTGCGGCGGGAGAGGTGGGCTGGCGCGCGTTCCTGACCGCAGCCGTGCAAGGCTGGTTTCGCCGGTCTGGCAGCGTGCTAGTTCTGTGTCAGTACGGAGCGCGTTCAAGAGGCTAAAGAGGCTCTGACGGCAGATCGGGGAAGCGTTCAAGTGCTTTCTCTTGCTCGCTCGTCCCACCTCGTTATCGAATGTTCCGAAGCCACGCCAGCCCTTAAAATCCGCTGGGGGAAACCCCGTGCAGGTTCGACTCCTGCTCTCGGCATGATGTTCGCGGGATTCGAAAGGGCGTTGTTCGGACTCGGCGCCCCAGGACGTGAGGCTTTTGCGCCCCATCGCGACGCCCGCTATCGTGCTCGGCGTCAAGACGCCACGCCCAACTCCCCTCGGAATACCGATGCCCAAGCCCGTTCTCTTCACGGTCGATGATGATCCCGATGTTCTCGCCGCGATCGCGCGGGACCTGCGCGCGCGATACGGCAAGGACTTCCGGATTCTGCGCGCCGACTCGGCGCAGGCCGCACTCGATGCGCTCGTCGAATTGCGCCAGCGCGGCGACCCGGTGGCGCTGCTGCTCTCGGATCAGCGCATGCCCGTCACGGACGGCGTGGCGTTCCTCGCGACGGCGAAGGAGATGTTCCCGGCGGCCAAGCGGGTGCTGCTGACGGCGTACGCCGACACCGAATCGGCGATCCACGCGATCAACCGTTCGCAGGTCGACTACTACCTGACGAAGCCGTGGGATCCTCCGGCGGAGAAGCTCTATCCGGTGCTCGACGACCTGCTCGACGACTGGCGCGCGTCGTTCCGTCCTCCGTTCGATGGCGTGCGCGTGGTGTCGGACCGGTGGTCGGCGGCCTCGCACGAGCTGCGCGACTTCCTGTCGCGCCATCGGGTGTCGTACAAGTTTCTCGACATCGAGACGTCGGACGAGGGCCGCGAGTTGTTTGCGGCCGCCGGCGGTGATCCAGCGCTGCTGCCGCTCGCGCTGCTGCCCGACGGACAACGGCTCACGGCCGCGACACCGACGGCGATCGCGGGTCACATCGGATTGCGCACGCGCGCCGAGTTGCCGGTCTACGATCTCGCGATCGTGGGCGCGGGGCCTGCGGGTCTGGCGGCGGCGGTCTATGGCGGCTCCGAGGGCTTGAACACGGTGCTGATCGAGCGTCAGGCGCCGGGCGGACAGGCGGGCACCAGCAGCCTGATCGAGAACTATCTCGGATTTCCGGCCGGGCTCTCGGGCTCGGACCTCACGCGCCGCGCAGTGATCCAGGCGAAGAAGTTCGGCGTCGAGATCATCGTGCCGCAGGACGTGAGCGCGCTGCGGATCGAAGGGCCGTACAAGCACCTCACGCTCGCCGACGGCAACACGATCGCGTGTCACGTGCTGATGCTGTCGATGGGTGTTTCATGGAACCGGCTCCCGGCCGCGGGCGCGGCGCAGCTTGCGGGGCGCGGGATCTACTACGGTGCCGCGATCGCCGAAGCGATGCTGTGCAAGAACGAGACGGTGTATCTGGTCGGCGCCGGGAATTCGGCCGGGCAGGCCGCGATGTACTTCGTCGAGCACGCGGCGCGTGTGGTGATCCTGGTGCGCGGCAATTCGCTCGCGGCCAAGATGTCGAAGTATCTGGTCGATCGCATCACGAACACGCCCGAGATCACCGTCCGCTTGAACACCGAAGTACTCGAGTGCCACGGCACCGAACGGCTCGAGGAGTTGACGCTGGTCGATCGCGTGTCCCAGACGACCGAGCGCCTGCCCGCATCGTTCCTGTTCGTGTTCCTCGGTGCGGCTCCGCTCACGAACTGGTTGTCCGGCGTCATCGCGCTCGACGAGCGCGGGTTCGTGCTCACGGGGCCCGATCTCGATCGCGAACGCGATCTGGAACACTGGCCGATCGAGCGCGCGCCGTTCCTGCTCGAAGCGAACGTGCCCGGCATCTTCGCCGCCGGGGATGCGCGCCACGAGTCGGTGAAGCGCGTCGCCTCGGCGGTGGGAGAGGGTTCGGTGGCCGTCCACTTCATGCACCGATATCTGGCGGAAGTGTAGGCATGCCGGTCGCCGCGTCGTTCCTTCCGGCCACGGTGATCGCCTCGACCACGATCCCGCCCTACTTCGTGCAGGTGGCGGCACTGCTTGTCGCCGCGGCCGCGATCGCCTATCTCGCCTACCGGGTCGGGTTGGTGCCGATCGTCGGATTCCTCATCGCGGGCGTGCTGATCGGCCCCTACGGAATCGGGATCGTCCGCGATCGCGCGATGGTCGATGCGGCGGCCGAGATCGGCGTGGTGCTGCTGCTGTTCACGATCGGCATCGAGTTCTCGCTCGAGAAGCTCGCGCGCATCCAGCGCCTGATCTTCATGGGCGGCGGCCTGCAGGTGGGGCTCGCCACCATCGGGACGATGCTGGTGCTGCTGCCGTTCGGAGTCGAGTGGCGCGCGGCGCTGTTCACGGGATTGCTGGTCGCGCTCAGTTCCACGGCGATCGTGCTCAAACTGCTCGGCACGCGCGGCGAGACCAACTCGGCTCACGGCCAGGTCGGCCTCGGGCTTCTCATCTTCCAGGATCTCGCGATCATTCTGATGGTGATGCTGGTGCCGGCCCTCGCGGGGCGCGGCAGCGGAGCGTGGGACATCGTGATCGCGCTCGCGAAGGCGGCGGCGATCATCGCGATCGTGTTGCTGGTCGCGCGGCGCATCATGCCGCACGTGCTCGAATCGGTGGCGCGGGCGTGCTCGCCCGAGATCTTCCTGCTCACCGTGATCGCGCTGTGTTTCGGAACGGCGTATCTCACGAACCTCGCCGGCGTGAGCCTGTCGCTCGGCGCGTTCCTCGCGGGCCTGCTGGTGAGCGAGAGCCGCTTCAGCTCCTACGCGCTCGGAGAGATCCTGCCGCTCCAGGTGCTGTTCAGCGCCACGTTCTTCGTCTCGGTCGGCATGCTGCTCGATCTGGGATTCCTCGTGTCGCATCTGCCGCTCGTGATCGGGGCGATCGCGATCGTGCTGGTGGTGAAGGTGGCGACCACCGCGGCGAGCGTGCGCGCACTCGGTCATCCGCTGCCGGTCGCGACGGCGGCGGCGCTGATGCTGGCTCAGGTCGGCGAGTTCTCGTTCGTGCTCGAACGCACCGGCCGCCCATTGGGACTCACGCCGGCCGGTCTCGGCGAGAGCGGCTCGCAGACCTTCATCGCGGCGACGGTCGTGCTGATGGTGGCAACACCGTTCCTCACTGCGTTCGGCGCGCGCTCGGCGGAGAAGATCGAGCGCAAGCTCGCGGTCGCGGGCCATGCGCCCGCCGAGCCCGAGGACTTGCAGGCGGCGAGCGACCTTCCGGAATTCGAGAATCACGTGATCGTCGCCGGCTATGGTGAAGCGGCACGTAGACTTACGCGTGTGCTCCACGGCTCGGGTGTGCCGTTCCTCGTGACCACGCTGAGCCCCGGCGGAGCGCTCGAGGCGGAGGCCGACGGGCTGCCGGTGCTGCGCGGCGATTCGACGCGGCAGCGCACGCTGATGCTGGCGGGCATCGAGCGCGCGAAGATGCTGGTGATTCCGGATGACGACCCGGAGACGGCGCATCGCATCGCGCAGCTCGCGCGCTCGATCGCTCCCACGGTGCGCATCGTGGTGCGCACGCGACGCATGGCCGAAGTCGGGCCGCTGGCGGAGGAAGGCGTGGACCTCGTCGTGGCTGAAGAGCTGGAAGGCATCATCACGCTGTTCCGTGAAGTGCTGAAGGATTTCCAGATTCCGCCCGCGGAGATCGCCGCGCACGAGGACACGGTGCGCCGCGGTGGTTACGCGGTGCTGCGCGGCGCGATCGCCGACGGCCCGGTCGTTCACTGCGATCTGGATCAGCACTGCTTCGACTCGCGCACCATCGTGATCCACCCGGGTGCCGCCGCGGCGGGCCGTCCGCTGGAAGCGCTCGGGCTCGAAGCGCTTGGAATTCGCGCAGCCCGCTGGCGGCGCGGGAGCGAACGCATCGAAGGTCCGCCGCCCGCCACCATGCTGCGCGCGGGGGACGAGCTGGTGCTGGAAGGCGCTGCGAGCGCGTTCGCGCAGACCTCGTCGTGGTTTCGCAGCGGATCGAACGGAACGGCGGTGGTCGAAGCTCCGGCGGTCGCGGCCATCGCAACCGGTGTTGCGCGCCCGGCGCCCGTCGCGGAGCCCGCCGTGCATCGCGACGATGCGAAGGTGATGTCCAGCTCACAGCGTTCGGGGGTCGACATGGAAACCACGATCCGATTCGTTCCCAAAGTCGGTCCCGAAGCCTGTGCGCACCTCGACATGATCCGCCCGGTGCGGCCCGCCGCGCGCGGGTGCGAAGAGTGCCTCCTGCTCGGAGACACGTGGGTGCACTTGCGCGTGTGTCTGACCTGCGGACACGTCGGCTGCTGCGACTCGTCGCCGAACCGCCACGCGCGCGCACACTGGCGCAAGTCCAGCCATCCGCTCATGCGCTCGCTCGAGCCGGGTGAAACGTGGGGCTGGTGTTTCGTGGACGAAACGGCGATCGGATGACCGTCGCCACGCTGGAAGAGCTGCGCCGGCTCAAGTTGTTCGCCGAACTTCCGGCCGAGCAGCTCGAATGGCTGGCCGCACATGGTGAGCGCCTGGAATACGCCGCGGGCGCGCGCCTGTACGAAGAGGACGACACCGCCGATGCGATGTACATCGTGCTCGAAGGCACGATCCAGACATATTTCGCTCTCGGCGGCCAGCAGATCCTCGTGACCACGACCACGCCCGGAGGCGCCACCGGGCTGCTCCCGTTCTCGCGCATGACGCGGTACAACGTGCGCGGCGTGGCAGGGGCGCCGCTGACCGTGCTGCGCGTGGGCCGCGAGCGGTTCGGCGAGTTGACGCAGGTGAGCCCCGAACTCGCACAGCGCCTGGTTGCCCTCATGTCGGATCGCGTGCGCGAGGCGACGCGCATGCAGCAGCAGCGCGAGAAGATGTCGGCGCTCGGGACGCTCTCGGCCGGCCTCGCGCACGAGCTCAACAATCCCGCGGCCGCCGTGATGCGCGCGGCATCGGCGCTGCGCGAACGCATGACGGTGCTGCCGGCGCTGACGTCACGGCTCGCGGCGCACGCACTGACGCCGGATCAGGTGTGTGCCGCCGACGCCTTGCGCGAGAAGGGCTCGCCCGCACGGGCGCCGACCGCGCTCGAACGCGCCGAACGCGAGGAGGCCGTGATCGAGTGGCTCGAAGCCCACGCAGTCGAAGACGCGTGGAAGCTCGCGCCCGCGTTCATCGAAGCCGAACTCGGCGTTCCCGAACTCGATCGGCTCGCGGGAGTACTTCCGGACGGAGCGCTCGGAGATGTGCTCGCGTGGCTCGCCGCCGGCCTCGACGCCGACCGTCTGCTGATCGAGATCGAGCATGCGTCGGAGCGCATCTCGGAGCTGGTCTCGTCGGTCAAGAGTTACTCGCACATGGATCGCGCCGTGGAGCGCGAGTCGACCGACGTGCATGCCGGTCTCGACAACACGCTCACCATGCTCGGCCACAAGGTGCGTAAGAAGTCCGCCCGCCTCGAACGCCACTACGATCCCGCGCTCCCGCACATCGCCGCATTCGGAGGCGATCTCAATCAAGTGTGGACCAACCTGCTCGACAATGCGCTC
The DNA here is from genome assembly GCA_031364845.1 of Candidatus Eiseniibacteriota bacterium. Lineage (GTDB taxonomy): Bacteria > Eisenbacteria > RBG-16-71-46 > RBG-16-71-46 > RBG-16-71-46 > JANLWX01. The sequence continues at coordinate 18,798 of JANLWX010000024.1, forward strand.
GACGCGGTGTCGGAAGGCGGCCAGGTGCAGATCGCCACCGGCCGCGACGGCCGCGACATCTGGGTCAGGATCACGAACGAAGGCCCGGAGATCCCCAAGGAGATCCGCTCGCGCATCTTCGAACCGTTCTTCACGACCAAAGGCGTGGGCGAAGGAACCGGCCTCGGACTCGACATGGTCGACCGCATCGTCCGGTTCCATCAGGGCCAGGTGACCGTGGATTCCGGCTCCGGCCGCACGTCGTTCACGGTGCGGCTGCCCATCGAAGCGCCGGCGCGGGCGGTGGATGCCGGAACCGGCGATGCGGGGAAGGAGCCCGCGTGAATCACGAGTGGCTTCGCGACGGTTTCACCGTGAGCACCGATCCCGCCCGTCTCGATCTGCCGGTCATCCATGGGTTTCTCTCGACCTGCTACTGGGCAGAAGGCATTCCGCTGGAGATCGTGCGCCGGTCGATCGAGCATTCCCTGTGCTTCGGAGTCTATGCCGATGAGGGTTCCCGCGGTGTCGCCGCGCCCTCGGTGCCGCCCCGCGGCATACAGGTCGGCTTCGCGCGGGTCATCACCGACCGCGCGACCTTCGGATATCTCGGCGACGTGTTCGTGCTCGAGCCCTATCGCGGCCGCGGCCTGTCGAAGTTCATGATGGAATGCGTGAACGCTCATCCCGAGCTGCAAGGCTTCCGCCGCTGGGTGCTGCTGACGCGCGACGCGCACCGGCTCTATGAAGGCTTCGGCTACTCGGCGATCGCAAAGCCCGACCGGTACATGGAACGCTGGACGCCGGATGTGTATGAGTGGCGCTCGTAGCGTTGACCGGGTTCTTGTGCACGAGGCCGCGGCATGGCAACGCGCGACATTTCGTGGCACGAACGACTCGCCAGCGACGTGGTTAGCCCATGATCACGACGCCGCAGCTTGAGATGGCGGGTTTTCCAAAGCGCTCGAACGACTCGCCGCCGTCGCCAGCTGGAGAGAATAGGTCCGGCCTCGCGAACCAATGAACTTCAGCGCCGCATGAAGGCGCTCTTCGAGCGATGCCTCCGGATTGGCGCGACTGTGTTCGACGGCCATGCGCGCCCGGTCCGCGCGAACTCCGAGGCCTTTGAGGCAGTGCAGGAGATCGTCGTCGTCGCTTCTCTGCGCTTCAGCCCGCTCCTGCGCTTCTCCCGTGCGCGCTCTTGAGTCTCCGCACTCCGGTTGCACGCACTCGACGTGCGTCGACTCTGCATCACATGAACCTGCCCCGGTCGTCGTGGCCGCACGCCGCTCCGCCGCGGCGAGGCGAGCGTTCTCGCGCTTGCGCCCCATGAAGCCGGCTCCGAACGTCTGCTCGGCCTCGTACAGGTTGTGTGCCCGGCACCGCAGCCGCAGGTTGTCGAGCGTGGCTTCGCCGCCGCGCGCGACTTCGAGGACATGATCGAATTCGAGGGACGAATGCTCGGGACAACGCGCACCGGCGTCGCTCACAAAGGTGCACTGTCCGCCGTCGCGCTCGTTCACGGCACGTTTCACGTGCGCGGGGACGTAGCGTGGGTTCGAAGACGACCGCGTCCGTGCGGGGCGAGGACGGTCGGTCGCCGCGAACTTCGTCTTTTCGAGCTTGTTGATGAGCGCATCAAGCGCCCGCTCGAGCACCTCCGGCAGGTCGCCGGAAGAGACCTGATGGCCGAGCAAAGATTGCGCGTAGCGAAGTTTGGTGAACATCTCCTGGCGCATCGTGAACTGGACACGGAAGCGTTCGGGAGCGAGCGGGGTCACTCGGGGACGCGACACTTCAACTGGCCGTACGGCCACCTCGTGGGTCGATGCGCCGTGAGGACCGGAGTCCTGCAGCAGCTCGGGCGGCGTCGAAACCAGCGTGATCCGCGTCGGAGCATCGTTCTTTGGAAAGCGCTGCGCGAGCAGTGCTTCGA
>JANLWX010000075.1:0-74271 GCA_031364845.1 Candidatus Eiseniibacteriota bacterium
TTGGTGTTTGTGATCCGTCCTTCGATGGCGGCCTTCACCGGGCCCAATCGCTGGGCATCTCTGACTCCCATGAGTAGTTCTTTCATGGGGGGACATAATCACGTTGGAGTTACAGGGGGTCATTCTTACTTTGGAACAGCAGCTCAGGGCGACCCATCTTGTGACGCCGTCACGTCGCGGATAGACTCGCGCAATCCCGACTCGATTCTCCTCGACGCCGACGGCCACGCGACGCAGGCAGGGAGTCGAAGACCTTCTCCCCTGACGACACGATTCGCGGCCGACGACAAGGATGGAACATGGCAACGCAGATCAACCGTGGCTTCGCGCTCACCTGGCTCGGTCACAGCACCTTCAAGCTGGTCACGCGCGGCATGAAGACAGTGCTGATGGATCCGCTCGTCGAAGGCAATCCGGCGTGCCCGCGCGAGCACAAGACGCTCGACAAGCTCGACGTCATGACGATCTCGCATGGTCACAGCGACCACATGGGCGACGCCGTCACGCTCGGCAAGAAGCTCAAGCCGACCGTGGTGTGCAACTACGAAATCCACCTGTGGCTGCAGAAGAAGGGCGTGGCCACCACGTCCGCGATGAACAAGGGCGGCACCCAGGAGGTCGCGGGCCTCAAGTTCACGATGGTCCATGCGCTCCACTCGAGCGGGATCGAGGACGGCGGGCAGGTCGTCTACGGCGGCGAGGCGTGCGGGTTCGTGATCACGCTCGAAGACGGCACCCGCATCTATCACGCGGGGGACACGTGCGTGCATTCCGACATGGCCCTGATCGGCGAGTTGTACGCGCCCGAGATCGCGCTGCTGCCGATCGGCGACCTCTACACGATGTCACCGCGCGAAGCCGCCGTGGCCGCGCGCATGCTGAAGCCGAAATACATCATCCCGATGCACTACGGAACGTTCCCGGCGCTGACCGGCACGCCCGAAGTGCTGCGCGAAGAGCTGAAGAAGCTCGGAGTCGCGAGCGAAGTGATCGCGATGAGACCGGGCGAAGTCTTGTCCTGAGCACACGGTTGAATCCGAGAAATCCGAGTGAAGGGCGACGCAGCCCACGCAGCAATCGGGCTTCGCGGACTCAGCCGCGTGGGATCGAGAAGACGGCCGCCATGTCGTACAACGCATGCACCGCCATCGCGACCGACGTGTTCGTGCGCTTCCGCAGCAGGCCGAGCAGTATGCCGAGCAGGAAGATCACGGCGACGCCGAACCACGAATACTGCACGTGCAGCGACGCGAACAGCAGCGCCGTGGCGACCACGCCGAGTTTCGGCTGGAGCGCCCCGCGCATCGTGATCTCCTCGCCGATGCCGGCGCTCAGTCCCAGCATGATCGTGCCGGCGATCGTGAGCCGGCCACCGATCGCCGCACTGACGCTCTGATCCTCGAGCCACAGCGCATGGAAGAAGGTGCGCTGCAGCCAGTCGGCTCCGCCGTTGAGCGCGAACAGTCCGAGCACTCCCAGCGCGATCACGAGCACCTGCGACGCCGTGATCGGGCGGATGCCGAGACGTTCGAGCGCCTCGCGCGCGTTGCGGCGCAGCATGAATCCCACCGAAGCGAACGCGAGCATGATGTAGCCGATCAGCCCGGTGCCGAGCGAGGCGCCCGCGAGCAGTGAGTCGATCTGTGCGGCGAGCGAATCGAACAGCGTACGGATCGCGAACCAGCCGGGGATCGCGAACAGGAGCGTGAGGAACACCATGCGCGCCGCGAGCCGCAGCGTGCGCGACGGCGGATCGATGCGGAACATCCACGCGGCGAGCGCGTTCGCGAACGGGCGGAACAGCGTGAGTCCGCTCGCGATCGCTCCGCCTACGCACATTCCGGTCAGCAGCGATCCCCACGGTGCTGCGAGCGGCGCGCTTTCCAGCATGTAGGCGAGCGAGATGAACGCCGCCACTCCCGCGACCGGCACCACCCACGACAGCATGAAGTACAGCATGCGCCACTGGCGATCGAGGTCCGCAGCCTGCGCGGCGACGAACAGGCCCGCGATCGAAGAGAGCGCGGCGAGTTCGTCGAGATGGAGCAGCACGCCGCCGAGCCCCGCGGTCACCAGCACCGCGAACCAGATCGTGAGCCCGCGCGTGATGCGGACCCAGCGCGCACCGTCGAAGTCGGTGGCTTCGCCGGAAGTCTCGGAACCCGCCTGCGCGTTCATCGGGAAGTCCGCGAATGGAGGCGGGGAGCTTTCCGTGAGCGAAGGCTCGCTTTCCGGAGGCTCTGCCGCAGCGGGCGACGATGCACCGGGCGGGCGAGCGTCGGGTGAGGGCGCCGGATTGTGATCGTGCATCGCGGCAGCATAGGATCTCGTGCGAGGAGCGTCCAATGAACGTGACGGTGTTGTTGTTCGCCCAGGCGCGCGATCGCGCGGGCCGCGGGCGGCTCGATCTGGATCTGGAACCGGGCAGCCGCGTGAGTGACGCGCTGCGCGAAATCGCGCGCGCGCATCCCGGGCTCGAGCCGCTGTGGCCGCACCTGGCGGTCGCCGTCAACGGCGAGCTTTCGGCGCCCGACATGCCGCTTGCGGAGGGCGCGGAGCTGGCGTTGCTGCCGCCGGTGAGCGGAGGTTGAGGATGTGGGGGAAGCGCGCGGCGGGCACATCGCGTGGCGTTGCGGCGCGACGAGCGCGAGCTTCAGACGCCATCTCCGTTCGCATCGAATTCCACGCCGCGACTCCGGAGCGCTGGGCGGATGTCGAAAGCCTGTTCGGACCGCGCGGTGCCTGCGCCGGATGCTGGTGTCAGTGGCCGCGCCTGCGCGGCGCCGAGTTCAGCCGCGGCAAGGGCGAGTCGAACCGCCGCGCTCTGAAGCGTCAGGTCTCGGGCGGGTCCGAGCCGGGCATCATCGCCTACGTCGATGGCGCACCCGCGGCATGGTGCGCCATCGCCCCGCGCGAGTCCTATCCCCGCATCGCGAACTCACGTCTGTTCGCGGACCATGCAGCAGACGCGCGCACGTGGTCGGTCGTGTGCTTCTTCGTCGCGCGGGAGCATCGTGGGCGCGGGCTCACCGTACAGTTGCTCGACGCGGCAGCTGCGCACGCGAAGCGCAACGGCGCGCGGTGGCTCGAAGGCTATCCGGTGGACTCGGGCACGAAGCGCGCTGCCGATGCCTTCGTGTGGACCGGGCTCGCGTCCGCGTTCGCCGCGGCCGGATTCACCGAAGTCGCGCGGCCGTCGCCGACGCGTCCGCTGATGCGCCGTACGCTCGGACGCGCGTCCGCAAAAATAGAGGTCGCCGCCTCCCGGAGCACGAAGCCTTCGAAGGCTTCCGGACCCTTGCGGTCTCCAAGAGGACGCGCGCGTGGCTGAGCTCGTTCACGTCCCGATCGACTCCGGGCAACTCGCGCGCGCCGCGGCGCGTCCCGACTGCGGCGCGATCGCCCAGTTCCTCGGCACGACGCGTGATCATCATGCCGGCCGCCGGGTGGCGAGTCTCACCTACGAAGCGTACGAGCCGATGGCGCTTGCGGCACTCGCGTCGATCGAAGCCGAAGCCGTCACGCGCTTCGGTGTGGCGTCGTGCAACATCGTCCATCGGCTGGGCGAAGTTCCGCTCGCCGAGAGCAGCGTCGCCGTGACGGTGGCTTCGGCCCATCGCGTTGCCGCGTTCGATGCGTGCCGGTGGGCGATGGACGAACTCAAGCGCTCGGTGCCGATCTGGAAGCGCGAGCGCTTCGAGGACGGAGACTCCGAGTGGGTGGAAGGCTCGAAGCTCGGGGCCGGCCCCGACAGACCCTGAGGCGCTCGCATCGTCGCGCGCCGCGCCTCGACCGGCATCGCTACTTGCGCCCCGCCCGGATTGCGTACACATGCGCTGAGTACGGCCGCCATGTCGCGGCCAGCCGTGATCCGGCGAGTTCGCCGGGCGCTTCGAACGGCGCGTCGGCATCGACACGCGTGAGGGCGGGTACTGCGGGCAATCCGCTCAGCTGCACGCTGCCCTTCAGCGTTCGCCCCGAGCTGTTGACGATCGTGACGTAGTGCGCAGTACCGAGCCGCCGCACCGAAGCATCCAGTGCGCCGTCCGATTCGCCCGACACCGTTGTCGCGGGCGTTTCGCGCGAAGCCCACACCGCCTCGAGCCCACGCAGTTCGCGCACGAGTTCGGTCAGTTCGACCCACTTCCATTCCGATCCCGGGGTGTGGTGCAGATAGTCGAACGAGAACGCCCACAATCCCTGAGCACCGTGATTGAGCGCGAGGAACGCCATCGCGCGCATCTCGTCGCGCGTCGGATAGCGGCCGGGCCCGGGATCGCTCGAGGGCCAGCGATGGTCGATGTCGGTCGCATAAGCCTGGAACGCGAACTGCCAGCGCTCGCCCGAGCGCCGCGCGCGTTCGAGCGCGGGAATGATCGCGGCCGGTCCCTCATAGGGAATCGGATACTTGTCGAGGATCGCGATGTCGAAGCCGCCGCGATAGGGATAGTCGGCGCCGAGCCAGCTCGCTGCGATCGTCACCGGATGCAGGCGATCTTCCGCGCGGATCGCCTCGCACGCCGCCGCGAGGATCCTCGGCTCCACTCCCTGCATCTCCGGTTCATCGAACAGGTACCATCCTCCCACCGCCGGATGCGCGCGCAAAGCCCGCACGCGATCACTGACGTAGGCGAGATCCCCGGCCTTGACGCGCGCGGCATCGAATCCGACCCATACCTTGATCCCGGTTGTGGCGGCCGCGTCGAGGTAGTTGCGCACATCCGCGGTGGAGTTGTTGGCGATGCTGCTGAGTTGATAGCTCAGGACCCGGCTGAACGCCGTGCGGCCGCTCGTGAGAACATCGTCCGGAGTGGTGACGCCGAACAGCCCGAGGTCGAACTGCGCTTGGATTGCCGGCTCCGCGCCGGGCCGCGCAGCGCGTGCGGGACGCGTGCCCGCCGCCGAAATCCCGAGGCCCGCCGCCGCCGTCGAAAACACGAAGTCGCCGCTCGAACCCGCAACGCCGTTGGTGCTCTTCAGCAACACTTTGGCGTGATAGCGCCGGTTGGGCGTGAGTCCCCGCACGGTGAACGTATGGCGAGTGCCCGCGGTCGCCGAGTGGCGCGAAACGCCATAGCTCGTGTTGGCACCCCACGCCAGCGAAGCACGGACGCGCATGTCGGTGTCACACACGACCGTGACTCCGCCGTGGGCGGGCTCGACGGTGAGCCGGGTCACCTGGGGGCGGCGAGGAGCATGGCCCCCGAACGAAAGCGCCGTGGGCTCGAATGTGATCGGGCCGTTGCCATTGGTCTCGATGCGCATCGCGACGGTTTGCACCGAGTCCCATCGCACGCGGCTGAACCAGTGCCGCAGGAATCTGCTGCGCGGGATCGCGAACTCATTCCAGCCGCGTTCGAATCCGCTCACCGACGCCATCGCGTAGTCGATGCCATCGCCCGTGCGCGCGAGCAGCGACAACCGTCCGAGGTTCTCCGGCGCATCGATCCACACGCGCAACGCGAGTTTCCATTCCTCATCGGGCAGAGCGACCGGCAGCTCGCGCTCGATGAATCGCACGCTGTTCGGAGGAATCGTCATGCGCACGCCGGTGTCGGTCGATGACGTCTGCGAGGCCGTCATGCGCCCCATGCCCTGCCACGCATCGCCGGGAAGGAACGTGGAGAGCAACCCCGAGGACCGGCGGCCGCGGCGCGTGACCGGCTGCGGCTCGATGCGAACCGACGTGAGCCACGTATCGCCGGCGACGGTGTCGGCAAGAAAACCGAGCCATGGCCCCGAGGATTCCGGATCGCGCGGCATCGGGATCGTCGCATCGGTGCGGAACGACACCGAGTACGCGCGCCACACCCGGTCGAGTTCAACGCTCCGGCGCAGCCCGAGGTTACGGTACGGCCGGTACTCCTGTGCGAGTGCCAGCCGCAGCGCGCGCGGTGACGATGCGCGCGCGCGGAAGCGCAGCACGTACGCGGTCGAAGGTTGCAGACGTTCGAGGCCTCGATTCTTCCACACGAGATTCACGTGCCACGCGGGCGGTTTCGCCGTGACACGGTTTACCTGCATGCGCGCGGCGATAGGAATGTCGGGGGCCGGCCGCGTCTCGAGCGTGATGCGATTCGCGGGATCGCTGACCGCGGTCGTCCATCCGGCGAGGCCCGAAGTGAAGTTGCCGTTGTCGATCGTCGCCCGTGCCGGGGAGGCCGCGGTGATCGCGAGCGCAACGGCCACACCAAGAATCGGAATGGTGACGGCGCGGGCTCGAGTAGCAGCCGCGCCCACGCGCGCGCGACGGTCGAGTCGCGCCCCCAAGGTCTGCCTCGTATTCATGGATGACTTCCGGCGAGGATTCCACTGGCCGCCGCCGCTTCCTCGCGAACGAACGCATCGCCGTCCCCGCACGCACCATCCAGCGCGGCCAGCGCCTGCGCGCGCCGTGCGTCGGTTGCGGGCATGCGGCGTGCGATCTCTCCCAGCGCCCACGCCGCATGTCCGCGCACCAGCGGCTCGGCATCGCGTATGACGAGCTCCGCCAGAGCCGCCACCGCCTCCGGATTCCCGCGATTGCCGAGCGCGATGCAGACGTTGCGCACGAAGCCCGCACGGCCGGTGCGGCGGATCGGGCTGCCCGCGAACAACGCGATGAACGTGTCATCGTCGAGCGTGAGGAAGCGATCGAGCGTCCAGCCTTCGAGCGAGCGCGCGTGCAGTCGCGTTTAGCGCGCAGCGGGCGCGAAACGGTTCCACGGACACACGTCCTGGCACAGGTCGCAGCCGAAGATCCAGTCGCCCATCAAAGGGCGATGTTCGCGCGGGATCGGGCCGCGCAGCTCGATCGTGAGGTACGAGATGCACAACCGCGCGTCCACCTGGTAGGGCGCGACGATCGCCTGCGTCGGACATACGTCGATGCAGCGGCGGCAGGTTCCGCAATGCTCGCGCGGGAGCGGGGGATCGGGTTCGAGCGCGCGATCCACCAGCACTTCGCCCAGCACGAACCACGAACCGATGCCGGCCGACAGCAGCCCCGAGTGCTTGCCGATCCATCCGAGCCCCGCGCGTTCCGCCCAGCCGCGCTCGAGGATCGCTCCCGTGTCCGCGTACCACAACGGGCGCGCGCCGGGCAGCAGTTCGCACAGTGTGACTTCGAGCGCGCGCAGCAGATCGCGCATCACGCGATGATAGTCCTCACCGCGCGCGTAGCGCGCGATGCGGCCGAGCCGCGCATCGCGATCGGGATCGGCGTGTGGCTCATACGACAGCGCCACGCACAGGACGCTCTGGATCGCGGGGTAGACGCGGCGGATGTCGGCGCGGCGCGCGCGATGCTTGTCATTCGCGAGCCACGCCATGCCGCCGTGATGGCCGGCGGCGAGCCATGCTTCGTAGTGCCGGATCGCTTCGAGCGGCTCGACCCGCGCGATGCCGGCCGCGGAGAACCCCAGCTCATGTGCCCGTGCCTTCAACAGCGCAGAGACCGTCGCGGTGCCGGTCGTCACGAGGGGCACGTCGTGAGTCGCGTCCGCCGCGCCCTCACGCATCGTGCTCAGCGCACGCGCGTGGTGTCGCGTCCGCTGCGCCGCGGCGCCTGCGGCGCCGGCGCCGCCGAGCCGCGCCGTTCGGGCACGCCGATCGGGCGCACTACCTGAACCCGCGGGCCGACGAATCCGCGGTCCTGGATCGATCGCGCCTCACGGGCGGCGCGCTCCGCGGCATCCCGCGTCGAGTCGGGCGACGTCACATGGCGCAGCGTGCCGGACGAGCCCGGCGTTCCGAGTCCGTCGCCGCGCGACGTTCCACCGAGCTGCGGGCGGCGCGCCGCTTCCCGATCGCGCAAAGTGGCTGCGTCGCCGGGAAGCACGAGGTCCTGAACCCGCGTGAGCTGCAAGGGCCCCGTCTTCTCTTCGACCCACCGAATGTCGGGGCCGCGGTTGATGCGCACGCCCTGGATATCGGCGGTGTTGTCGACGCGCCGCGGATTGCGGATCTGGGTTGCCGCGGTCGCGGGATCGAGGATCTTCGTGCTCATCGCGGGCGAGCCCATCGCGCTCACCGGGACATAGTTGAACGCGCTGGTCGGAAGATTCGAGTACGACCCGCCGCGCGGATACTGAGGCGCCCAGCCCACGTATTCGTCGGTGGTCTCCCAGTTGACCCACGCCGGTCCCCACTCGGTGCCCGGCACCCACACCCAGTTCTGGAATCGGTCGTAGAGCCAGGTGCCGTAGTGATAGGTCGCCCACCCGAAGGGCTCGGACGATATCCACGTCCAGCCGTAGACATCGGTCGGCGTCCAGAACCCGTCCTCGAACGGGCGCCACGCGACCGGGTTCACGCGCGGCCGGAACACATAGCCGAACGGCTCGATCAGCACCCAGTCGCCGTATTCACCGAGCGAATCGTAAAAAATGCGGTACTCGGGCAGCAGCGAGGCGCGCGCGGCCGGCATCGACTCGCGCTCCGCGACGATGGACCCGGCCGCGCACGACATGAGCGCAAACGGGAGCACGACGAGAGTGACGAACTGGGCGACACATCGGAGCGGGGATCGGTTCATGGGCGGGTGCCAAAGATCGGTCTGGAGGAAGTTCGTTCAGGCGGGAGCGTTGACGACGAGCTTCCGCCGGGGAGGGAGCGTGAGTCAAGCGACAGCCACATGGAGCGTTTCGAAGTCCCGGACCCGCCAACGCAGGATTCCGTCTTCGGCAGGCGCGTTCCTTGCGAAATACCCTGCGTCGCGCCCGATTTGGGCGCAAAAGTGAAGCGATTGCCGACACCCGTGAAAAAAGGAATTTGCCATGCGTCGTGCCACCTATCTCGCTCTATTATTCGCCCTCGTCCTGCTGCTGATGGATTCCTCGGTCCCGAAATCCACGCACTCGGACGCACACGCGGCGAAGAGCGGAGCCGCGGTCCGCAAATAATTCTAAGCCTTCGCGGGGCGCGCCCATGATGAGAAGCTCCATCACATGGAACACCGACTGTCAGCCTCTGGAACGCCTGCAGTTCGATGCGGCCGGGCTGATGAAGCAGCATCCTCCGGTGGCGGGTTCCCGCAACAAGAAAATCGTGCTCGGTGTTGCGTGCCCCAAGGGGGCGACGCACGGCGGCCGCATCGAGTACAGCCGCTGGCCGACTCTGACGATCGAGCCCGGGGCTGAGATCGCCGACCACGGCACGCGCAACGTCGGGCGCTCGGGGTTCTACGACTACGCGCACGAACGCGATCTTCCACAGGCGACCGAGTGGCACGTCAACTTCGCCGACCCGCACCTGTTCGGCGCCTATGACTCACCGCTCTTCGCCCAGGACGAGATGCAGGTTGCCGAACACCCGGCACTGGGCGCCGTGCGTGAAGCGCTTCTCGCCCGCGGCCTTCCCGCGCTGACCAGCGAATTCGAGAAGCCGACGCCGGTCCTCATTCGGGGAGTCGAGCGCCGATGCTGCGTGTCGACCGAACCCGACGCCTCGCGGGGGCGGCCGCACGGACTCTACGGAAACCAATTCCATATCGCCGTACCCGATGCGATCGAACGCGCGACGCGAAGGATCGAACCGCCCACGATCACGAACCTGATCGCGATGGCGGCGCCCGCGGGCCGGCACGGCACCTACACCGCCGAGGACGTTGTCCTGGTGCTCCTGACGGCGTACACCGGCTTTCGCGTAGCGGTGGCCGAGTCGGTTCGAGCCGGACGAACCGACCTGCCGGTCGTCGTCCACACCGGCTACTGGGGGTGCGGCGCGTTCGGCGGCAATCGCGTGATGATGGCGATGCTGCAGATGATCGCGGCCGAGCTGGCGGATGTGGATCGTCTCGTGTTCCACACCGGTAGCGACGGCGCGCGCGAGTTCGCGACCGCGCGCGAAACACTGGCTCGCGTGCTGGAGATCCCCGGGAACACGCTGCGCGAGCGGATCGTTCAGATCGCCGCCCTCCGTCTCGCGTGGGGCGAGGGCAACGGGACCTAGGCGGTGTCTCAGACACCGCCGCTCAGCGTCCTTCGAATCTCCGCACCGCCGGCACCGCTGCCGCGCGCACCAGTCCGTCGTTGTCGTCGAGCAGGCGCCGCAGCGCCGGCAGTTCGTCACGGCTCCCGAAGCGCTGCGCGATCTCGCATGCCCACACGCGATGGCGCGGGTGCGAGTCGCGGCACCACAGGTCGAACAGCCGGCTCCACGTTCGCATCGAGGCGGTTTCGCGCAGCACCCACGCCGCCTCGTCACGCACGGCTTCCTCAGGATCGCTGCGGTAGAGGCGGAACACCGGCTCGAAGTCGGCATCGCTCCACAGACGCCTCAGCGCGTGGACGACCGCGAGACGCACCTTGGCCGACTCCGCGCTGACGAGCGCCACGATGTCGTCGTGCACTTCACGCATGACGAGCGTGGCCGCGCGGGCGCACGCGAGGGCGACCACGTCCTCGTCGTCCTCCGCCAGCCGCGCACGGATGAATGCGGGATTGCCCGCCGGCAGGCGCTCGATCGGCATCTGCCCTACTTCGCGAACTTCAGCAGGCCGGTGGTGAGCCACGGCACGTACGTGATGACGAGCACGCCGATCAGAAGGATCAGCAGCATCGGCAGCGAAGCGCGCGCGACTTCGAGCACCGGCTTGTTGAAGCGATAGGACGACAGGAACAGGTTGAGCCCGACCGGCGGCGTGAGGTAGCCGAGCTCGAGATTCGCGATGAAGATGATCCCGAGATGGACCGGGTGAATGCCGAACGCGAGTCCGAGCGGCACGATCAGCGGCACGACCACGACGATCGCCGAGTAGATGTCGAGCAGGCAGCCGACGACCAGCAGGAACACGTTGAGCGCGAGCAGGAACACGAGCGGCGAATGCACGTGCGCCTGGGTCCAGGCGACGAGCCGCGCGGGGACTTCGGCGTCGACCATGTAACTCGAGAGTCCCATCGCCACTCCAAGGATCACGAGCACGCCGCCGATCAGCACCACCGACTGGTGCAGAACGCGTGGGATGTCGCGCGTGAGTGACAGGTCCTTCTTGATGAACACCTGGACCACGAACGCGTAGAGCGCAGTGAGCGCCGAGGCCTCGACGATGGTCGCGAAGCCGCCGAAGATCGCGAGCATCACGACCACCGGCAGCATCAACTCGAACGCCGCGTCCTTGAGCGACGCGATCGCCGCATCGAACCGGAACGGATGCCGTCCCGCGCCGGTGAGCATGCCTTCACGCGCGCCCCATGCCGCGACCATGCCGAGCAGCAGCACGCCGGGCAGGATGCCGCCGATGAACAGGTGCTCGATCGGAATCTGGGCGACGACACCGTAGAGGATCAGCGGCAGCGAGGGCGGAAACAGAAGCCCGAGCGAGCCGCACGCGGTCAGCAGTCCGAGCGAGAAGCGGTCGCGATAACGGTCCTGCTGCAGCGCCTGATAGAGCAGCGCGCCGAGTGCGAGGATCGTCACGCCGGAACCGCCGGTGAACGCGGTGAAGAACGCGCACACGATCGCGACCACCACCGCCGTGCCGCCGGGGATCCAGCCGAAGAACGCGCGGAACACGCCGACCAGCCGCTCGGAGGCCTTGCCTTCGGACAGCAGGTAACCGGTGAGCGTGAACAGCGGCACCGCGGCGAGCGTGGGGGAGACCGCGAGCCGATAGGTCTCGACCGGCATCGCCGCGATCGGCACGCCGTTGCTCATGAACAGGAACACCGCGATGCCGCCGAGCGTGGCGAAGATCGGGCCGCCCAGCACGGTGCCGATCAGTACCACGACCATCGCCGGCCACGCCGGCTTCGCTTCGAAGAACTGCGGGTACTGTCCGATCCACAACCCGATCGCGATCCCGGTCGCCGCGATCGCGCGGCCGGGCCAGCGTGTGTCGGCGCGCCACACCAGCCACAGCGCGATGATCAGAAACGACAGCGGCAGCACGAGCTGCGTGATCCAGGTGGGCACGCCCGCGACGACGGTCTGCGACTCGCGCTCGATCAGCACCATCTGGAGCGAGGCGCGGAACAGCAGCATGGTGACCGCCGAGGCGATCAGCGCCGCGACGACCTGAGCGGTGCGCCGCACGCCGCCTTCCGGCAGGAACTCCGCGGTCGCGAGGGTGAGCAGCCGGCCCTCGCGCGCGGCGATCGCCGCGCCGAGGAAGCCGACCCACAACGTCAGGTGCTGGACGAACGGTCCCGAGCCCTGGATGCCGATCTTGAACACCAGCCGCCACACGATTTCGGCAAGCGGCAGCACCACCATCGCGGCAAGCGCGAATCCGGCGGCGGCGGACTCGAGGCGGCCGAAGAATTTCAGCGGCTCGCTCCGCTGCTGCGCAGGGCACGGAAGGCATTGCGCTCACGCATCGCGAGGTCCGCGATCTCGGGTGGCACGATGTTGCCGCGCATCTTGCCGGCGAACTCGTCTGCGACTTTGCGCCATGCGGCGAGTTCCGCGGGCTTGATGTCGATCACCTTGAGGCCGCGGCTCTGCATCTCGCGGACCGACGACGAATCCTGCGCCGGCACGTCCTTCATCAGGCGCGTCTCGGCTTTGGCGCACGCCTTCTCCATCACGGCGCGATCGGCGGCGGAGATCTTGTTCCACGCGGACTTCGTCATCACGAGCCCGCCGACCAGCGGACCGAGACCGGCATTCGCCATGTACGGCACCTGACGGAACCACTGCAGTGAATTCGCGGCGAGCGGCGTGGTCGGAAGCAGATCGATCATGCCGGTATTGAGTCCCGGCAGGATGTCGGTCGCGGCGAGCGCTACCGGGTGGAAACCCGACGACTTCCATGACTGCACCATGCGATCGTCGCCGGCCCACGCGAACATCTTCGCCTTCTTGAGATCGGCGAGGGTCGAGATCGGCTGCTTGCTGAAGAAGTAGACCCAGCCGCCGTGCCCCCAGTTCGCGAGCACGAAGCCCTTGGCTTCGAGCCGCTGGCGGAGCAGCGGCTCCATCTTGTCGAGCACGTAGAACAACTCGGCATACGAATCGAACATGATCGGCGTGGCGAACACGTTGAAGGCATCGTCGATGTCGGCGAGCCCGGTGATCGTGAGTGCCGCCGCCTGGATCTGCCCGATGCGCATCTTGCGCACCATGTCGGGCTCATCGCCGGCGACACCGCCGGGATAGATCCGCAGTCCGACGCGGTTCGCCGTACCGCGGCTCCATTCGTCGCCCATGTCGCGCAGCACCTTGTGCCACACCGAGCCGTCCGGAACCAGCGTGGCGAGCTTGATCACGGTCGGCGCCTGCGCCTGCGCGCGCGATGCGGGCATCGCGATGCCGATGGCGAACACCATCGAGAGAACGCCGAGCACACGGAGTGCAGGGCGCGAGAAACGTCGGGGACCGCTCGGGTATGAGTTCATCGCTTGGAGTTTTCCTGGGGTAACGGGGAGTCGGTGGGTTCGTCGAGGAACAGATCATCGGCGTGCGCCAGCAACCAGCGCGCCTTCTTCTGAACGACGAGGTTGGCGAGCCGGTTCGGGGGATCGGCGTTGGGATCGATTGCGAGCGCGCGTTCGAGCAGCTCGGCGAATTCCTTGCGGTTCTGGGTCTGCACCGAAACGTTCTCGGCCAGCGTCAGGTAGGTGCTCGCGCGCTTGCCCTGCGAGAGCGTGAGCGTCTGTTCGTAGTGCTGGCGCGCGCGATCGATCGATCCGCCCATCATCGCGGGCACCGATTCGAGCACGATCATCGCTTCGTGGATCGCGCCGTGTTCGTAAGCGGGGTCGAGCGCCAGCCCGCGGTTCATGAGCGCGCGGACCACGCCAATGTCGGCCAGCAACTCGGGATGATCCTTGCCGACGCCGATCGCCGAGCCCCACGCGGCGGCGACCCAGTACAGCATGTCGAGGTCCTTCTTGTTCAGCTTGGCCGCTGCCGCTTCGGGGTCGGTCGACAGCGCGCGCCCGATCCCCGGGTGCGCGAGTTCGAGGCCGCGCACGCCGTAGTCGCGCGCGCGCAGGTAGAGGCCGAGGGAGCGCTCGCGCAATTCCTTCGCGCGTTCGTAGTCGGAACCTTCGATGTAGTCGGCGTCGATCTGGACGAACGCGACGCCGTACTGCGTGAAGCCGCGGCACGCGGCGAGCAACAGGTTACGGTTCTTGGGCACGACGCCGAGCAGCGACTCGATCGTCTTGAGCCCGAACGGCAGCGCCTCGCGCACCAACTCGGGATCGTTGTCGGTCGCGAACACGTCCTGGCCGCCCGCCATCGCGTTGCCGATGCCGTTCGCCGCCATCCGGTTGATCGAGCAGCCGGAGCTGCCCGCGGCGAGCGCCAGCATGACGAGCGCGGCCGCGAATCCATTCACCTTCATCGTGGAACGCACCTCTTTAGAGACCTTTGTACTGGGGTCCGCCGCCGCCTTCGGGCGTGACCCACGTGATGATCTGGTAGGGATCGGCGATGTCGCAGGTCTTGCAGTGGACACAGTTGGACGCGTTGATCTGCAGCCGCAGCGCGCCCGGTCCGCTCGCTTCATCGGGCACCATCTCGTAGACGTTGGCGGGGCAGAAGTGCTGGCACGGGTTGCCGAACTCCGAGCGGCACTTGGTCGCGCACACGCTGGTGTCGGCGACGACCAGATGGACCGGTTGGTCCTCGTCGTGCGACGTGCCCGAAAGATAGACATCCGCGAGCTTGTCGAACGTGAGCACCCCGTCGTACTTCGGCGCCGGCGACTTGCCGTTCGGATGCGTGTGCGCGAGCCGTCGCATCTGTTCGTGTCCCGCGTGATTCGGCGCGCGGTCGCGCAGCAGCCAGTCGCGCCCGCCGGTCAGCATCCCCACGCCGACGTTGAACATGCCGGCGAACAGCCCGTGCTCGAAGCCCTGGTGGAAGTTCCGCACGCCGCGCAATTCGTCGGCGGCCCACGAACTCTCGAAACGCCGCCCGTAACCCGCGAGGCGCTCCTTCGAGAAGTCGCCCGCGACCAGGCACTCGAACAGCGTCTCCGCCGCGAGCATTCCGGACTTGATCGCGAGATGCACGCCCTTCAACCGCGCGCCGTTGAGGAATCCGCCGGTGTCGCCGCACAACAGCAGGCCGTCCGACGAGAGTTTCGGCATCGCCCACCAGCCGCCTTCGGGAATCGCCTTGGCGCCATAGGACACCGGCTTGCCGCCTTCGAGCAGCGCGCGCATGAACGGGTGCGACTTCATGCGCTGCAGATTCGCATGCGGATCGCTCGTCGGGTCGTGCGCATCGAGCCCCGTCACGAACCCCACCGCCCAGTGCGTGTCGTCCATGCCGTACACGAAGCCGCCGCCGAACGTGTCGTTCGAAAGCGGGAAGCCCATGGTGTGGATCACGCGGCCCTTCTGAACGCGGCCGGCCGGCATTTCCCACAGTTCCTTCACGCCGGTCGCATACACCTGAGGATTCTTCCCGGCCGTCAGCCCGAGCACCGGCTCGAGCGCCTTGGCGATCGTTCCGCGCGGGCCTTCGCACAGCACCGTGCACTTCGCGTGGCAGTCCGCGCCCGGCTGGTAGTTCGGCTTCTTTTCGCCCTTGCGGTTCACACCCTTGTCGCCGGTGCGCACGCCGAGCACGCGGCCGCCTTCGACCAGCGCGCTCGCCGCCGGCATCTCGGTGGCGACCAGCACGCCTTTGGCTTCGGCGACCTCCGCCATCCATGCGCACAATTTTCCGAGCGACAGCAGGTGATTGCCGTGATTCGCGAGCATGGGCGGAGTGAGCGGCAGTCGGAACTGACTCTCGCCTGTGAACATGTAGACATCGTCGGAGGTGACGTCGGCCGCGATCGGACAGCCCTGCTCGCGATAGTCGGGCATCAGTTCGCGGATCGCGCGCGGGTCCATGACCGCGCCCGAGATGCCGTGGGCGCCGACCGTCGCCGCCTTTTCGAGCACCGCGATCGTGATCTCGCCGAGTAGTGTGCCCGGCGCCCCGGCCGCGATCTTCTGGTCGTGGCTCGCGATCAGGTTCGAAAGATGGATCGCGCCCGCAAGACCCGCCGGGCCCGCGCCGATGAACTGGACGTCGAATTCGAGGACTTCGCGTTCCACGTCCGCTCCCACGTCAGACCGGCCACGTCGCGGCGGGGCCGGCTTCGGTGCGCATCGCATGTTCGTGCGCCTGCGCATCGAGCCAGCGTTCGGCCTCGATCGCCGCCATGCAGCCGGTGCCGGCGGCGGTGACCGCCTGGCGATAGACCGCATCCGCGACATCGCCGGCCGCGAACACGCCCGGGATCGAGGTGCGCGCGGTCCCCGGCACGACCTGCAGATATCCGCGTTCATCCATCGGCAGCTGCCCCTTCAGGAATTTCGTGTTGGGCTCGTGCCCGATCGCGACGAACACGCCGTTGATCGGATGCTCGGTGATCTCACCGGTGATCGTGTCGCGCAGCTTCACGCCTTCGACCTTCTTCTGCTTCTCACCGAGGATCTCCGCGACTTCGCTGTTCCAGATGAAGCGGATCTTCGGATTCCGCAGCGCGCGCTCCTGCATGATCTTCGATGCCCGCAGCGTGTCGCGCCGGTGGACGACCACGACTTCGCTCGTGAAGCGTGTCAGGTAGTTTGCCTCTTCCATCGCCGTGTCACCGCCGCCCACCACCATCACACGCTGGTTCTTGAAGAAGAACCCATCGCACGTCGCGCACGCGGACACGCCGAATCCCATGAAGTCGGGCTCGCTCGGAATCTCGAGCAACTTGGCCGAAGCTCCGGTCGCGACGATCACGGTGCGCGCCTCGAAGTGCTTGCCGCAGTCGGTCCACACGCCGAAGGGATGCGTCGAGAAATCGACGCGCTCGACGTGGAGCTGCAGGAGCTCGGTGCCGAAGCGCAGGATCTGATCGCGCATGACCTCCATCAGTTCCGGGCCCATGATCGGTTCGCGAAAGCCGGGATAGTTCTCGACCTCGGTCGTGATCGTGAGCTGCCCGCCCGGCTGGTGGCCGGCGAGCAGGAGCGGGTGGAGGTTGGCGCGCGCGGTGTAGAGCGCGGCCGTGTACCCGGCCGGGCCCGAGCCGAGGATCACGACATCATGGATGCGGGACACAGGTGCTCCTGATGAGAAGGGGTTCGCGAGTTCGGCGTGGCAAGCGGACGCCCAGGGTTCGATTCGCCGGCGGATTCTAGCCGGGACGATTCATCGACCGCCAGCCGGTTTGCCGGGTGCTATTGGATGTGCGGGTGGATGCATCGATCGCGAGCGGGTCCGATGTCCGTTCGCGGTGAAGTGCCGCGCCTCGCCGCCTGCGGGCCAAAGTCGATTTGCAGCGCCGGTTTCGCGCGCGGCGGGGCGACCGCGGACCCACAGGTGCTCCGCGCGGTTCCCGCGTGCTAACGTGACGGCCTCCGAAACGCCGCGACCGTTTGCGGCCCTTTCCTGCGTCCTTCGACCCTTATAAGAGTCCATGCCCGCTCCGCTGCGCCTGATGGCCGTGCTCGCCCACCCCGACGATGAGACGCTGGGAATCGGCGGAACCCTCGCGAGATATGCCGCCGAAGGGGTCGAGACGTCGGTGATCACCGCGACCAGCGGGGACCGCGGCCGATTCGGCGAACACGCCTACGGCTCCGCGGGTCATCCCGGCGCGCGCCAGATCGCGCGCATCCGCGAGTCCGAACTGCGCGAAGCCGCCGTCGTGCTCGGGGTCCACGACCTGTCGCTGCTCGGCTATCCCGACGGCCAGCTCGACCAGACCGATCCCCGCGAGATCATCCGCCGGCTGGTGGGAATCGTGCGCCGCGTGCGGCCCGACGTCGTCGTCACGTTCGCCGCCGACGGCGGCTACGGGCATCCGGATCACATCGCGATCTCTCAGTTCACGAGTGCCGCGATGGTCGCCGCCGCCGATCCCGGCCACGTCGCGCTGCCCGGCGCTGCGGCTCTCGCGCCGCATGCCGTCGCCAAGCTCTACCAGCTGGCGTCGCCGCAGAGTGAGTGGGACATCTACCAGTCGGCGTTCAAGAAGCTCGTGTCCCACGTGGACGGCGTCGAGCGCCAGGCGGTGCCGTGGCCGGACTGGCAGCTCACGACCATGATCGATGCGCGCGAATACGCAGCGACCGTGTGGAAGGCCGCCCGCTGCCACGTGTCCCAGGTCGAGAACTACGCCGGGCTCAAGGAGCTTTCGACGGCCGGCCACGTCGACTTGTGGGGCCGGCAGCACTTCTATCGCGCCTACAGCACCGTGAATGGCGGCCGGAAACCGGAAACCGATCTGTTCGAGGGCCTGCGCCAGGGGCGATGACACGCCCGGGCCGGTGCAGGCATTTCCCGCGATTCGGACCCTGGCCGCCGCCCCGGGCAAATCGCGAAGCCAGCGTTTCCGGCGGACGCGGAATGCGGTCCGCGCCCCCAAAATCAGGCGCAAAGCCCGGGATTTAGCCCGCCGATAACCCCTTGGAACCTCGGGTTCGCATCTCCGCGGGCTGCTGGGCTATCCTTACTCACGCCCTGGTCCGCACACGCCCGAATCGGACACCTTTGGAGCCTCCTCCATGCGGCGTCATCTCGCTGGATTGCTCATGTCGATCGCCGCGCTGTCGTCGCCTGCCGCGCATGCCGCGCAGGTGCCGGACGGCTTCACCATGGAAACCGTGGTGGCCGGGTTCTACGAACCCAACAGCATGGCGTTCCTTCCGGACTGGCGCATCCTCATCACCGAGCAGCACACGGGGAAGGTGCGGCTGGTGGTCGGCGGCATACCCTCGATGATCGATCCGATCTATCTGGTCCCGGATCTCAACGCCGATGCCTACGAACGGGGCCTGCAAGGTATCGCAATCGATCCCGCGTGGCCGCAGCGGCCCTACGTTTACATCTACTACGATCAGACCGGCGGCCAGTGCAAGGTCGTGCGGCTCACGGCGACCGGTGATCTCGACGATCCTTCGGGCAACTATCTCCATCTCGCGAATCCCATCACGATCCTCGATGGGATTCCCGATGCGCGCATCACCCACAACGGCGGCTGTCTGCGATTCGGACCCGACGGCCATCTGTACGTGAGCACCGGCGACGACGACGAACCGTGCGCGGCCGCCGATTCTTCTTCGCTGCTCGGCGCCATCCTGCGCCTGCGCGTTCATGGCCTCGAAGAGAACGTCAACGGCCGCGTGACGCGCGACCTCATCACCCCCTACGACAATCCGCTCTCGACGCCCGATTCGAATGCGCGCCTGGTGTGGGCCTACGGCATGCGCAATCCGTGGCGATTCAATATCGATCCCTACACCGGCAAACTCTACAGCGCCGATGTCGGACTCATCACGTACGAAGAGATCAACGAAATCCTGCCGGGCGATTATCTCGGCTGGCCGTATCGCGAAGGTCCGGCAGTTCGACCGCGCGGGGCGTGCCCCGAGCCCGGCGGCACCGGCGCCAACTACTACAAACCCGCGACCGTGAGCATGCTGCGCAATCCGGACGTGCTGGTCTCGATCTCGAGCGGCGGAGTCTATCGGCCGCTCGTTGGCGCCTCCTACAACTGGCCGTTCGAATTCAGCGGCGACTTCTTCTATGGCGAGTACTACACCGGCGATCTCTACCGGCTTCGCAATGTGAAGGGCGTATGGATGCCGGGCGATTCGCTGCCGGGCCAGCCGAGCGGAGGACGCTTTGCGACCGGATTGCCGTCCGCGGTCGACTTCCACGTCGGCCCCGATGGCAGCCTCTACTTCCTGTCGCAATACGACAGCAGCCTGGTCGGTCCGACCGGACGCATCCAGCGCATCCGCCATCTCGGCCCGCCGCCTCCGCTGTCGGTCGACGAAGCCATGGTGAACCAGGTCTACTTCACCGGCACACCGAATCCGTTCGCCGGCGAGGCGCGCCTCGCGTTCCGTCTTCCGCGCTCAACGCAGGTTCGTCTCGACATCTACGATCTGTTGGGACGCCGTGTGCGACGCGTGCTCGATGGACCTGCGATCGCCGGTGAGACGCGCGTAGCGTGGGACGGTGCCGACGCCGCGGGACGCGCGGTCGGACCGGGTGTCTATCTCGCGCGCCTCGAGTTCCTCGGCGTGTCGAAGTCGATAAGGCTGGTGCGGCTCAAATAACCGTGACGACCTTTCGGGGTCGCCGCGCCTAAGATTCCCGCAAGCTCTTCGCGAGCGGTTGCCGCGCCGCGCGCAGTGACGGCAGGAACCCGCCCACCAACCCCATCAGCGCCGCGAACACGAGCCCCGCGATCAGCGCCTGCGGCGTGACGCGGAACGCGAACGCCAGTTCGCTGAACGAACTGAAGTTCGTGGTGCTGGTGACGATCCCGTTGATCGGCAGCGCGAGCAGGCATCCGATCAGGCCTCCGAACAGCGCCAGGATCACCGACTCGATCATGAACGACAGCATCACCGACAGCGGCGTGAAGCCGAGCACCAGCAGCGTCGCGATCTCTCGCGTGCGCGCGCCGACCGCGGCGTACATGGTGTTCATCGCGCCGAACACGGCACCGACCGCCATGATCACGGTGATGAACACGCCCATGAAGCGGATGATGTTGCCGAGCAGCTCGGACTGCGATGAGTAGAACTCACTCTCGCGACGCAACTGGATGCCGAGCCGCGGATCGGCTTCGAGCTGCTTCTCGAGTGCCGCGAACGAGGCCGGATCCTTGAGTCTGAACGTGACACTCTGGAACGTGTTGTCGCGCTGGAGCGCCGGCATCAGCACCGCGTTGTCGCCCCAGATCTCAGACTCGAACGAGGCACCATCGCCGGTGAAGTGCCCGACGACCGTGAAGTCGCGTTGCTGAAAACGGATCCGCTCGCCAATGCCACAGTTCTCGAATCGCTTCGCGATGCGTTCCCCGACGATCACTTCGTCGGTGCCGGGCGCGAACATGCGGCCGCTTACGATCTTGATCTGAGGCCTAAGCCCGAGAGAACCGGGATCGATGCCGCGCACGGTGATGTTGGACGAGCCCGGCTGGCCGAGACGCGGCTTGTTGGTGACCACGACGAGGTCGGCGCTCACGAGCGGCCGGCCGTCGCTGCCGGTCGCGACTCCGGGCAGCGCCCGCAGGATGTTGGCCTGATCACGGCTGATGCCGCTCGAGATCTCGCTGCCGGCGCCCTTGCGCAACGCCATCGCGTTGTCGCTCGAGCCGCTCTTGATCAGTGCCGCCTGAAAGCCCGACGCGAGCGCGAGCGCTCCGATGAAGATCGCCACCGTGAGCCCGACCCCGAGTGCGGTGGTCAGCGTCGAGACCGGCCGCTGGAACACGTTGCGCAGATTGTACGAGAGTGGAATCGCCACGATCGGTCTCCTAGTTGACGCGACGCAGCGCGTCGACGATTCGCAGCTTCGAGGCCTGCCAGGCCGGGATCAATCCGCTCACGGCGCCCACCAGCAGTGCCACGCCGATGCCGGTGCCCACCGTCCGCCAGTGCACGCTCATCGGCGGCAACATGCCGCCCGCGTTGAATCCCGAGTTCTCGATCAGCAGCTTGGCGCCGATGGCTCCGATCGATCCACCGATCAGCGTGATCGCCGCGGCCTCGATCAGCACCATGCGGAACACGGTGCCGTCCTCGAACCCGAGCGTCTTCAGCACGCCGAATTCATTGGTGCGCTCGCGGATCGCCATCACCATCGTGTTGGCGGCGACCAGCAGAATCGCGAAGGCGACCGCGAGGCCGATGACGCGGATCACGAACGGCAGGTTGCCGTACATGCTGACGAATCCGGCCTGGAACGCGCGCTCCGACTCGGTGCGCGTCGCGGCGGAGGAGTTCTGGAACGTCGCGTCGATCTTGCGCGCGATGTCCGCCGCCTGATCAGGCGCCGAGAGTTGCAGCACGTAGACACCGACGCTGCCGCTGCCGCCCATGCCCTTCTCGCTCAGATAGTCCCAGTGGAAGAACATCGTCTCGTCGCCGAACGACTTGTTCTTCGCGCGGTACACCGCACGGATCGTGAGCGGCCACTCGCCAGGATAGATCGTGCCCGCGAGCGTGATGGTCTGGCCCAGCTTCCACTTGTTCTTGAGCATCAGCTTCTCGCCGACCACGCACGCGGTGCGCTCCATCATGTACGACGCGAGCTTGGGGTCCATGCCGGAAGGCATCGCCACCTGCATCTGCGGCGGCGAAGCGTCGACGATCTCCATGTCGGACGCGTAGATCGGAAAGAATGTCTTCCCATCGACCGCGAACTGCGCGAAGAAATTGCGCGGGTCCTTCGGATCCTGTCCGCCGAACCAGTTCTGGATCGTGACGTTGCTGACCCCGGGTGTGGCGGCGATGCGCTCGCGATAGGACAGCGGCATCGGGAAGATCAGCGAGATCGCGTTGCGCGACACGAGCCGCGTCTCGCTGCCGACCTCGATCGCCGCGTTCAGCGTGTCGAGCACTCCGCCGAGCGCGCAGAAAAGGAACAGCGCGACCATGACGCTCATCGTGGTGAGAAACGTCCGGCGCTTGTTGCGGCCGAGGTTGACGAGCACGAGTTTCAGGAAATTCATAGCGATCCCCGCGTCATTGGGAGAGAACGCCCTTGTCGAGGTGATGCACGTGCGTCGCGCGCTCGGCGGCGTGCGGATCGTGGGTCACCATGATGATCGTCTTCTTGAATTCGCGATTGAGCCGCTCGAGCAACTGGAGAATCTCTTCGCCCGCCTTGCGGTCGAGATCGCCGGTCGGCTCGTCGGCGAGCAGAATCGCGGGATCGCTCACCACGGCGCGCGCGATCGCGACGCGCTGCTCCTGGCCGCCCGAGAGCTGGCGCGGATAGTGGCTCATGCGATCGCCGAGCCCGACCAGCTGCAGCGCAGTCTCCGCGCGGCGCTTGCGCTCCTTGCCGCTCATCTTGAGCAGCAGCAGGGGAAGCTCGACGTTCTGCAGCGCGGTCAGCACGGGAATCAAATTGTAGAGCTGGAAGATGTAGCCGATGTTGCGCGAGCGCCAGCGCGCGAGCTGCGGGCCGCGCACTTGGGCGATGTTGGTCTCGCCGACGATGATGTCGCCCGAGGTCGGCGCGTCGATGCCGCCGATCAGATTCAGCAGCGTGGTCTTGCCGCTGCCCGAGGGTCCCATGAGACCGGCGAAGTCGCCGTCGGGGATGTCGAGCGAGAGACCATCGAGAACCGTCACTTCCTGCGTGTCGCGCTTGTAGACCTTGCGGACGTTGCGGACCTGGATCGAAGCCATGCGGTCTCCTGTGGATCGCGGTGTTTCGGTGCGGCCGCGTCCGGCGTCTGCCGAGCGCGCGTTCCTCGCGCGGCTACTTCGCGGCGCGCACGCGCGCGCCTTCCTTGAGTCCCGAAGGCGGCGCGAGCACCAGGCTCTCTCCGCCGCTCAGGCCCGAGCGGATCTCGATGCTCTCTCCGTTCTCACGCCCCGGCTCGACCGTGCGCGAGACAGCGCGCTCCTTCTCGATCATCCACACCCGCGCGCTCTGCGCATCGCGCACCAGTGCTGCGACCGGAATCGTGACCCGCACCGGTGCTGCCGGGGCCGAGGTTCCCGCTTCGGCGGTGAACACGACCTTGGCGCCCATCTCGGGCAGGATGCGAGGATCGCGATCGAGAATCGCGACCTTCACCAGCACCGTCGCCTTCTGGCGGTCCGCGGTCGGCACCACCTGGCGCACACTGCCCGCGAACGAAGTGTCGGAGTACGCGTCGAGGGTGATGCGCGCCTCGTCGCCATTGTGGATCTGCGCGATATACGCCTCGTTCACGTCGACCTCGACTTCGAGCGTTCCGAGATCGGCCATCGTCACGATCGCGGTGCGCGTGAGCCCGCCGCCCGCCGAGGCGGGGGAGACGATCTCGCCGACCTCGGCGTCCTTGCGCAGGATGGTGCCGTCGAACGGCGCTCGCACCAGCGTGTTCTCGAGCGTGGCGTCGGCGATGCGCTTCTGCGCGCGCGCGGTGTTGATGCCGGCCTTCAGCACTTCGACGCGCGTCATGACGTTCTCGAGTTCCGCCGGAGGAATCAGATCCTGCTTCCGCAGCGCCTGCGCACGTTCGAGGTCGCGTTCGGCCTGTGCCAGTTGTGCGCGCGCCTCGCCGATCTGCGCCTGCGCCGCTTCGACCTGAGCGCTGAAAATCCCGCTTTCGATGCGCGCGATCACCTGGCCCTTCTTCACGCGCGCGCCTTCGGTGACGCCCAAATACTCCATGCGGCCCGCGATCTTGGCCGACACCGACGCCTTGGTGCGCGCGACGACGTAGCCGTTGGCCGAAATGCCGGCGCCCGACACCGCCGTACCGCCCGTCACGGTCGCGGTGGTCGTCTGCACGGTCAGCGCCTTCGGCGAGCGCAGGAACCACCACGCCCCCGCGAGCACGACCAGCGCCACGAGCGCGAACAGCACGATCCGTCCGCGCCCGCCGGAGGGCGCCGGGCTCGGGTCACGATTGATGCGCAGATCGGAAATGTTCGGGGGTGCGGTGCTCATAGGGCCTCTGAGCCGACGGCGTGCGCGGATCGATGGGGGCGGATGCGACGCGCATGATCGGCCACCGCGCGGGACAGGGTCAAGGCCGCGGCGTCGGGGTTGCCTGCGCTGGCGGTTCATGAATAGTCCGGGTTAGACTTCGAGCAATTGCAGCCGTGGTCGGTTCGACCCCGATCGAGGGCCATCCCCGGAGGAAACCATGCCGTTCGTGATCGCGGAGCCGTGCATCGGCGTCAAGGACAAGTCCTGCGTCGAAGTGTGCCCGGTCAACTGCATCTATGAAGGTGACGACCAGTTCTACATCCATCCCGACGAGTGCATCGATTGTCAGGCGTGCGAGGCCGCGTGCCCGGTGCAGGCGATTTTTCCGGACAACGGCGTGCCCGACAAATGGAAGTCGTTCATCGAGAAGAATCGCGTTCACTTCGAGAACAAGTGAACACGACGCTGCCCGGCCGTGAGCAGGCACTCGCCCTGCTCCACGATTGGATCCAGAACCCCGGACTGCGCAAGCACTGCTACGCCGTCGAAGCCGGGATGCGTGCCTACGCGCGGCAGCTCGGCGAAGACGAAGAACGCTGGGGGCTCACCGGCCTGATCCACGACTTCGACTGGGAGCGCCATCCCGACGCGGAGCGCCATCCGATGCTCGGCGTCGATCATCTGCGATCGCTCGGCTGGCCCGAGGACATCTGCCGCGCCGTGCTCGGCCACGCGACCTACAGCGGCGTTCCGCGCGACACGCCGATGGCGCGCGCGCTGTTTGCGTGCGATGAACTGTGCGGGTTCTTGGTGGCCTGCGCGCTCGTGATGCCCACGAAATCGCTCGCCGATGTCGAAGTCGCCTCGGTGAAGAAGAAGCTCAAGCGCCTCGACTTCGCCCGCAACGTCAATCGCGACGACATCGTGAACGGAGCTGCCGAACTCGGCGTCGATCTCGATCAGCACATCGCCTTCACGCTCGAGGCGCTTCGCGGGATTCACGCGGAACTCGGCCTGTGATCGCAACCGTGCTGGCCGCGATCGCCGACAGCTCCGCGCACTTTCCCGGGGCCACACTCACGATGGGCGCCGCCGCCGACTCCGCGGACTACGCGATGAGGCTCGCGCGCCTTCACGAGTACCGCGCGTTCGTCGACCGCTGGCACGAGTTCTACCTCATGGTCGGCACCGCCGCCGTGACGCTCGCCGGACTTCTGTTCGTCGCGTTGTCGCTGCATCTCGAAGTGCTGGTGCAGGACCGTTTCGCCGCGCTGCTCGTGGTCGCGCGTTCGACGCTCAGCACGTTCGTCGTGCTGCTGATCGTCTCGCTCATGCTGCTCGCACCTGAACCCACGACCCGCACGACCGGTGTCACGCTGTTCGTGTTCTCGACGATCTTCCTGGTCGTGACCGTGCGCGAGATGCGCGGCGCGTTCCGCCACGAACACGCGGAGTTCTCGAAGAAGCTGATCCGGCGCCGGCTGCTGTTCCCGGTGTTCGGCTACGCGCTGATTGGGTTGATTGGACTCTCGGTGATGTTCGGGGTCTTCGAGATGCTGTATCTCATGGTCAGCATCGCCTCGGGCCTACTCGCGAACGCGGTGTGGGCGTCGTGGGACCTGCTCGTGAAGGTCGCGCGCACGAAGGAGCGGATGAAGTCCGAAACGCCGGGCAACGGCCTGTGACGGGCTTCGGCGACACGCGCACCGGATGCTATGGTCGCACCGATGCCGGCTGCCCGAACGCGGCCGGAGAGCGTTGCCCGCGGGGCAGCACGATCGACATCACCGGGGGCATCCCATGACTGGCATGATCGTGAGGGCGAGAGCACCGCTGAGGCTGGGACTCGCCGGCGGCGGCACCGACGTTTCGCCCTATTGCGACGAGTTCGGCGGATGCGTGCTCAACGCGACCATCGACCGCTACGCCTACGCCATCATCCACACGCTGGAAAAACCGCTCATCCGGCTGATCTCGACCGATCGCCAGCAGGTGATCGAACTCCCGCTCGCGCCGCGGCTCGATCTCGACGGGCAGCTCGACCTGCACAAGGCGGTCTACAACCGGATCGTGAACGAGTTCAACGGCGGCGTTCCGCTCGCGGTCGAGCTGACCACGTCATGCGACGCG
The DNA here is from genome assembly GCA_031364845.1 of Candidatus Eiseniibacteriota bacterium. Lineage (GTDB taxonomy): Bacteria > Eisenbacteria > RBG-16-71-46 > RBG-16-71-46 > RBG-16-71-46 > JANLWX01. The sequence continues at coordinate 26,446 of JANLWX010000075.1, forward strand.
CCCGTGGGCTCGGGGCTCGGGGCTTCTTCGACGCTGGCAGTCGTGATGCTGAGGGCGTTCGCCGAGATGCTCAACCTGCCGCTCGACGATTATACGCTGGCGCACCTCGCCTACCAGGTCGAACGCGTGGATTGCGGACTTCAGGGCGGACGCCAGGACCAGTACGCCGCCACGTTCGGCGGATTCAATTTCATGGAGTTCTATGCCGATGACCGGGCAGTGATCAATTCGCTGCGGATCAAGAACTGGATCATCTGCGAACTCGAAGCGTCGCTGGTGCTGTTCTATACCGGTGTGTCGCGTGAATCGGCGAAGGTGATCGCGGACCAGAGCGCCAACGTGCAGTCGGGGGCCACGAAGACGGTCGAGGCGATGCACGCGCTCAAGCGCGAAGCGTGGCGCATGAAGGAGTGCATCCTGCGCGGTGACTTCGCGGGCATCGTCGATTCGATGCGCGAGGGATGGGCGAGCAAGAAGGCGACTTCGACGTCGGTGTCGAGTCCGCACATCGAATCGATCTTCGAACAGGCGCTCGAGGCGGGTGCGGCCGCGGGCAAGATCTCGGGGGCGGGCGGCGGCGGATTCATGATGTTCTTCGTGCCGCCCGAGAAGCGCATGGATGTCATCCGCACGCTCGGACGATTCGAAGGCGAAGTCAGCAACTGCCACTTCACGAAGATCGGCACGCAGGGCTGGAGATTGTGATGCGCGCGTTCATCGGACAGGAACTGGAGAACAGCCGCGCCGTGGTCGCCGCCATGGCGGACGATGCGGCGCTGGCCACCGTCATCGAAGCGGTGGCGCGGGCCTCGATCGTCGCACTCCAGGCCGGAAACAAGATTCTATTGATGGGAAATGGCGGAAGTGCGGCCGACGCGCAGCACCTGGCCGGCGAACTGGTGAGCCGCTTCGCCTACGACCGCCCGGGCCTGCCGGCGTTCGCGCTCACCACCGACACGTCGGTGCTGACCGCGATCGGCAACGACTACGGCTACGAGCGGCTGTTCGCGCGCCAGGTCGAAGCGGTCGGCCGCCGCGGCGACGTGCTGTTCGGGATCTCGACCTCCGGCAAGTCGCCGAACATTCTGGCCGCGCTCGAGGCCGCACGATCGCTCGGGATCATCACCGTCGGCATGACCGGCAACCACGGCGCCCGCATCGTCGAGCGGGTGGATCACTGCATCCAGATTCCGTCCGGCAGCACGCCCAAGATCCAGGAAGGCCACATCATCAGCGGGCACATCATCTGCGGCCTGATCGAACGCGCGATGTTTCCGCGCGATTGACCCGCTGGGTTCCGGTGGGAGCGCGCGCATCGCTCCCGTCCTCATTCACGAGAGGCAGACGTCCGTCATGAAAGACCTACTCAAGAAGACCCTCCCGAGGCCCGTGTTCGATTTCCTCAAAGGGATCTTCTATCGACTCCAGGTGATCCGCATCCGCACGATGGGCCGTCCCCGGTTCTATGGAGAGACGACCAAAGCGCACGCGCGCCGGCAGTCGGAGGGGTTCTTCGACAAGTACTGCCAGGGGCGCGGGCTCGACATCGGCTTCGGCGGCGACCCGATCACAGCCACCAGCGAAGGATGGGATTTCGAGGACGGTGACGCGCAGTATCTGAAGGGTCTCGAGAACGAGGCGTACGACTATGTCTACGCCTCCCATACGATCGAGCACATGGTCGACGCCGATGTCGCTCTGAAGAACTGGTGGCGGGTGACGAAGCCGGGCGGCTATCTGCTGCTGTATCTGCCGCATCGCGAGTTGTACGAGAAGAAGAAAACACTCCCGTCGCGATTCAACTCGGATCACAAGCACTTCTTCCTGCCCGACCGCGACGAAGCGCCGGACACGATCGGCGTCGTGCCGCTCATCCACCGCGCGCTGCCGGATGCCGAGATCGTCTACGTGAAGGAGTGTTCGGCCGGCCGCACCATCACGGATCCGAACATCATGAGCGACGGCGAATTCTCGATCGAGGCCGTGATCCACAAGCCGAAGCGCTGATCGCTTCGCTCTCCCCGCAGCGCGCTCCCGCCGGTCAGGAACGCCGCGCGGTTTCGCGGATCACCGCGAGCACCGCCTCGGCGGTCCTGCGATAGGTGAGTTCGGCCGCGCGCGCGCGCGCGATCGGGCGCAGCCGTTCGCGAATGCTCTCATCGCCGGCCACCCGCAGCGCTTCACGCGACCACGCCACCGCATCGTGTGGATCCACGTAGATCGCGGCCCCGGCGCCGACTTCGCGGAACGCCGGGATATCGGAGGCGATCACCGGAAGTCCGTGCGAGAGTCCTTCGGCGAGCGGAGAGCCGAAGCCCTCGTAGACGCTCGGGAACAACAGCATCTCCGCATTCTCATAGAGCCATGCGAGCTCGGCCGGATTCATCCAGCCGAGGTGCGTCACGCGCCGCGCGCCGCGCGCGCGCGCCATGTCGGCGAGCGAAGGGAACCGCGGCGCGATCGGCCCGGCCGCGACCAGCGGCAGCGGAGGCCGCTCACCCATTGCCGCCCACGCCTCGACCACCACGCCGATGTTCTTGTGCGGCCGGTTGTCGCCGACCAGCAGCGCGAAGCGATTGTCTTCGAGCGCCTGGGGCCGGCACGGCACGAGGTCCTTTGGCCACGGCGCCACACCGGGCAGGATCGCGTGCACCTGTTCGGGGCGCGCACCGAGCAGCGTCAGGATCTCGCGCCGGCTGAACTCGCTTACGGTCACGATCGAACGGGCACCGAGCGCCAGCCGCAGGCTCGCGAGATAGAGCAGGTTCTGGCGCATCGGCCGCAGCCTCAGCGCCGCCACGTCGTGCACCGTCAGGACCTCGGGACAGCCCGACGCGAACGGGCGCAGGCTGAACGAGCTGAAGTACACATCGGGCCGCGTGCGCCGCAGCCATGCGCCGAGCTGAAACGTGCCGATCGGCTGGATCGGGTGGAATCCGCAATCGACCCACTCAGCCCGCGGATGCGCGCGCAGCATTTCGAAGTCGAACCGGCTCTGCCGCCAGGCGGGATTCCACAGCAGCACGTAGCGCTCGTCGCCCGGCAACTCGAGCAGTTCCCTAAGCAGAGCGAATGCGTAGGTGCCGATTCCCGCGAAGTGGTCGCTCGCGTAGCGCAGATCGTAAGCGACGATCATCGAGTCCGGCGCCCGGGTAGAAGGGCCGCGAACCGATTCCACTCCACCACCATCGGCGAGGGAGCTGCCACCCAGAGGCCCCACAGTTCCGTGCTAATATGCCGTCTCCGGGGCGACAGGTCGTTGGATCTTCATGCATCCAGAATGTGTCGAAGCGGGCCGATGATAGCATGACCCCGAGGAGAGTCCGGACATGGTGTCCCCCGAGTGAGCGCATCGAATCTCAGCGCCGACCGTTCGTCGGCGGGCGGCCTCGGCGCCACCATCGCGCGCAACGCGCTGTTCACGGTCATCTCGCGGCTGACGTTCTTCTTCGCGTGGGCGCTCGTCACGCCCTACATGCTGGGCGTGCTGGGCGAGGATCGATTCGCGATCTGGACGCTGTTCTTCGCGCTGTCGGGCTACTTCCAGATCTTCGATCTCGGCCTGTCGCAGGCGCTGGTCAAATACGTCGCGCAGTTTTCGGCGGCGGGCGACACGCGCGGGCTGCGTGGCGTCGTCACCATGGGGACGTTCGCCTACATCGGCCTCGCGACCCCGGTCGTCATCGGGCTCGCGCTGTTCCAGCGGCCGGTTCTCGATGCGATCCACACGCCGCAGGCGCTGCGCGCCGAAGCCGGCTGGACGTTGATCGGCATCGCGATCGTGATCGGCCTCAACAACCTCAGCGGCGTGATCACCGCGGTGTTGTCCGGCCGCCAGCGCATGGACATCACCAGCCGGGTTCTGCTGCTCGTCACGGCGATCCAGGTCGGCGGTGCGATCCTCGCCTTGCGAACCGGCGGGGGGCTCCGCGGCATGGTGGTCGCCTACGGCCTGGGCGTGCTGATCGGCGCGTTGATCTCGTTCCGGGCGATGCGCACCGTCGAGCCCGAGGCGCGGCTCGACATCTCGTCGATGAGCCGCAGTCTGTTCGGTGAGCTGTTCCGCTTCGGCAGCGCGCTCCAGATCACGAACCTCGGGACGTTCATCCAGTTCCAGCTCGACAAGTTCCTGCTCGCGCACCTCGTGTCGCTCGCGATGGTGACGCGCTACGAACTCGCGAGCCGGCTCGCGCTCGCCGCGTGGGCGCTGCCGACGTTCCTGATCATCCCGCTCGTGCCGGCCGTGTCGCAACTCGGATCGCTGGCCGATCACGACCGCATCCTGCGCCTGTACACACGCGCCTCGCGCTACATCGCGGCCGTCGCGTTCCCGGTCGCCGGGTTCATGATCGCGACGGCGTCCGCGCTGATCGTCGCGTGGCTCGGGACCAGTTACTCCGGAGCGGCGATCGGAACCGTCGGCATCATTTCGTTCCTGCTGCTCACGATGCTCACCGGCGTGGGCACGTCGGTGTGCCGCGGTCTCGGAGCGCCATGGATGGAAGTGCAGTACCACGTGGTCGGCACCCTCATTCATGTCGGCCTGAGCTTGTGGCTCATCCCGAGGATGGGGATCAACGGCGCGCTGATTGCCCAATTCATCTCGGGCGCCGTCTCGGTGAGCTTCTTCCTGTGGCGTTTGCACCGCTGGATCCAGGTCCCGTTCGGGCCCTGGCTGCGCGGCGTGATCGTCACGCCACTCGCCGTATCGATCACCGCCGCCGTGCTGGCCATCGTGTGGCGCGGCGGATTGCTGGCTGCGCCGGCCGGCCGCGTGGCCGCGTGGTTCGACATCGTGCGCGCCATGGCGGTGTTCGCCATCGTGATCGTCGCCGGGTATTTCGCGACGCGCTTCCTCACGTGGGAAGAAGTGCGCAACCTGGGGCGCTCGACGCGGGCGTGAGGTCGCTGGGTGGACCGGGTCAGTTATCCACCTCGCTCGCGATCGCCGGGTGTTCACCGGCCGCGATGCGCGCAACGACGCGTTCCGCGCTCAGTCGGCGGCCGGCCGAGTGCTCCAACTGCTTGCTGGCGGTCTCAGAGACGTGCGGCGTAGGACACGATCCAATTGCGGATCATTTCGAAGTCGAGGTAGCTCAGGCCACCCTGAATGAACATGGAGTTCCGCGGCTTGCAGCGCCGGATCAAGAGGCAGTTGGGGTCGCCGGGAATGAGGTTCGCGGGAGCGGAGCTACCGTTGTCGAGCAGGCCTGCGTACGTGTCGGTGCGGTAGTTGCCGCCCGCGTTGGCCGCGTCGTGACAACGGGTGCAATGCGTATCCAGGAGATCCCTCAGGTTCGGCTGGTAGTCGAGTCCGGTGCGAAACGCGACCGACCGATTGCCCGTCGAGAGACCCGAGAGCGATTGCACATCGTGACTCTCCACCACCACGTCGAGGTGATCTTTGGTGTCGTCCCCGAACCATTCCGGTATGACCAACTGGACGACTCTGCCGTATAGAGTGTCCACCACCGTAGCCGAAGCAATCATGGCGCGGGTCGTCGGGGCCGCGGCGGAGTATACCGCGTAATGCGCAGGGTCTTCGGCGCTCGCTCGCCCGACGGGTTCGGCGAATTCGATGTCGATCGCATAGAGCGCCGCGGAAGCGGCGCGCAAGGGCGGGTTGGGAGCGACAATCCGCGCAGCGTGACATCCGGCGAGCGAGATCGCCGTCGCGAATATCGCCATGATCCACCGCGGCACGATGTGGCGCCGGGCCGGGGTGTGCACGCCGTGGCGATACCCGGTTCGTTGGTGGGCGCACAGCGAGAGTCTAGTTCGCATCGGCATCTTCGCTCGCACCGGTCATCCGACGGATCAGGGAGCATTCGAGGCTCACTCCAACCTGGCCTTGCCGAAAACTGCCCGCGTCCGTCGTCGTGATCGTGGTCGCGGCGAGTCGCGCGGTGTTGTTCGTGAAGCGGCAATACCCGCGAACGGCGAACCGCGGCCGGGCCCACCGCACACCGGCTTCGACGATGTGACGCGTGTCGTCGCGGTCGAAGTGAAAGCGGTCGGCGGGGCGATCGGAATCGTAGCGGCGCGTCTCCAGTTCATATGCGGCATCGGCCGTGACCCGCCACGGTTTGCGCCGCAGGAGTTCACAACGCCCACGGGTGCCGATCGACATGCCGTGATAACTCACATCGGCGTCGTCGGGGGCGAAGCCGGGCGCTTCGTCGCCGTCTTCGGCCCGAGCGGTGCTCGCGCGGTATGCGCCGTGCGCACCGAGGCTCGCACGACGCGGCATGCGATCCCAGCGAACCGCAATGTCGCCTTGATGGAGCTTGGAGTCGCGCTCGTTGAAATCGCCCGCGTAATTCCTGCGCTCGAATTGATACTCGGTGGCGATCAACAGCCCTCGCGCGAATCGCTGCTCCCATCCGAGGGAACCGACGTCGAGCGAAAATTCGGCGCGACGATATCTGCTCAGCCCCGGATAGCCGGGGGTCACATCTTCGTCGAGCAACTGGCGCAAGTAGTAGCGCGGAATCGTAAGCCAGCTCGCGGTCAGCTGCCGATCGCCACGAAACGATTCGCGCCAGCTGATTCCGCCGGAGTGCATGTCGGCCGTGCCGTTGCGCTGATGAAAATCCCCGTCGACATGGACGCGCAACGTATGGCGCCGGGCACGCGCCGCGCGTCGCTCATAAGCGAACCCCAGCGAGGGACCCCACACCAGATCGTCACGCGTTTCAATCGAGTAGCGATCGGGGTGGGCGCCTGCTTCGAAATCACGCAACTGCGGATCCGAATACTGAAGGAAATTGCTGTCGTAGAGCGCTCCGAGACTCAGCGTCAGAGTCAGCGATGACTTTGCAGGCGCCGCGGTCCCGGGGCGTGCGAGCCCCGCGATTCCGAGCAGCGTTGTGATGAGCACCAGCGCGGGGGCGAAGTCGAGCGCGTGAGTCCGGGTCACGAAGCTCGAAGGAACGATCACTCTTCACCACCCACGACCGGCTGCGGGATGCGAGCATGGATCTCGGCAGAACCACCTGCCGGCGCCGCCAGATCAACGGTGATGTCGTGCGTCCCATTCGGGATTACGACCCGAAAACGGTCGAACTTCGATGGGATGCGATCTTTGAGGTTCGAGTAACTCGCGGTCGAGGCCTTCGAGGTCTTGAACTCGACCTGCTTCAACAGTTGCGAGCCTTCAGCCAGACGCAGACGGTAGGAGTGGGTGCCGCGCATGGTCGCATCGAAGTCGAGGCGGCTGATGATGTCCAAAGTCGTCGGTCCCACCACGCGGAATCGCACCGGCTTGCCGGGCCACACGCTGTAGTAGGGAATCGACTTCTCGCCCTCGACCACGAGCACGCTGCGCAGGGCGTCGATGGGTGTCAGTGAAACCGTCGGTTCATCGCCGCGCGGAGGTGCTCCGCGCTGGAGTCGCAGGTAGATCGCGGCTCCGGTCGTGGCCAGGGTCAGTCGGTGCGCGCCCGCCGAAACGTCCACCGTCATCCGGCGGCTCTTTCCGATTGCGGCTCGACTTTCGGACAGCGTGACCCGGTCCGAGGCCGATGACTCGGTGGCATTGTGCTCGATCTCGCGACCGTTCTCGCTCACCGTCAAGACATACGAGGCGACGGCTCCCGGGTGGTCGATCTCGGCGCGCGAAACAATACGCAACCGCACCGGGCCATCGATGGGAACGACGAGCGGCTTGCCAGGAGCGACTCGAAAGTAAATGCGCTCCTTGCCGTCGACCAACACCGAGGTGGGCGCCTGCCCAGGAATGGATTCGATGGCGTCCCACTTTCCCGCGTGCGCCGGGGTGACGGCCATGAGAACGGCGATCGCGATGGCACCCATCCAACCAGACCTGTGTCTCGAGTTCATTCAGGAAATCCTTTCGGGGTGGGGTCGGCCCAGCAGTTTGTGTTGAAGGTCGACGCGGAGCACGAAGAAATTGACGGCGAGCACGAGCCCCGCAGCCAGCCCGACGATCCAAAGATTGTAGCGGTAGCGAATGAACAGCAACCCGCGACCGGGCTGGGGCGTCTCGCCCTTGGCATCGAGGATGTCGAAGGCGCGCGCGAGCTTCTCGACCTGAAGGAGGTGGACGATCGGCAGGCCGCGGTCGGAGAGGATATTGATCACGCCTCGGTTGGGATAGCTGCGCGCCGCGAGATGCCGGGTCATGCCCGCCGGGATCAAGCGGGCGTTTTGAGCGCCACCCAGACTCACGACACCGCCGCCGACGTTGACATAGGCCCGCAGCGGCACTCCCCATGCATTTGCCACCGAATCGTACAGCGCGACGCGCGAGCGCACGGCTTCGAGCACGGTCGGTTCACCCAGCAACCGAACATGGTTGCGTTCGATCGCGTCGGCCAACAACTGCCGCCCGGCGGGAGAGAGCCCACGCCCGACGTCGCCGCCGCCTCCGAGTGAGGCTCCGACTGAACGGAAGTCCCACAGCCCGGCGTCCACCACGGCCGCTTCCATGTCGAGCCAGGTCAGTTCAGGATCAGTCGCGCCGAACATCGAAGCGCCCAGCGATGTCACGAGAATCGGTCGCGCACCGATTGCCCGGCATGCCGAGAGCACGGCGAGGTTCATCCCGGGCAGCGAGCCGGTCATCCCGACCGCCACCGCATCTCCAGGTCGCACGCGCGCCTGCAGCAGCATCTGGGTTACTGCCGCGGCGAAATTGGGGTGTGCGGCAAACTGCTTTGCCGACTGCGCGCCGCGATCGGTGGTGATGAGCGTGAACTGAGGGCCAATCACGCCGGAGCCGGTGGGATCGTTGCGCGGATCGATCTCGATGCCGATCCGCTGCTTGGCCGCACGTATGGCGCTTTCGGCACGCTGCATCAGGCGCACGGCGTCGAGTTTCTTGCGATAGGCTTCGGCGTGGACCGGAGACTGAGAGTGCTCGGCGATCGCATAGAGCACGACCGCCACGCAGGCGAGGCCAACCAGGGCGGGGGTGGATGCGCGTGCGAGGCTCATCGGATGATCGCCCCGCCGTTGAGGAGCATGAGGAGCAGGCGCACGAGCACGGCCGTCGTCGTCATGACGCACAACGTCTGTACGATGCCCTGTCGTTCCATCCAATTGGCGATCAGCCCCGGAATCACATATCCAATCGTACGAAGATCGATCGGAACGCCCGCCTGAGGCAGGAACAGCAGATCACGCGAGATGGCACCGAACGAGAATCCCAGCAGCACCGCGATCACGATGCGCCGCCGGCCGTAAACGAGCGCGTAGCGCGACAGCAATTTCAGTGCGCCCAGGGTGAGCAGTGCCACCGCCACCGTGCCCACGATACGGAGCGGTTCGTGAATCATGAGCGCGAGATAGCCCGGCACGACCATGCCTCCGGCGGCCAGGCCAAGCGTTTCGGAGAAGATGAGACTGATGACCAGCCCGAGGCCGATCGCCGTTTCAATCATGGTGCACCGCCCGATTGCTGAAATGGAGCACGATCGCTTCCCCCAATCCCACGATGTTTCCGATGCCGACCACCACGCCCCGCTCGGTGATCAGGTCGAGCACGCGCTCGTAGACTTCTTCGGCGCCGAGTCCGCCGAAGTCGGAGATCTTCGAACGGTCCAGCCCGCGCTGCACGGCTCGGAACGCGACCAACTCGGTGCCGAGACCGGTGAGCACGACATGGTCGGCGTCGAGTTCGCTGGCGACGAGATCGGCGATTTGTCCGGATCGCTGCAGCCGGTCGTCGCGACAATTGGCAAGAACGATACGGCGCGTGCCTGCGATCGGAGTCGCAAGACCCAGTCGCCGCCAAATCAGCAGAGTCGACTCGGGATCGTTTGCCGCGAACGCGTTGACGAACGTGACGTGCTTCTCGCCGGTGACGACCCGATAGCGGCGCAGTGCTCCCGGATCTGCGGGCGCTTCGTGCATGCCACGCAACGCGGTAGAGCGCTCGACTCCGACGTGCTCACACACCGCCAGCGCGAGCGCGACGTTCTCCGAATGCTCGACGTAGGAGAAACCGGCGAGATCGTTCGCCGACACGCCACGGTCCTCGATCACACGCATCTCGGACCCACGTGACCGCGCCACCGCTTCGAGCAGGGGAGCGCGATCGTGCTCGGCGGTGAACAGGATGCCGTTGCGGGGAGCCGTCTGAGCCAGTGTACGCGCGACGTCGTCCACGGTCGGTCCCATGACATCGAGGTGGTCGGCACGGACGTTGGTGATGACGCCGACGTGGCTCTGAATCAGCCGCAACTCCGCGAGCGGCTGGAGCTCTGGCGTCACCGCCATGCATTCGATGACAACGGCTTCAGCCCGGGCTTCGACCGCCCGCGCGATGATCCGAGTCTGCTCGATGATGTTCGGTCGGCCGACGCGGAAGACGTCGACTTCGCGACCATCAGGATAAATCATTCGAGCCATCGTCCCCGTGGTCTTGGCGAAAGTGCGGCGACCGCTGGCGCGCAGGCCACCGGCGATGAGACGTGTCACCGAGGACTTGCCGCGTGTCCCGTTGACATGAATCCGCAACGGAATGCGCGCCAGTTGGCGCTGGTGGGCCCGACTTTCCCAGATACCGTAGCCCGCGAGCCCCGAGATCAGGATCGTTGATACGATTCCGATGGCGTCACCTCCGCAGGAGAACGGTCCGCTCAGTCCGCACGCCGTCGGAATGGTCAAGCCGCACGAAGTAGACGCCAGCGGCCACTGCGCGGCCCCGGTCATCGCGACCGTCCCACGTCATCACGCGCGCGCCCTCCGCCATGAAGCGCGACGCAAGCACACGCACGCGCGCTCCGGTGAGGTCGAATACCGCGAGCGTCGCCGCCCCGGCGCGCGGCAACGAAAAGCGGAACGTCGTTGTCCCGCCCCGCGCGGGGTTGGGCGCAACCGCCAAAGACAGCTTCAGACCAGGCTCTGAGGCCGGCACCGCGGTCGGTGGCCGCCGATACCCGGTGAACGCGGCGACGCCGTTGTCACTGCCTGCATAGAGGGTAGCCGTGCCGGCGTCGACCGCGAGCGATCGGATCGTCCGATCGACCAGGCCCAGCTGGCCGCCCACCGAGAACCACGATGCGCCATCATCGAAACTCTCGAACACCCCGGCGCCACTAACTCCGCAGAACACGACGCCCGGGTGGTTTTCGTCCCGCGCCAGCGCTCGAACCGGTCGCGCCGTCGGGAGTCCGGAATTCGACGCAACCCACAACGTGCCGCCATTGGCGGTCCGGTAGACTCCTGAATCGGTGGCAGCGAAGACGACACCCGGTGTTGCATCAGCGAGCAGCGCGTAGACAAATGGGGCCGGCAGGCCGGCGCTTTTCGAGATCCAGTTGAGGCCTCCGTCCACGGAACGGTATACACCGAACACGTCACTACCCGCGTACAACGTCGGTACCGCACCCGGTACGAGTGTGAGGGATCGCGTGCTGAAACTCGCCGGGAGTCCCGATGACCGCGAAATCCACGTGGCGCCTGCGTTGATCGTTTCGAACACTCCGTTGCCCGTGCCCACGAACAATCTGCCGCTGGTGGACGGTACCGCCACGATGTCGCGCACGAAGCGATTCGTGAGCGTCGACCCGACATCGGGATTGGTCCAGGTCGCGCCGTCGTCATCGCTGCGATAGATGCCCGACCCGTAACTGGTGAGAAAAACCCGGGAGGGCAGCAGCGGGTCCACGGCAATACCGTGCTCGGAGTCATGGGGCGTAAGGGCTGTGGCGCGTGTCCAGGACACACCGGTGTCGGTGCTGCGCCAGAACTGGTCGCCGAAACCTGAGCCCTCGTAGACCGCATGGGTGGAAGGCCGCACGGCGAGCGAGAACGCAAAAGTGCTGAGCATTCCGCCATCGAGCTGAGTCCATGAACCGCCGGCATTGTCGGTGCGGAACACGCCGCCGCCATCGGTTCCAGCCCATGCAGTGAACGGCGCGACGGGCCGAGCGAACAGGGCGTCGACTCGGTTCTGGGTGAGCCCGGTGTTGACAAGATGCCACGTGCTGTCGTTGAGCGAGCTGACATACGCCCCACCATTGTCGGTGCCCGCGTACCGCATCGTATCGACCACGGCGATGCTGCGCATCCGCAGCGTGGAGAGTCCGCGATTGATGCGCGCCCACGAGAGCCCGCCATCCGTGCTCCTGATCACGCCGCGATCCAACTCCGCCACGTAGATGCGCTGTGGATTCTGCCGGTCGAACTGGATCTGCTCCGCGGCACCCTGGTTTGCAGTCGTGTCGGCCACCTGGAGCCAGGTCAATCCGCCCGTCGTACTGCGGTGGATCCCGCCGCCGGTGCCGGTCGCGGCCAGCAAGGTTTCGGGCTTCTGCGGATGGAATACGATGTCGCGAACATTGATGTTCACGAGCCCGAGATTCACCTGGCTCCAGTTGCTGCCGCCATTGATCGAACGGTAGATCCCACCGCCGTAGGTCCCGGCCAGCACGTTGCCGGTCTTGATGGGATGGATCGCGATAGCCCGCACCGAACTCGCGGTGGACAGCAGCCTGTTCCAGTTCACGCCGCCATCCGTGCTCAAGAACACGCCGTCATTCGTGCCGCAATAGACCGAATCAGGATGTTTGGGTTCAACTGCCAGGCAGCGGACAAAAGTATTGACGAGCCCGGCCCGGTGATCGGTCCAGGTCGCTCCGCCATCGGTGCTCCGATACACGCCGGATCCGAAGGATGCAGCCCACATGCGAGTTGGGTTCTGCGGATCGGCCGCGATTGCCTCGACGCTCTTGGCTCGTGGCCCATTGCCCGTCCAAATTCCAATTCCCGCGTGGACCTCGCGGGGTGAGCCCGACATGACCGCGAACAAGGCAACCGATAGTGGAACGAACGCGATCGAGCGGTGCGTCATGACCTTCATGTGCTCTCCTGTGGATACGGCGCGCGATGTCGATGGGGGAGCGGCCGTCTCCACACCGAAAGCATTGAAAGTGCTCCCCCGCATGTGATCATTCGCGTCCAGGCGGGGTTCGGCGGCCATCTGTGCCGATTTTGACCGGACGACGGCGTGCCCAAGTTTCCGGTCGAGCCTACCATTAATGAGCCTGCGCTTTGCGACCATTGTTCGCAAGAATGTGGTCTCACGTTCTCGGCAACTGCCGCACGATGGATAGGAACTCTTCTTCGAGCTGGCAGTGGGTCCCGCATGAAGGTCGCGATTGCTCATATTGTTCGACACGGTTGAGAAAGGGTTTACGCCGCTACGCGCTCCGTAGGGGCGAACGCCTCATCGTCCCCACGACTCCACCGGATCCACCTCGCTCGCGAACGCAGGGTGTTCTCCGGCCGCCACCCGCGGCACCACACGTTCCACGCTCAGCGTGATCGCGCCCAGCGTGTCGTCGACCCGGCCTTCCATGCTCAGCACTTCGCCGCGCACGGCGTCGGCTAAGCGGCGGTAGGCGTCGGGGAACAGGACGCACTCGGCGATCCCGCTGCGGTCGGCGATCGAGACGAACAGCATCAGTCCGCCGCTTTTGGTCTCGATCCGCCGATAGGCGCACGGCAGTCCGGTCACGGTGACGCGGCGTCCGACGTGGCGTTCGATCTCCGCGGCCGGTGTCGCGCCGTGGCGCGCATCGGGGCCGAGCCATACGTCGAGCGGATGCGCGCTGAACCACAGCCCGGTCGCGCAGCATTCGCCGCGCACACGCTCGGCGAGGTCGAACTCGGGCAGTTCGGCGATCGCGACCGGCGTCACGGGCTCCGGCATGACCGCGGCCCCGCTCAGCGCGAGCAACTCCGGCGCGCGCTCCGCGGCGTGTCGCGCGGTGCGTCGTGACGAGAGACGCCCCGCGCGCTCGCGCGGCCGCCCGTGTAATCCGCCCGCGAGTGCGGCGGCACCCGGCGTTGCCGCGAGCACGCGCGCTTCGAGCAGCAGCGCCGGCCGCGTGCGCCCGGCGCGGTCGAGCGCGCCTGCGAGGATCAGCGCTTCGAGTTCGGGCAGCGTCGGCCGCGCGCGCTCGGCGAAGTCGGCGAGGCTCGTCCATGCGCGCCTTCCGCGCTCCGCGACGATGCGCTCCGCGGTCGAACGCGCGAGTCCGAACACGCGCGACAGCCCGACCCGCACCGTGCCGGTTTCCCACGCGGCTTCCCACACCGAGCGCCACACGCACGGCGCGCGGAACTCGACGCCTTTGCGGCGCAGGTCCTCGACGTGCACCCAGGTCGCGTACATGCCGGCGTGATGGTTGAGCACGCCGACCGCCCACTCGGCGGGGAAGTGCGTCTTGAGATACACGCTCTGCCAGCCGAGCGTGCCGTAGCCGGCGGCGTGCGCCTTGCAAAATGCGTACGCCGCGAAGCGCGTGAGGTCGCGCCACACCGTGCGCGCCGCCTCGACCGTGACGCCGCGCGCGCGGGCGTGCCCGACGAATCCGCGCTCGAGCGAGCGGAACTCGTCCTCGGTCTTCGCGCGCCCGATCGCGCGGCGCAGATCGTCGCCTTCGGCGAGCGTCAGCCCGGCGATCGCGGCCGCGACGTGCAGCACGTCCTCTTCGTAGAGCATCAGCCCGTGCGTCGAGGCGAGCACCGGCGCGAGCGCGGGATGGTGGAATGTCACCGGCTCGAGCCCGCGCTTGCGGCGGCAGAACGCTTCTTTCAATCCCATTTCGGCGGGCCCGGGACGCACCGCGGCGACCGCGGCGATCGTCTCGTCGAGCGTGTGCGCGTCGAACATGCGCAGCAGGTGCCGCATCGCGGGCGACTCGAGCTGGAAGCAGTTGAGCGTGTCGCCGGCCGCCATGCGCGCCGAGGTCGCGGGGTCGGGATCGGGAATGCGATCGACATCGATCTCCACGTCGTGGTGCGTGCGCGCGAGCGATACGCACTCGGCGATCGTGCTCAGCGCGCGATTGCCGAGCAGGTCCATCTTCACGAGCCCGATCGCCTCGATCGCGCGCATCTCGAATTGCGTGACGACCACGCCCTTGGCCGCGGGTTCGAGCGGCACGTACCAGGTGAGCGGCCGGTCGGCGATCACGACCCCGCCGCTGTGGACCGACAGATGCCGCGGCGCGCCTTCCAGCTGCTCGGCGAGTACGAGCGCGCGCGACAACGCGGGCTCGCTCCAGTCGATGAAGCGCGCATCGGGCAGGCGTTCGAGGTGCGCGCGATAAGGCCGCTCGAGCGCATGCGGCACGCGGCGCGCGAGCTGGTTCACGCGCGCGTTCGGAATGCCGAGCGCCTTCGCCGTCTCGCGGAACGCCGAGCGCGCGCCGAGTGTCGCGTGGGTCGAGATCATCGCGACGCGATCGTGGCCGTAGGTGTCGTAGACGTGGGCGATCACCTCGTCGCGCCGCTGCCAGCACAGGTCGATGTCGAGATCCGGGCAGTCGGTGCGGCCGGGATTGAGGAAGCGCTCGAACGTGAGCCCGTAGCGCAGCGGATCCACGTTCGTGATGCCGAGCACGTACGCCACGATCGAGCTGGCGCCGGAGCCGCGGCCCACCGACGGGATCCCGCGCGCGCGGGCGAACTCGACGATCTCGGCGACCAGCAGGAAGTAGCTCGTGAATCCGAGGCGCTCGATCATCGCGAGTTCGTCATGCAGTCGGGCAAGGGCCGCGCGCGAACGCCGGCCGTAGCGCCGCTCGACGCCGGCTTCGCCGAGCCGCGCGAGCCACTGCGGACCGGATTCGCCGTCGGGCACCGGCGCGAGCGGGAAGATCGGCGTGCCGAGGTCCAGATGGAGCTGCAGCCGCTCGGCGAGCGCGCGGTTCGCGGCGAGCGCGGGGGCCGCCGCTTCCGGCACGCCGGCCGCGGTGCACAGCGCGCGCACGCGGCGCGCCCACTCGTCGGGCGACGCGAGCCACGCGTCGCGCGCCGCGAACGCGGCGGGCGGCATGCGGTCGAGCAGTTCGCCGTGCGCGGCGGTGACCGCGGCGCAGTGGGCGTCGTGCTCGGACGGGGCGAGCATCACGACATCGCCGGTCGCGACCAGCGCCACGCCGAGCTGCCGTGCCGCCGCCACGCGCGCAGCGAGCCGGGTGCGTTCGGAAGCAATGCCGCGCACGCCGAGCGACACGCGCGCGGCGGGCACACCGGCCGCGAGCAGTGCCGCGGCCAGCGCCGGCTCCTCGACGATGATCTCGAGTCCGTCGCAATGTGCGGCCAGCGTCGCCGCGAGATCGAAGCGCTGGTCGAGATGCCGCGCGCTGATCGCGGCACACAGCGTGGCGAAGCCCGCGCGCGTGGCCGCGAGCAATAGCGCCTCGCTGCGCCCATCGCTGAGTGTGGCGCCCAGCAGAGGACGCAGACCGTCGGCCCGCGCGCGCTGCCAGAAGCGGATCGCAAGGTAAAGGTTGTCGCGATCGGTGAGTGCCAGCGAATCGTGTCCGAGTTCCAGCGCGCGTTCGATTAGCGCTTCGGGCGACGCGGTCCCGTACAGCAGCGAACCGTGGGAGCGGACGCGCAGCGGCGTGAAGCCGCTCATCGCGCGCCCGCGAGGATCAGCCGGGCGGTGCGGGTCCGAACTCGGGCATCGTGCGGCCGCCTTCCACGCGCAGGCGCGTGACTGGCAACTCGCCGCGGCGGAAGTGCTCCGCCGTCACGACGCGGCGCAGGATGCGCTCGCCCCACGCGCGCTCCTCGCCCGACAGCACGCGCGACGTGCTCGTGAAGCGGAAGTTGCACACCGCCAGATCGGCGTCTTCCATCCATGCGAGCACCAGCCAGTGCGCGTCGTCGTCGCCCGGCAGTCGCAGCCAGAAGCCCGCGATGTCGTAGTCGCCGACGTGCTCGACCCAGCGCTTCACCACGTGCTCGTCGCCGAAGCCCATCAACTGCTCGATCGCGAACGACGCCGGCGTGCCGATGTTGAAGCGCCCGCGCACGAGTGCGGTGCTCGGTTGCACCGGCATCGGCGGATCGAATACCGGCGGCTCGGCGAGCAGGAAGCACAGCGCTTCGGCCCGATGACGCGGAGCGATCTCGGGGACCTGGCGCGAGGAGGCATCGAGCATCACGAACGCCGCCGTCGCGACCACGCCGAGCACGACTCCGATCACGACCCACGGCGCCAGCACGCGAATCGTCGATGAACGCGCGGGGCGCTTCGCGGCGGGGTGCGCGGGGCGCCGGAGCGCGCCCGGGGGCGGGGACAGCGAGATGTGCGGGGCCATTCCCCGGAGTTTTCGGCATCGTTCGGCTACTTCGTGAGCGACGGCGTGCGCAGCACGAAGCCGTGGCGGTCCTCGTCGAGCTTGCCCTGGAGGTTGAGCGCCCGTCCCGAGACCAGCGCGCCGTGCCCGTACGCGGCGCGCACGCCGTCGAACGCGCGGAACAACGCCGCGCGCCGCCCGGCTTCGCGCTCGTCGAACAGCGAGCCCTGGCTCGCGCCCGCGCGCTCGAAGTTCGACAGCGTGACGCCGAGCGCATGGAGCGCCACGCGGCGCGTGAACTGCCGCGCGAACAGCGCGAGCGCCAGCTCGAGCACGATCGGATCGGTGTCGGACGGGAGCCTGAGCGACCGCGCCTGCTCGGCGCTCTCGCCGTCGGCATAGCGCAGGCGCACCGCGACCGTGCGCGGCGCCACGCCCAGCTCGCGCGCGGTACGGCACGCTCGGCCCACCAAATACTCGAGCATGCCGTCCAGCTCCGCGCGATCGGCGGTGTCGCGATGGAACGACGTCTCGCGCGAGATCGTGACCGGGATCTCGCGCTCGGTCACCGGCATCGTGTCGTGGCCGCGGCAGCGCTCGTACAGCTTCTGCCCGTGCACCCCGAACAGCCGCTCGAGCGCCTCGCACGACAGCGCGCGCAGATCGCCGATCACCTTGAGATTCATCGAGCGCAGCGTGCGCGCGTGCGCGTGGCCGACGCCCGCGAGCTGTTCGATCGGGCGCCCGGCGAGGAACGCGTCCGCCTCGTGCGCCTCGATGCACGCGAGCCCGTCGGGCTTCACGGTCTTGCCGACCAGCTTCGCCAGCATGCGATTGGGCCCGATGCCGCACGTGACCGTGAGCCCGGTCGCCGCGTGGATTTCGTGCTTCAACGCGCGCGCCGCGGCCGCGAGATCGCCGTGCAGGCGCTCGGTGCCGGTCAGATCGCAGTACGCCTCGTCGAGATAGGTCTCGACCGCCGGTGCCAGCGCGCGGCAGCTCGCGAAGATCTGCTCGGCGAAGCAGCGATAGATCTGTGCGTGGCCTTCGACGATCACCGCGTCCGGGCAGCGGCGCTTCGCTTCGCTCAGCGTCATCCCCGCGCGCAGACCGAACGCGCGCGCTTCGTAGGAGCACGAGGCGATCACGCCCGCGCCCACGATCACCGGACGCCCGCGCAGCCGCGGGTCGCGCTGCTGCTCGATCGAGGCGAAGAACGCGTCGATGTCGACGTGGAGCACGATCATCGCGGGTCCGCCCCGGTGGCCCGCGCGCATCCGCGACGCGGGACCTGGAATTCGTTTCGACGCTCGTCCCCGCGCACCGCGGCGCTTGCCTCCGGCTGCACGGGTGCCATCCGGTTCGTAGCGGAGGAGCAGGACGCACCGTGCGTCCCACTTCGCGCCGCGGCGCTCGTGGACGAGCTCATCAACCCTCCAACGTGACCGAGTCCAGCCACCACACGAGGTCGGCCCCCGAGAGGCGCAGCTGATACACATCGCCGCTCGCGACACTGACCGAGAAGCAGAACTGCGCGTGCCGCCCCGCCCGGTCGATCCAGCGCGCGTTGACCCGCGTCACGCGGTGTTCGCGCGCGCCGCGGCGAAACGCGAGCGGGGTGGCGATCCCGCCCTTGAAGTCGGCGCGAACCGCCACCGCTTCGTCGATGTTTTCCTGTCGCATGGTGACGGCGCACGTTACTGCACGCATGTGCAGTGCGCAAGCACGATGTCGCGCCGATCGCGTCGCCGGGTGGCTGAACCCGCGGCCTCGGGACGGAAATGCTGTTTCCGTACGGGTTTCGCGTTGACGGTCCGGGCCTCGGTGTCGCACGCTTGAGCAGTCCGGACCCGCCTGGGGGCGCCCAGGTTCACCCCAAGATGACGGCCCGTCCGTACCTCAGGGCCGCGGAGATCGACTTCCTATGCCGTATCGCCGCAGTCTGCTGCTGGTTCTCATGGGGCTCGCGCTCTGCGCGCCGGCCACCGTGTCCGCCGCGCGCAAGGCCGTGCTTCCCGCCGACATTCGACCCGCGCGACACCTCGATGGAACGATCGCCGTCGGACCCGAGCTCACGGCCGGCGGAACATGCGGTCTCGGCGGACTCTTCCAGCCGTTCGACATTCTCGAGGACTACTTCTTTCCGCCCGGCGACCAGTACTTCACGCTGCTCGACCCCGCGACCTGCACCGAGTGCGCGACCACCGGCACGATGACCGTGGACCAGGTCCACGTCTCGATCGACTTCCGCACGGCGTGCTCGCAGCCGGTCATGATCTCGATCGTCGAGTCGACCGCCGGCGGATGCCCCGCGCCCGATCTGGCGAAGGTGCTCATGTCGCCGACGCAGTACATGCTGGACGGCCCGGGACCCGGCACGTTCCAGTTCGATCTCAACCTGGCGAGCCCGATCTGTCTGCGCGGAAAAGCATTCCTCAACGTGACCGTCGATGAATTCGGCAGCGCCTGCAACGTCGAAGAGTTTTCGACGCCCTCGCTCGCATTCGCGGACACGATGGAGTGCCAGCCGTGCCGCTACTACAACTACTACCAGGACGGCCTGGACCTCGTGAAGGATCAGCTGTGCCAGTCCGTCGGCCACTGGACGCCGGGCCCGCTGCTGCACTCGGTGAGCGGTTCCTGCTGCGATCTGATCCCGGTCATGCCGGGTTCGTGGGGACAGCTGAAGATCCGCTACGCCACCCCGCGCCGCCGTCGTCGCCGGATCTCGGCCGCCGTGCGCGGACGAAGAGTCCGGGCACAGGGGCCGCAACGCTCCTGAACGAACGAACGTGGAGCGAAGGCCTACGCTACGGAGGTTCCATGGAGTTCCTGCCCAGTGTCACGCGGGCCGACTATCGCGGGGAATATCGCATTCATCTGACGTTCAACGACGGCACAGAGCGGACGATCGACTTCGGCCGGTGGCTCGATGGACCGGTATTCGAACCCTTGAAGGACGCGGAGTATTTCCAGCGCTTCTTTCTCGATGGGGGAACGGTGGCGTGGCCCAACGGCGCCGATATCGCTCCTGAGACTCTCTACGCGCACGCCAAGAGCGAGGCAGCGTAATCCGAAGCCCCCGCTACGGCGTGAGCAGCACGCGCGTCGCGTGCCATGCGTCGCCGATGCGTAACCGCGCGAAGTAGAGTCCGTTCGCGCATGCGCGTCCCGCATCGTCGCGGCGATCCCAGCCGACGTCGTGCTCGCCGGCGCCGAGCGTGCCCGTGACGAGGGTGCGCACCTTGCGGCCGGCCAGATCGTAGATCTGAACCGTCACACGTCCGGTCGCCGGCACCACGAACCGCACGGTGCAGTTCTCCCGCGCGGGATTGGGCGTGATCGAAGGCGGCGCCACGTGCTGCGCGCCTTCGATGCCTTCGATCACACCGTCCTGCTCGTCCGGAATCCACGCCATCGGGTCGGGGATCGGATTCGGGCGTCCCGCGAGCGCGCTCGAGAGCGACCAGAAGATCAGGCTGATGTTCACGACCGAAGTGTCGGCCGTCGTCCACACGTAGTACGGATCCTCGGGCGGCGGCCAGAAGTCCCACTTGTCGGCATAGGTGCCGCGCGTTTCGATCGAACCGAGGAAGCGCATCACGTGGTCGTAGCGCGGGCTCTGCAGGTGATCGAAGACCAGCGCGTTGTATCCGAGTTCGTTCGTGAACGCGCGCGTGTCGTAGTCGAAGTCGCAGCCGCTCGCGATGCTGTAGTAATAGCGCATGCATCCCTGGTAGTCGTCGCACGGTTCTTCGTAACGCGTCACACCGTCGCTGCCGACGCGCGCTTCGAGGAACGCGCCCATCGCGGCGAGCATTGGATCGATCACAGGATCCGGGACCAGACGGCGGATCAGGATCAGCTCGTTCGACATCCATCCGGTGTAGTGGATGTCGGTCGAAGACGGACACCAGTGGGGGAAGCTGCCGTCAGGATGCTGGTACTGCGGCACGTTGGAGAGGATCTCGTGCGTCAGGCTCTCCGACTGCGTGTTGCCCGTCACGCGGAAGTGCTTGGCGAACGCCATCGCCGCCATCAGGCCGCCGTTGAGGATGTACTCTGAGTGCGACATCGCCTTCAGCTCGTCGACGATCGCATTGCCGATCGCGAGATAACGCGAATCGCCGGTCGCTTCGTATGCCTCGAGGAACGCATACCCCAGCATGCCGTCGAACACCGAGTGCGAACGATATTCCGCCGAGTGTTCGAGCAGGAAGTCTGCGCGCTCGACGATGTCGCGGCGAATGCGCCGTAGCGGGGACACGCGATAGAGCTCGGTGTAGCCGAGCAGTTGCGGAACCACTGACAGCCGCGCGGCCTCGGTCGCGTTGATCACGACGCGCCAGTCGAGCACGATTCCGTTCACTTCGCTGTGCTGGAAGAACTGATCCATGCGCCGCAGCGCGGGGATCAGCGGATCACAAGTCGCAGGCGGATTGCAGGGATCGCCCGCGAGTGCGATCGAGGGGGCACACATCACACACACCACGATGGCGATCCACGCTGTGACGACGCGGCGGATGACCGTGGGACACATGTGTCGCATCGCTGAACCTCCGCACGGGCGAGGTAGATCCCTGTTCACACAACTCGTCGCGTGGGCGCCTTTCGATCCCGCACCGTGAGCGTCACATCGCAATCGAGGACCTGGAGCAGCAGCAGCAACTGATCCACCGACTTTCGGTAATTCGTCTGATCCAGCAGACGATAGAGCTGAGGTGCCGAAGTGCCGAGCCGGCGAATGATCTCTCGCTTGGAGAGCGGGCTCTTCTTGGTCCGCTTTTGAGCCTCTACCGTAAGGCGATACAGCAAAGTATCTCTCAGGTAGCTGGGGTCCCGATTGTACTCGAGGACCTGATCCATGTGGACGGTTCCATGTTCCCCCGAGTCGAGAACATACGTGAAACCCTCGCGCGCCAGATCGCGGTCGACGAAGACCCGAGCGATCCGCTCGGCAGCACCGACGCCAGCCGCGGTCTTGGAATAAGGGATCGCGTAGGTCGCCTTCGAAGTCTTCACTTCGAATGCCTTCTTGCGGTTGTTGTGTATCACCGACCGGATTTTCAAAGCAGTCCCTCGGATTCGAGTGTCTCGATCAATTCGAGGATGCGCGCCGTTGGCTGCCCCGCATCGGCATGCCGTTCTCCAGATCCCACTTCAGGACGAGCCGCTCATTGCGATAGACGTGTACGTGTCGGGGCGCGTGATCGCTCATCCACGTGCGAAGACAAAGCCCCCTCGCCGCGTCTTACCCATGAACTAAACGTTACCGCTCATGAAAACGCTTTGTCAAGCAAGACGCTCGTTCCGGCCGTAAGAATGGTCAGGCCGATCGCGATCGCGCCGCGACCCCACCGCCAGGGGACGAGCATTCACAACGCCACGAGCATCAGCAGCGCAGCGGTCGCGGCCCGCGGCGAGTAGCCCGATGAGAATGCCCACCAACCGAAGCGCGTCAGCCCAGGCCACGTCGCGGTCGCCAATCACGACATCGTGCCCCTGTTCGAGTACCTTGCCTGCAATCTACTGACCGACCGAACGGGTGCCGAGACTCCCGACCCTCACAGAGCGCCTCCCAGATGGGCCGGTCCTTGAGTTGGGTCAGACCACGCGCGGAGAGCATCGGCCCTGAGGAGACAATGAGCCAACCCAAGTGAATGGTCCGCACCGGCTCGCGACCTTCTTCGCGCTCGCCTTCGGCATTTCGTGGTTGATCTGGACACCGCTGTGGCTCCCGGCCTTCGGCGTGAACGGGCTGCCGAAGCTTCCCTTCCAGCATGCCCTCGGAGCGTTGGGGCCGATCGTCGCGGCCTTCGTACTATCCTCAGCGCAATCCGGCCCGGCGGGGCCGCGCGATCTCTTGCGCCGGATGGTCCTGTGGCGCGGGCGGCTCGTGTGGGTGGCGGTTGCGCTCTTTGCCCCGGCAGCAATCCTCGCGCTTGCCGTGGCCGGAGCACGGTTGCTCGGTGAGAAGCAGGTGTCGCTGACCGGCTTCGGCAGGTCGCGCGAGTTCCCACAGTTCTCGGCTCTCGGATTTCTCGCCTACAACATCGTCTCGTTCGGATTTGGTGAAGAGGTGGGATGGCGAGGTTTCGCGCTTCCTCGACTTCAGTCGCGGCACTCTGCTCTGGTCTCATCGCTTCTGCTGACGTCAGGTTGGGCGCTCTGGCACGCGCCGCTCTTCCTCTATCGGCCCGGCTATGTTGGGATGAGCGTGTGGGGAATTGCCGGTTGGCTGTTCAGCCTGGCAACAGGAGCGTTGCTGCTCACGTGGCTGTACAACGAGAGCCGAGGAAGCCTCCTGGTTGTGGCGCTCTTCCACGCCGCGATCGATGTCGTGTTCACGCTGGACATTTCCACGCCAGGCGTCGTCAACATCGCGGGAATGCTCATCACTCTGTGGGGAATCATTGTCCTGCTGGTTGCGCGGCCGAGAAATCTGTCGAAACGAGGCAATAGGATCATCGGGCCAATCCCAGAATCTCGAGAATGACCCTGCCGCTCATCGTTGTAGGTGTCGCCGTCGTCGCAGCTCTCGTCGTTCTCTGCGGAGAACTCCACTGGAGAGCGAGCACGCGAGCTCTGCGTGACCGGCTCGAAGCGGCCAGACTTCCAACAGGGCCCAGAGTTTTCGACAGGGGTGGACTCGAAGGACTGCCGGCCCCGGTTCAGCGATATTTTCGTGCCGTCCTGCAGCAAGGACAGCCCATCGTGGCAGCCGTCAGCGTGAGGCACACCGGGACCTTCAACACGGGCAACACGACCGAGCAGTGGAGGGCGTTCACCTCCACCCAGCGCGTGATCACGCATCGCGCGGGCTTTGACTGGGACGCGCGCGTCGCGATGGTGCCGGGCGCAGCGGTGCTCGTCCACGACGCCTACGTTGCGGGCGAGGGCCTTCTGCATGTGGCGCTGTTCGGACTATTGCCCCTGGTTCATCTGCGCGGCACGGGCGAGGTGGCGCAGGGTCAGATGCTGCGATATTTCGCCGAAGGCGCCTGGTACCCCACGGCCCTGCTGCCGAGCCATGGGGTGCACTGGGAAGCGGTGGATGAACATTCCGCGCGCGCGACGCTGAAGGATGGCGACGTTTCGTCGACGCTTCTCTTCCGATTCGATGCACAGGGGCTGATCGCCACGGTGGACGCGGAAGCGCGCGGACGAACCGTGGGCGGCACCGTTGTTCCTACACCCTGGCATGGGCGGTTTTGGAACTACGTGATTCGAGACGGCATGCGCGTCCCCCTGGACGGTGAAGTTGCCTGGCTGCTGCCTGAAGGGGCGAAGCCCTACTGGCGCGGGCACATCACCGAGATCCATTACGAGTTCGCACACGACTGAGGCGCGCTGCCGAGGCCCGTCGTGCACATCGCAACTCAAGCCCCGCCCAGCACCCGCCGATAACGACCGGGTACCGTCATGCTCCGACGCCCCGGTTTGTTCCTGCCCGCCCTCGCGGTTCTTGTGCTCGCGCTCGGTCTCATCGAGCTGCGCGGCGTCGGTGCGCCTCCGACGCCGCTCCATCGCGCGTTCGGCCATGGACCAACGATCGTGCTGGTCCATGGGCTCGGCAGCCGCGCCGAGCACTGGCTGCCGGTCGCCCGCAAGCTCGCGCGCGAGTATCGCGTCGTGCTGGTCGAGTTGCCGGGTCATGGTTCGAGCGACATGCCCGAACCGTTTTCCCTCGAGCGCGCGACGCAGTCCTTGGTGCAGGCGCTGGAGGCGGATTCGCGCGGCCCGGTGATCCTGGTCGGGCATTCGGTGGGTGGCCTGGTCGCGGTTTCGGCGGCCCTCGCTCAGCCGCAGCGCGTGCGCGGGCTGGTGCTGGTCGAGACATTGCTCGAGCCGCAGGTCGGCGGCACGGAACGCGACGCGATGCTGCAGGCGCTCAACGACGACTATCAGGGTCTGCTGCGCTCGGCGTTCACCGCGTTCGGGCGCGATTCGGCGCAGGGGCTCGAACTCTATCGCGAGGCCGCGCAGGTCGACTCGGTCAATCTCAAACGCTGGATTCGCCTCGCACTCACCGCCGATCTCGCGGAGCCCGCGCGCAAGCTCGCGATGCCGGTGCTCGCAGTGCTGGCGCCGCATTCGTGGCCGCCGAGCGAGGCGTGGCCGGTCACGGCAGCGGCGATGGGTTACGCGGGGATCCCCGATGTGCATCCGGTGCGCATCACCGACTGCGGGCACTTCATCATGCTCGATCGCCCGAACGAACTGGCGCGTGTGATCGCGCGCTTCGCCGCCCATCCGCAGGGCGAGCCGATCGCGCGCAACTGACGTCGCGCGCTACTGAGCGCTGTCGGGCGACGCCGGCCGATTGACCGCCGCCAGAGCCTGCGTCAATTCCTCCAGCATGCCTTCACGACCGCCGTATCCGGTCATCGACTCATGCCGCCCGGTCGCCGGGGAATAGACGACGATCGTCGGGAACGCATCGATCTTGAAGCGATCCTGGAGCGTCTGCACTTCGGGAACGTTCTGGCCGTCCTCGTGCGTGCGATCCACGATGCGCACCGGCACGAACCGCGTGTTGATCTGGTCGGCGGCTTTCGCGTCGGCGAAGACTTCGGCCGACATCAGCTTGCAGGGGCCGCACCATTCGGCGCTGAAGTCGTAGAGAATCGGCTTGTTCAGCGCGCGCGACGCCGACTCGGCGATCGCCAGCGGCTGCCATTGCACCAACTCCTTACCGGCCGCCTGCCCCGGCCGCTCGACCGGCGCGGACGGATGCTGATCTTCCCAGATGCCGGTCCCGACCCGCGCGATCAGCAGCGCGCCCGCGGCGATCATCAAGATTCGCGGCCACGGGCGGCTCGATCCGGTGGCGTCACGATGAGGAGGCATACGACAGCTCCTTGCGATTGACGAGCACGATCGCGAGCGCGATCGAGATCGTGACCGTCGACAGATAGGTGATCAGATGATGCCACGACGGATGACCGTTCAGGACCAGCACGAAGTGCAGCGTCGGATTGAGAAAGCCCTGCAGCTCGACGCCGATGCGCGAGATGAACGCGTGCCCGAGACCACCGCCGGCGGCCTGAAGGATTCCCGCGGAGGTGTAGAGCAGGAACAGGAGTCCGATGTCGCCGAGTCCGGCGACCAGCGCCGACAACAGCAGCAGCGGAGCGGTCGCGCCGAATGCGGAGGCAACATGGTCGGCCAGCGTGATCGCGACGGCTTCGGCACCGGGTGCGGCACCGCGCGCGGACAGGATCAACGTCGCGAGCCCAACCTGGAACACCGCGGCCGCGGCGGCACCGATCGAAGCGCCGAGCCAGCGGCTGATCACATAGACGTCGCGCCGCACCGGACGCGCGAACAGCAACTGCAGCACGCCCGAGGAGACATCCTGTCCGATCATGCCGGCGCCGAAGATGAGCGCGAACTGAAAGCTGTCGGCGATCGGCGCGAACCCCATCGCGGGTGCGGCGGCGATGAACAGCAGCGGAAAGAAGCCCGCGACGATCAGGAACGCGAGCCGGATCGGCGTGGTCATCCGATGCCGCAGGAACGCGACGATCAGCGTGCCGTTCACGCGCCCGCTCCGGGCCGCCGGGGTTCGCTGAACAACCGTTCGAGCCGGCTCTCTTCGGGTGTGGCTTCGGCGACCGTGATGCCGGCGGTGACGAGACTGTTGAGCAGCCGCGCCGAGGTCGCGTCGTCGGCCGCCTCGAAGCGCGCGTCGCTCGGACCGGCTTCGCGCAGCACCGCGCCGGAGTACGCGGCGTGCGCTCCGAGCTGTTCGGGTGTCGGTGCCGTGGCCGCGGTCCAGCGCACGCGCAGCACGCGCGTCGCGGTCGCTCCGGCGCTCATCGTCTCGATCGCCTGAACGTGGCCCTTGCTCACGTACGCGACGCGGTCGCACACGCGCTCGACCTGATCGAGTTGGTGCGAGTTGAGCACCACCGTCGCCCCGCGCTGGCGCAGGTCGCCGATCAGCCGGCGGAACAGAATGACGCCCGCGGGATCGACGCCCGATGCCGGTTCGTCCAGGAACACGTAACGCGGTTCGCCGAGCAGCGCCTGCGCGAGTCCGATGCGCTGCAGCATGCCGCGCGAGTAGCGGCGGATCGCGCGCGAGCCGGCATCCGCGTCGAGCCCGACCCGCTCGAGCGCCGCTTCCACGTCCGACGTGCGCCGCTCGGCGGGCAGCTTCGCGAGCGCGTGATGGTAGGCGAGGAAGTCGCGGCCGTTCATCCACCGGTCCATCACAAGGCGCTCGGGGAGGTAGCCGGTCATTGCGCGCACCGCGAGATCGTCGGGGCCGTGGCCATCGATCGTCACGCGTCCACTGTCGGGCTTGAGAAAGCCGAGCAGACAGCCGAGGAACGTGGTCTTGCCCGCGCCGTTGGGCCCGATGATGCCGAACGCTTCGCCGGGCGCAATCGTGAGCGACACGCCGGCCAGCGCGCGAACCTGCTCGCCCGCGAGCCCGCGGCGATAGGTCTTCGACAGATCCTCGACAACGATGCCTTTGCTCATGCGCGCGATCCTGACAGAGCACGCAGGCGGCGGCAACGCGCGGAGGGAAGGTGTGGCGCTCCGAATTCCTAGCTCATGGTTATCGCGGCAGGCGTGAGATCCTCACGACACACTTGTCTTTCGCAGGCTTCCACGTCACCCACCAGCGAGAGGGAACCCCGGTCGTCACCGTGACCGAAGTCGTGTCCTGGCACTCGCTGAATCCGGTTCCGGTCCCGGTGACCGCAAGTGTGACGTGGCCGTCCGCGACCGGATCGAGGCGAAGCTCACACCCACCCTCGCGAAGAAGCCCCGGGGTTCCGGCCGAGTCCTGAATCGAGAAATAGTGACTTACGGGCATGGGCTCGGGATGCCCCGGCACGGTGTCGGCTGGTGAGAGTGTCGTGGTGTCCTCCGGTGCGTCCTCGTCCGGGATGCCATCCTCCGAACCGTACCCGTGCAAGCAACCAGGAATCTGCCGAATTGGCCGATCGACATTCCAGCCCGTTCGCCGCCCCTGGCGGTCGATTAGCACCGCCCCAACTCGAGCATCTCCAAACCCGAAGATGTTCACGAAAACTAGAGAGAACTTCCCCGGTGTATTGGCCGGCGAGCTGGAGCGTGAAGCGCACGCCCCGAGACTCAGGACCACGAACGCGAGCGCCCACGGAACGGTTCGCCTCAATGGAGGATTACGAACCGCGTCAACTCGTTGCCTTGAGAGCGCAGTCGTGCGAGATATACGCCCGGACGGACGCCGACAGCTCGCCAGTTCCACGTGACTGTCTGAGTGCCAGGGTCCCCGCCAATCACCACTGCATCGACTCTCCGACCAGTGATGTCGAACACGTCGATAGCATCACTGCTTGCTTGCGCGCCACCGAGGACGAACTCCACCGGTCCCGTTGTCGGGCTCCGGCGTATGTGCAAGCGACTCGGCTCCAGGGGCGGAGTGCCGTTCACGCCGATCGTGGCTGTGTGCGTGACCGAGACTGATTGTCCGGAACCAGAATAGTTCACGTCGTAAACGTTGCCCCTGGGCCCGACCGTCGTGTCAGCGATGTCGTCAGAGACGAAAATGCCAGTTGAGTTGTAATTGTTCACGCTCATCGAAAGGCCATCGTCGGAATAGACATTCACGGTGTAATGCCCGTCGACGGTATTCGGAATGTCGATGTCGTAGCCTGTGATGGGATCATCCACATCGCCGCCATTGTCGTGTTCGGACGATAGAGCCTCGATCGAGGCGCCGGGAATCTCGGAGACACTTTCGTCCGTGCTGGCATCCCGGAGCATGCGCCGCCCTACGGGGTCGATGACTTCGACCCGTCGAGCACCGCTGGCGAGGATAGCGAGTCCAGGGGGATCGTTCCCCGCAATAACGTTGCCCTCGGTCTCCAGCGCGGCCGTCGGGACTACATAGCGCGCCAGCTTGAATGTGTTCCGGTACTTGCCCTCGATGAGTTTGGTGAAGTTCCTGTTGTCGAAAGGGTCCTTGATTACGTACGTCCCTCGTGCGCTTCCATCTGGGCGGAACGACGATGTCCAACCTGACGCGACGACCATGTGACCCGGCACGTGCACTTGCACGGCCATGTCTCGCACCAACAGGCTTTCGACCTGTGCGGCGAGCCGCGGCGAATCGTCAAGCTCGATCGAGTGAAGCTGATTGCCGGTGAAGCCGTCAGCGACACGAGGGATCATGTTCCAGTAGACGCGGCCGGGATCGCCCACCGAGGGCACCGTGGCGCTGTGCATCATTGCCCGAGTCGCTTGCCCGTTTCGGCCAGCCACAGTCACCAGATACGTCGCGAGTGGGTTCGTGAACCTTCCGTCTTCGACGAGAAATCGGTCGCCAACGTTCAGGGTTGTCCCGCCAGTGGCCGTGTAGTGGATGGTGGCACCTCCTGACACAACCAAGGTGACTTCAGCCACTTGGTCCGGCTGGTAACCTTCGTTCTGCTGGAGATACGTGTTGAGTCCGTTGACCGTGCACGGAAAGCCAGCGTAGGTGTAGTTCATCGCCATCGACGCAACTTGGCAGGCCGTGAAGTTTGTCGTGCGACGCGAGCCGACGGGAACGCCGCCGAACATGTAGCCACCGTGAGCCACGTTCGTTGATTGTGACAACCTTACGACCGGCTGCGACGACGCGTTCACGACGGTAAAGTTCGGCCAGACCGAGAGGCCGGAGAACCGTGATCCAGCGTAGACATGCGGCACGAACGAGCTGCAGAAGTGATCCAGCAACGTGCCTTCGACACGAATGCTCGCGATCCTCTTGGCGCGTTTGCCCTTAGGCAGGAGGAACTCCTGCGCGTCCAGATAGGCGTCACTGTTCTCGTAGATGTACGCAGTGCGCGCGTCCGTCGGCCGCGTCTCGTAGATCGGTCGATTCGTGCCACACGTGAGCGGGCCCGAGTCGAAGAAGTCGCGCACGAACGTGCCGACGTTGAGGCGGGCGATTGTGGTGTCACCATCGACGTACGTGACAGTCGCTCTTGCTAGTGTCTTACCAAAATCATTGAAGGGAGTAGTGCCGTTGTAGATGTTGACGCCCATCAGTATCGAGCCGAGCGAGGTAGCGAACTGGGGCGGTGAAACGGTATACGTCGAGAAGGACTGCGTCTGCGTGGCGTTGACCTCGAAGTAGATCGCGTCCTTGGCGAAGCTGTTGAAGATCGCCATTGTGTCCGACGAGCCAGGCGTCGGCCTCATCACCAGCAGCGGCGGAGGGCTGGCGAGCGACGACGGATAGAGGGCAAAGTTCGCGTGATCGGTCGTGTTCGTGGACGACGTTCGGTCGGCGTAGAGACTGAACGTCTTGAAGGCGGCCGCATCGTTGGTCGGAGTTCGACCCGCTGCCGGGAAAGCGCAGATCGCGATGGCCACGAGGGCGGAGGAAATCGGCGTCGCTTTCATGGTCGATCCTCTCTTCGTGGATTGAGCGAGCCTGCAAAGAGGAGACTGGCGCCGCCTCCGGAAGCAGGATAGCCCTGAACAGACCGTCGCCATGTGAATTCTGCCGTTCGAAACGACTTCGATGAGACTCCCTGGCTGAGATTCGCCTCGTATGCCGCGAAACCTTTTCCGACTGGGGCCGCCGCACCGCAACGAAAAAGCCCCGGCACTCGGGTGCCGGGGCTCTTTCACAAAATCGGGGTGCGGTCTACTTGAGGGCCAGCTCCTTCATCGCCTTCGCGATCCGGAACTTGAGCACGGTCTTCGCCGGGATCTTGATCGCTTCGCCGGTCTGCGGATTGCGACCCATGCGGGCCTTGCGCTTCACGACCACGAGCTTGCCGACGCCCGGGAACACGAAGCCATTCTTCGCCTGCTTCGCCGCGAGCACCGCGAGCTCTTCCAGAATCAGCGTGCTCTGCTTCTTCGTGAGCTCGAACTTGTCCGCGAGGTGACCCGCGATCTGCGACTTCGTCATCATCTTGGCCATCGAGTGTCCTCTCCTTCGTAGGGGATTGTGCGGCTGATCGGACGGGCTACCCGTTCCGCTCGTGACCCACGTGCAAGCTTCTGGGAATCACGAGCCGCTCGAGCGTGTGCCCTAGCCAAGGCGGGGTATAGCAATTTCAGCCGCGAATTCAAAGGCAATTTTCACGTGCAGGGCCGCCCGACACAGATTTTACGCGGGAAAATCCAAGCATGAACCGGGCCCGCATGGATCGAGGGTGAAACGCATGTCGGCGCGTTGGAGGGTCGGCGAGGTCGGAATGCGCCCGATCGATGATCGCCGCGTGGTGTCGTTCATGAACGCGCGCGACGCGAAATGAATCGTCGCTCACTCGACGCGCACGAGTCTCCGCGTCGACGACCATCCGTCGGCGGAGGCGCGCGCGAAGTAGACTCCGGCGGGCATCGAACGTCCGCGCGCATCGTCTCCGTTCCACGTGAGCGCGTGGCGTCCGGGCGCAAACGAGCGTTCGCCCAGCGTGCGAACGCGACGGCCCGATGCGTCGTAGATCGCTACAGTGATGGAAGTTGATCGCGAAACTGCGATCGTGAATCCGGCCGCAGATCGGAACGGATTGGGGCCCGACGACGTGAACTCGAGCCGCTCGGAAGACGGCGTTTCGACCGCGACGGGAAGCTCGTTCAGGTCGAGCCGCCACTGCGATCGGCCGTGTGTGGCGGCCACCAGCGAGCGCGACGACGCGTGAAACGAGAGGTCGTGCACGGTCTGAAGCGGCATCCCCTGGCCGAGCGGAAACCATCCCGCGCCGTGGTTTCGCGTCGCCCACGCTCCGACGTCGGTGGCGGCGAACCACGTCCCGGGATGGGCCGGATCGACCACCAGATCGTTGACCGGGGCGTCCGGAAGATTTCCTCCCACGCCCGACCAATTCGCTCCGCGGTCGAGGCTCCGGAACACATGCGGGACGTGTTCGTCCTGCGTGAACCCGGACAGCGTGACGTAGCAGGTGTTGGGATTCGTCGGGTCGGCGACGACGCGCGACACCCAGCGGCGCGGAAGTCCGGACGTGATCTCGACCCAGTTGGCACCCGCGTTGGTCGAGCGCCACACGCGACCGTCGTCGGTGCCGGCGAGGTAGAAGCTGCCGTCGGCGGCCGAGATGTCGAGCGTGGTGATGGTGCCGTAGTTGAGCTGCGAGGCGGGATTGGTCGAGAGATCGCCGCTCACCGGCGTCCAGTTGAGGCCGTTGTTCACGCTCTTGTAGACCCGCTGGCTGCCGGCGATCAGGATGTTGTGGTTCACGGGATCCATCACGAACGGCGCGTTCCAGTTGTAGCGATCGCTGGTGACGAATCCGGCCGGCGTCGAGAAACTGGCGCCT
This sequence comes from Candidatus Eiseniibacteriota bacterium, assembly GCA_031364845.1. Classification (GTDB taxonomy): domain Bacteria; phylum Eisenbacteria; class RBG-16-71-46; order RBG-16-71-46; family RBG-16-71-46; genus JANLWX01. Next base: position 58,796 of record JANLWX010000075.1, read on the forward strand.
CCGTTTCCCGAGCGCTGCGGGCCGGTGCCGCCGGAGGCGTTCTGGTACTCGGCGAAGATCACGCTCGGATTCGTGTGGTCGACCAGACAGTAGAATCCGTCGCCGCCGAGGATCGCGTTCCATGCGTTCGCCGGGCCGTTGGTGAGCAGCGTGTTGTTATCCTGCGTTCCGCCGAGCAGCCGCGCGGGATTCGAGGGGTCGATCGCTCCCGCATAGAACTGCGTGATCGGAAGTCCGCTCGCGAACGCCCACGTCGAAGCACCGTTGGTCGTGGTGTAGAAGCCGCCGTCGTTGCCCGAGTACATGCGCATCGGATCCACCTTGGAGATCCACAGCGCGTGCTGGTCGACGTGGACCCCGCTCGAGACCGACGAGAAGTTCACGCCGCCGTTGGTCGAGCGCATGATGTTGAGCCCGAGCGAGTACACGATGTCGGAATTCGTGGGATCGACCGCGCAGTCCCCGAAATACCAGCCGAACCCGCCGAATCCTCCGGTGAATCCGCTCACATCGCGCCGCGCCCATGAGCTGCCGCCGTCGGTCGAGCGGTAGAGCCCGCGCCCCACGTAGCCGAGTCCGCGGCCCGTGATGATCTGCGCGTAGATCATCGACGGGCGCGACGGCGCGATCGCGAGTCCGATGCGCCCGACCGAGTCGGACGGTGTCGGCAGTCCGCCGGCGAGCCGCGTCCACGAAGCGCCGCGATCGGCACTGCGCCAGATACCGCAGCCCGGTCCTTCCGCGCGCCGCGCGGTTGGACGCCGCACGCGTTCCCACGTCGCGCAGAACACCGTCTCGGGATGCGCCGGGTTGACGACGACATCGCACACGCCGGTGCTGTCGTTCACGAACAGGGTCCTGGTCCACGTGAGCCCGGCGTCGGTCGAGCGGTAGAAACCGCGATCGGGACCGGTCGAGAACTGCGTGCCCATCGCCGCGACGTGGATCACGGACGGATCGGAAGGATCGACCGCGACCCGCGCGATGCGCGCGGTCGCCGCGAGCCCCAGGTGCTCCCAGTCGAGGCCGCCGTTGCGCGTGCGATAGAGCCCGTTGCCGTCGTAGTTGTCGATCGCGGTGTTCGATTCTCCGGTGCCGACATAGACCACGTTCGCATCGAGCGGATCCATCGCCAGCGCGCCGATCGAAGGCACGCCGAGCGCGTCGAACACCGGCGACCACGAACTGCCGAAGTCGCTCGAGCGGAACACGCCGCCGTTGGCGGCGCCGAAGTAGGCCGGATTGCCCGAAGGTGCCGCGACGATCGCCGCGATGCGCCCGCCGATGTTGGTCGGGCCCGCCATCTGCCACGTCAGCAGGCCTGCGTTCACGGCGAACGGCGACGATGCGTCCGACGCCACCGCCGCGCGCTCGACCCGCGCATGCTCGAGTGCGGCAAGCCAGCGTTGCTGCGGGATCGAATCGAGCGGGAACGCGCGCTGCTGCCCGAACCAGTCACCGGGGTAGAGCATCGCCGACGCTGCCGTCGCCGGTGGCGGGGTGGGTACCGGGCGATCGAGCACGATGAGGCTCGCGAGCGACAGTGCCACGACGGACAGCGCGTGCGACCGGTTCGTTCTCATCGGATCCGCCCTGGCGAGATGCAATGACGGCCGGCGAAGGATCCTCCGCCGGCCGTCGCATGATGGATGTGGCTACTGGGTTCGAACGATGCGCTTGTGCTGGCTTCCGCCCGGAGACTGCGCGCGCACGAAGTACACGCCCGCGCGGGTCGCGCGCCCCGCCGCATCGCGGCCGTCCCACTTGAACGTGTGGCGTCCCGCGGCGAGTTCACCTTCGTGGATCTCGCGCACGCGCCGTCCCATCGCGTCGAACACCCCGAGCGCCACCTTGGCCTCGTTCGGGAGCGTCATGGCGAAGCTCACGTCGCCACGGCTCGGATTGGGGCTCGGCGCCGACAGGGCGACCTTCGCTGCGGCGTCCGGCTTGCCGACCGCGACCGGCATCTGTGCGAGGTCGAGCTTCCACATCGAGCGGCCGTGCGTGCCCGCGAACAGAATGCGCGCGTTGTTGTGGAGGTAGAGATCGTGGATTGCCTGGAATGGCAGGCCCTGGCCGAGCGGATACCACGATGCGCCGCCGTTCTGCGTCGTGTACACGCCGAGGTCGGTGCCCGCGTACAGGCGGTTGGTATCGAAGTTGTCGGGCAGGATGTCGTTCACCGGCGCGTTCGGCAGATCGCCCGAGATGTTCGTCCACGTGTCGCCCTTGTCGGTGCTCTTGTAGACGTGCACCGGCACCTCATTGCTGCCATTGAATCCCGACAGCGAGCAATACACCGTGCTCGCGTCGAAGTTGTCGGCGGTCACGCGCGTGACGTAACGAATCGGCAGGCCGAGCGACTTGTCGGTCCAGTTCGAGCCGCCGTCGGTCGATCGATACACCTTTCCGTTGCTCGACCCGGAGTAGTAGACCTGTGGATCAACGGGCGAGATGGAAAGCGTGCTGATGGTGCCGAACGGACGCGAAGAGGATGCGTTGAACGCGAGGTCTCCGCTCACGACGAAGTAGGAGAGTCCGTTGTTCGTGCTCTTGTAGACCCGGTGCGAGCCGGCGAGCATGATGTTGTGGTCGAGCGCGCTCATCACGTACGGCGAATTCCAGTTGTAACGATCGGCGCCGTTGAAGCCGCCTGGGGCGGTGTAGCTGCCCGCCGCACCGCCAGTCGACGAACGCAGCGGACCGAGGCCGCCGGACATGAACTGAGATTCCGTGAACACGATGTTGGGATCGGTGTGATCGATGAGGCAGTAGAAGCCGTCACCGCCCTGCACCGCCGCCCATGAATTCGGACCGCCGGCTCCCATCAGCGAGTTGTTGTCCTGCGTGCCGCCCATCATGCGCGCGGCGTTCGAAGGATCGGCGGTGATCGCGTAGAACTGGCTGAACGGCTGCGTCGTGCTCTTGGTCCACGAGGTCCCGCCGATCACCGTTCGATAGAATCCGCCATCCGTCCCGAGGTGGATGCTGTTGCCGCTGGGGACCGCCGGATTGATCCAGATCGCGTGGTTGTCGACGTGCGCGTTGCTGGTGATCGAATTCCAGACCGCGCCGCCGTCGGTGGACTTCATCAGGCTCACGCCGAGTGCGTAGACCTTCTCGGAGTTGGTCGGATCCACGGCCATGGTGCCGAAATACCATCCGAAGCCGCCGAAGCTGCCGGGGAAGGAGGCGCCACTGCGCTTTACCCACGAGGCGCCGCCGTCGGTCGAGCGGTACATGCCGCGACCGGTGTAGCCCATCGCTGAGCCTCCGATGATCTGGGCGTAGATGGTCGAGAGCTTGGACGGAGCATAGGCGAGTGCGATGCGGTCGGTGCTGTCGCTCGAGGCCGGAAGGCCTTCCGCAACGCCGAGCCGGGTCCAGCTCGTGCCGTTGTCGACGCTGCGGTAGATCGCCGACTCGGTGGCCGGGCTCGGCCCGAAGTCCCACATCGATGCGAACAGCGACTCGGGGTGCGCCGGGTTCATGATGATGTCGGCGCCGTAGGTCGAGTTGTCGACAAACAGGCGCTGCGACCAGGTCAGTCCGCCGTCTTCGGAGCGCCAGATGCCGTGGTTGCTGTTGGACTGGAAGATCGAGCCCGCGCCCGCGAGCAGGATACGCTGCGGGTTCTGCGGATCGACCACGATGCGGTTGATGCGCTTCACTTGCGTGAGGCCCAGGTGTTCCCACGTCACACCGGCGTCGGTCGAGCGATAGACGCCGTTGCCGTCATAGGTGTCGACCGCCGGGTTCGACTCGCCGGTGCCGACATAGATCGTGCTGGAGTTGGTCGGATCGAGCGCGATCGCTCCGATCGAGAACGCGCTGAAGTCGTCGAAGATCGCCGTGAACAAGCTGCCGCTGTTGGTGGACTTGAAAACACCGCCGTTCGCCGAGCCGGCATAGATGGTGGCACCGCCCGGAACCACCGCCAGCGACGTGATGCGTCCGCCGATGTTCGTGGGCCCCGCGAGTTGCCACTCGAGCACCCCGGCGCTGGTCGAGAGCCGCATCGCCTCGTGATCCATGAGCGCCTGCTGGAGGGCTGCTTCGTAGGCATCGACCGGAATGGTGTTGCCCGGGAACGCGCGCTGCTCGAACCAGTACTGGCTGGGACGGGTCCCGAACATCTTGCCGTTGGCCGCGGTCTTGGCCGCGATCGTGGGTGCCTCCGCCGGACGGTGGGTCACCTTGTAGCCGACGAACGCCGTCAGGGCGATCAGGAGCGCGCCGGTTGCGAGTCGTGTCTTGTGGGTTGCCATATGTCGGGAGCTCCGAAGGTAGAGGCCAATTCGAGGGGGACTGGCGCAGCCGGAATTGAGCGAGGAAAGTGTAAGGTGAACGACACGCGGGGCGCCACCCCCAAGTTCCGGACGCGTCAGGGGACGGGGCGACCGTCGAAAAACACGCAATTTCGCGCATTTCAAAGGGGACCCACGTGATCGTCATGAAGTTCGGGGGCACCTCGGTCGGCATCCCCGATCACTTCCGGATCGCCGTACAGGAAGTCGCGAGGCGCAAGGACCAGACTCCGGTCGTCGTCGTCAGCGCGCTCTCCGGCGTCACGAATCTCCTGGCCGAATTCTGCTCGGCCCCGGCCCGCCGGACCGCAACGACGGCGGCGCTGATCGACCGCCACGTGGACTTCGCGCGCGAGGTCGGCGTCGAGCCCGTCACACTCGCCGACGCCCTCGACGCCCTGCGCGACGACCTCGAACGCGCCCCGGCGGGCAAGCCGACGCCCGAAGCCCGCGACCGGATCTTGTCGCACGGCGAGCGCCTGTCGTCCGATCTGTTCGCCGCCGGGCTGCGCGGCGCGGGGCTCGACGCCACGGCCGTCGTCGCGGGTGATGCGGGGCTCGTCACCGACGAACGCTTCGGCGCCGCCCACCCGCTCCCCGAGGCGCCGGCGCTGCTGCGGGCTTCGCTCGGCGGGCGCTCCGACATTCCGGTGGTCACCGGATTTCTCGGCCGCACGATCGACGGCCGCACGACCACGTTGGGGCGCGGCGGATCGGACTATTCCGCTGCGTTGATCGGCGCGGCACTCGGTGCTGCGGAGATCCAGATCTGGACCGACACCAGCGGCATGCTGTCCGCCGATCCGCGCATCGTCGCCGAAGCGCGCCCGGTGCCGCGACTGTCGTTCGCCGAGGCGAGTGAGTTGGCGTACTTCGGCGCGCGCGTGCTGCATCCGAAGACGCTGCTGCCCGCGATCGATCGTGAGATCCCGGTGCGCATCCTCAACACGCTGCGTCCCGCGGATCGCGGCTCGCTCATCATGGCGGCGGCCGAGACCGGCGCTTCGTGGTGCGTGAAGTCGATCGCCTGCAAGAAGGGCATCACCGCGGTCACGATCGTTTCGACGCGCATGCTGCTCGCTCACGGCTTCCTTGCGCGAGTGTTCGAAGTGTTCGGGCGTCACCACGTGGTCGTGGACCTCGTCACGACGTCCGAAGTCTCGATCTCGGTGACGGTCGACGACGATGCACAGCTCGAACGCGCGATCGCCGACCTCGAAGGGATCGGTCGCGTGGAAGTTCGGCGCGGGCTCGGCGTGATCGCGGTGGTCGGCGAAGGCGCTCCCCAGCATCTCGGACTCACCGGCCACCTGTTCACGCTGGTCGGCGGCATCGGAGTGGCGGTCGAGATGATCTCGCAGGGCGCTTCGCGCGTGAATCTCTCGTTCGTCGTGCGCGAGGCGGACATCGATCGGGTCGTGCGGCTGCTGCATCGCGGGTTGGGACTGGATCTCGATGTCGAGATGCCGGCGGCGGGCGGCGTCGCCGCGAACTAGCGTTCGCAAAGCGTCCCAAAATCCGCGGGGCTCCGATGCCACCGGAGCTCCGCGTTTTCACCGCACCTGCAAGACCCTCAGCGCTTCGCCACCGGAATCACCAGCTTGAGCGCGCTCAGCGTCGGCGAGAACGCAGCGACCTTCACATCGACGAGCCCGGCTTTGAGCGCCGCCGCGCGCACGTGATCTTCCTTGAGCGCGGGACGGCCCTTCGGCCACACCACCCACACCATGCCATTGCGCGCGATCGCCGACGCCGCCTTCGCGATGCGCGCGAGGTCCGCCACCGATTCGACGCCGAGGAACACCGCTACCGAACCCTTTGCGATGCGGCCGATGCTCGCATTCGCCGTGCGCTCGGCGAGTTGCTCGAGGAATTCGGCGTCGTCGATGCCGGTCACAGAAACCCGCTGATCCGGCTTCACGCCGAGCTTGTCGATCAGGCGCTTCGGGTTGCGGATCTTCTCTGCCTGCGAGTGCGATCTGTCAGCCATCCACTGCGTTGCGGAATCGGTGCGCTCCTCGACGTGTCTTAGACACGTCTGCGGTGCACCCGATTCCGCTCCTTGTGGCTGGCCGACATCTCTCACTCTCGGCTGGCGGTTCATGAATAGTCCGGGCTGTGCGCGGTGAGCGCGGCCGCGAGCGGCCGCTTGAAGTGCGCCGGTCCGACGCGCCCGAGATCGACCGTGTCGGCGCCCACGAACTCCGCGAGTGACCGCAGCGCGGCACCCACGCCCGCGAGCGCGCGATCGTGATCGATCACGCCCCAGTTCGCAGCCGGCGGTGTCTCGCCCGCGACGAACCATGGCTCGAAGTGGACCCACTTCACGTCGAGACGCTTCTCGGCCCGGTGCGTTTTCACGTCCGCGCGGCCGATCAACTGGCTGTCGTGGAAGATCGGCAGCGCGTAGTAGCCGTGCACGCGGCGATGACTCGGCGTATAGACCTCGATCCGGTAGTCGAAGCCGAACAGCCGCTTCACGCGCTCGCGGTACCACATCAAAGAATCGAACGGCGCGAGCAACGTGGTGCCACGCGACGGCGCGCGCCGCCGGCCGGCCACATGAAGTGCCGCGAGGTCATTGGGGAGCGCGAACCAGCGGTTGCGATCGCCCGCGACCGCGATCTCCGCCACCTCGCCGCTTTCGACCATTGCCCGCAAGGTGCTGCGCCGCACGGTCGCCTTCGTGCGCGGGAACGTGAGGTAGCCATTGAGATCGGTCTCGGTCGCCGCGCCCATCGCATGGAGCGATCGCACCATGTGCCAGCGCGCAAACGCCTCGCTCGTCATCGGCTCCACGGTGTCGAACTCCGCGAGCACGCGTGCCGAGAGATCGAAGCGCTTGTGAAAGTGCGAGCGCGAATGAACCATGATCCTCCCGGTCATCCACAGATAGTGGAGTCCGTGGGTCGCGGGCTTCCAGTTCCACCACCCTGCGCCCCCCGCGGGGCGCTTCTCGCGAAACTCCGCATTCGCCATCGGCCCGCGCGCGCGAATCTCGGACTCCACGGTCTCCAACACACGCGCGTTCTTCTTGAGCCACCCCGACCAGCCGGTGTGCCGGAACTCGTAGTCGATCATCGCGCGCCGCCACGCGGGGAGTTGCGCGCGCGGCACCATGCACGCGGCATGTGCCCAGTACTCGAACAGCACGCGGCGTTTCCACGCGAGCCGGTCGAGCGCCGCACGCGGGAACACGCCGAAGCGGCTCCACGCGGTCAGGTAGTGCGCGCGCTCCACGACGTTGATTGAGTCGAGCTGCAACCCGCCGACGTCGGTGACGAAGCGCTCGAGATGGGTCGCGGTCAGCCGTCGCCCGCGCGGGCGGCCGAGGTGCTGGCGCTCGAGGAACAGTGCGGCGACCGCGTTGCGGGTGAAGGTGGGAAGAGGATCGCGCGCGGGTGCGGCGGCGCGCGCGCGGGCGTTGGCGCGCGTGGACTCCGTGGTTCGCGTGCGCGCGGCGGAGCGCGCGGGTTTCCGCGACCGTGAGCCGGGCGCCGCGGGAGTCGCCATCGCTACGCTTGGCCGGGCGGATACGCGCGCGCCAGCACCTCGACCAGGTGCACCATGCGCACGTCCGAGCCGCGTTCGCGCGCGCCGCGCGCCATGTGGAGCAGGCATCCCGGGTTCGACGCGACGACCAGCTCCGGCGCGATCTTCTCGATCGAGTCGAGCTTGTGCGAAAGCTGCGCATCGGCCATGACCGGATGCGTGAGGTTGTAGATGCCGGCACTCCCGCAGCACCAGTCGGAGTTCGGCAAATCGACCAGCTCGACGCCGGGCAGCGCGCGCAGCAACGCGCGGGGGGCGGCGCGCACTTTCTGCGCGTGTGCCAGGTGACACGGATCGTGATACCCGATGCGCAGTGGCCGCGCAGGGTCACCGGCCGCGTTGAGGCGCGTGGCGCCTTCGGGCATACCCAGCTCGGCCAGCACCTCCGACACATCGCGCGCGCGCGACGAGAACTCCGCGGCGCCGTCGCGCGCCTCGGCATCGTCGGCGAGCAGATGATCGTACTCGCGCAGTGCCGCACCACAGCCGGCGGAGTCGGTGATGATCGCGTCGTACGGTCCCTGAAACGCGGCCACGTTGGCGCGCGCGAGCTGCTTGGCCGTGCGCCGCAATCCTGCGTGCGCGTGCAGCGCTCCGCAGCAGGTCTGTGCGCGCGGCACGTGCACCTCGCAGCCGGCGAGCACCAGCATCCGCACGGCGTCGCGGTTGTGGCCGGGGAACATCGTCTCCATCACGCAGGTGGTGAAGAACGCGACGCGCGCGCGGGCGGCGCCGGCGGGATGAAAGCGCAGGCCGTCCCCGGCGCGCTCCATGCGCGCGCCGCGCGGCAACTCGCGTTCGACGCCTTCGAGGCGGCGCGCGGAGCGCGAGACGAGTGGAGGCGTCATCGCGAAGCCCTGGATCGCGAACGACGGCAGCACGCGCCGCGCGAATGATGAGCGCATGAACGCGGCGATCGGCCCGCTCTGTCCGAGGCGCAGGAGATCGGCGACGAAGTGCGTGCGCCCGCGATGCGGGACGAGATGCTCGAGCACCCACGTGCCGAGCGAGCGCGTGGGGGTCGCCGGGCGGGCGCGGCGCTCGATCTGCCCGCGCGTCTCTTCGAGCATGCGGCTGTAAGGCACGCCGGCCGGGCACACGGTTTCGCACGCGCGGCAGCCGAGGCACTCGTCGAGGTGATGAACCACATCGGCATCCGCCGCGATGCGGCCCTCGGCCAATCCGCGCATCAGGTAGATGCGTCCGCGCGGCGAGTCGGGCTCGATCTTCAGCTCGCGGTAGGTCGGGCACGCGGTGAGGCACAGACCGCAATGGATGCAGGTGTTGAGATCGCGCCGTCCCGGCGCATCCTCGGCGTCGAACCACGAGGCGAGGATCGGCAGCGTGGTGAGAGGCGTCGCGGGCGGGTGCGGTTCGTGTGGGGAAGGAGCACTCATCGCGACGAGGATAGCATCATTCCTCGCGGCGCTTCGCGCGCGACCGAGGCGCGGGAGCTTCGTCCTCCATCTCATCCTCCATCTCGAGATGGAAGCGGTGCAGGAATCGATGGACGACCGGCGCCATCAGCACGCCGACGCTCGACAGAAACGCGATGCCGCTGAACAGCGCGTACGCCGAGGCGAACAGCTTGCCCGATTCGGTCTCGAGATGATCGACCGGTCCCATGCCGGTCAGGATCATCGAGGCGTTGAGGATCGAGTCGATCCAGCCGAGCTTGCCGAACGTGTGGTAACCGAGCACTCCGGCAAACAGCGAAAACCCGATCACCGGCAGCGCGATCGAGGCGTTGCTGATGAAGTGTTTGAGAAACAGATGGCGCGGAGCGAGCGGACGGCGCGCGGTCATGGGACCAGCACCAGCTTGCCGAAGTGTTCGCGCGCTTCGATGCGCTCGTGGGTGCGGCGCGCTTCGGCGAGCGGCAGCACCTGATCCACGATCGGCTTCAAGGCGCCGGAGCGCACGTGTTCGAGCACCGCGGACAGTTCGTCGCGGCGTCCCATCCACGATCCCATCAGCGTGAGATGGCGGCCGAACAGCAGATTCACATCGAGCGTCACCTTGGCTCCGATCGTGGCCCCGCACGTCACGAGGCGTCCGTTCTTCGCGAGTGCGGCCACGCCACGCTCGAACACCGGGCCGCCGACGTGCTCGAACACGACGTCCACACCTTTCTTGCCGGTGAGTTCGCGCGCGCGCGCGGCGATGTCTTCATGCGCATGATCGATCGTCTCGTGCGCGCCGAGCGCGCGGGCGCGTTCGAGCTTCACAGCACTGCCCGCGGTCGCGATCACACGCGCACCGATCAGCCGCGCGATCTGGATCGCCGCACTTCCGACCCCGCTGCCGGCGCCGATCACGAGCACGTCCTCGCCCGCGCGCAGTTTCGCGCGTCCGACCAGCATGTGCCATGCAGTGAGGAACACGAGCGGCACCGCCGCGGCCTGCGCCCACTCGAGGTTCGCGGGGAACGTCAGCAGATTCACCGCCGGCACCGCGACCTGCTCGGCGTAGCCGCCGTTGCGCGCGCGGCCCAGCACGTCGTACTGGCGGCACAGGTTGTCGTCGCCGTTCGCGCACGCTTCGCAGGTTCCGCACGAAAGCGTCGGCAGCACCAGCACCGCATCGCCTTCGTTCCACCCGCGCACGTTCGCCCCGAGCGATGCGATCGTGCCGACGATGTCGTTGCCCAGGATGTGCGGCATCTGAGGCGTGATGCCCGGCAGCCCGCGGCGCACCCACAGGTCGAGATGATTGATGCCGCACGCGCGCACGTTCACGATCACGTCGTCCGGGCCGCACACGGGATCGGGCACTGTGCGGTATTCGAGCACCTCGGGTCCGCCGGTGCGATCGAACACGACGGCGTTCATGCGCGCAGTCTTCCCGTCACTCGTCGAACAGCACGGTCGGCTCTTCGTAGAACCGCACGTGCCGCGTGGTGACGCGCTCGGTGAGCCACTCACGCAGCCATGTGTTCTTCTGCTCGAGCGTCTGCGTGCGGTCGGCGAGGCGCTCGATCGGAGCGTTCACGCGCAACGCGCGCCAGCGGATCAGGTGCCGCGTGATCCCTGCGGGCAGCCGCGCGCCGCTCATGGCGAGCTCGAGGATCTCGTCGGGCTCGAAGTGCGGAAACACGACGACGGCGGTGACGTCGGGATGGCGATGACGCGCCGCTTCGAGCGTGTCGCCCGTGACGCGATAGAAGTGCCGGCGCCGGTAGATGTCGACCACCTGATTCAACAGGTCGTTCTTGTCTTCGAGATCGGTGCCGCCGGTGAGCGTCATCACCTTCGCGTCCGAGGTGACGATGCAGGCGAGCGCCTGGCGCCGCGCGAGCAGCGCGCGCCCGTGAATACGGTCCTCCGCGTGGCACGTGAGCCCCGGAATCGCGTGCAGCGCCGTCTCGATCTCCTGCGCCGTCATCTCGCTCAGCGCGTGATACCAGGTCGCGAGCCGCACGTGCGGCTCTTCATAGCGCGCGACCTGCACGACCATGTGCGGAAATCCCGCCGCGCGCGCCGCGGTCGAACGATTGGCGCCATCGAGCACGACGTAGCGCGGATCGCCGTCGTAGTCGGCGAGCGAAGCGACGACCGGCGGGTTCTTGAGGTGCGTCTCCTCGCGGAGCTGGCGCACCAGCGGCTCCATGCGATGAGCGTCGTGCTGCTCGTGCGGAACCAGACTTTCGACCGGAACGAAGCGCAGATCGGGGAGCGGAAAATCGGCGGAGCCGTGGACCACTACTTCCTCGTCTGCGTCTCGGCGGCGCGTCCCCGCGAGAAGTAGGCTTCCTTGAGCCGCGCCATCACGTCCGCGCGGCGATCGTAGAGCCGCTTGAGCGGACGCGGCGCGTGGCGCGCGAGCGCGTAAGCCGTGAGCAGTGGCAGGCCGATCGTCGAGTCGGCGTAGCAGATCACGGTGCCCGGCAGCTGATCCGGATCGATCTTGCCCCAGCTCACGGCTTCGGCCGGGGTGGCACCCGAGAGGCCGCCCGAGTCCGGACGCGCGTCGGTGATCGCGAGGAAGTAGTCGTGGCCCTTCTCGGCGATGCCGAGCACTTCCTGAATCTGCGGCTCGGTCTGCAGCAGGAAATTCTTGGGGCTGCCACCGCCCAGAATCCACACCGCGCTCTTGCCCCCGTGGAACTTTGCGTCCCACACGATGCCCGCGGTCTCGTTCACGTCGGCATTCACATCGAGCAGCAGCTTGCCGCCTTCGAGCGCCTTGGCCGCGATGTTCATGCCGATCGACGAATCGCCCGGCGATGACGTGTAGATCGGCACACCGTATTCGTAAGCCGCCGCGAGCAGTGAGCGGTGCTTCAAGCCGAGCTTGTCCTCGCGCGCGCGGATGTACTTGCCGCACAGGTTGTGGAACTCGGCGCTGCTCATGGTGCGCTGGAACTCGGGTGCCGCGATGATCTCGCGGAAGAACGCGTCGGTGTCGAGCAGCACCGAGTAGTCGAAGAAGATGTCGTAGATGCGCACCACTTCCTGCTCGCGCAGCGCCACGTCGTCGACCTGGAACGTGCCCTGATGCATCGAGAGCCCGATGCCGAAATGCGCGTCGTGATAGAGGTTCGCACCGGTCGAGACGATCCAGTCGACGAATCCCGCGCGCATCAGCGGAATGATCGCGCTCATCCCGAGCCCGGCCGGCGTGAGGGCACCGGTGATCGACAGCGCCACCGTCGAATCGTCGGCGAGCATCCGTTCGGTCAACAGCCGCGCACCCTCGCGCAGGCGAGCGCCGTTGTAGGCCAGGAACGCCTGATCGATGAGATCGGCCGCAGTCTCCTGGCCGGTGATCGCGGGCGGATCGATCGCGCGACCCGTGATGTGCGGATTCCTCTTGCGTGCGGTCATGAAACTCCTCGGGGACGGGCGCGGGGCGCCGTGCGGCTAGAGATAACGGGTCTTCAAGATCTCGACATGATGGCGGCCGTGGCCCGCGATCACGAACGCGAGCGCGCGCACGCTCATCAGGTTGTCGCTCGCGACCCCGCTGCGATTCCAGGCGGCGGCGTCGAGTTGGCGGAACAACAACAGCGACGACTTGCGCACCACCTCGAGCTCTTCGATGAGGCTCGCGAGGGTGCGCGCGTTGAAGTTCCCGGCGGGAACGTAGTCGTTTTCTTCGAAGCCCGGCAGCGAGGTTTCGTCTTTGCGCGCAAAACGCAGCGCGCGATATGAGAACACGCGCTCGGCGTCGATCAGGTGCCCGAGCACTTCCTTGATCGACCACTTGCCGGGCGCGTAGCGATGCTCGCCCTTCGCTTCGGGAATGCCGCGCAGAAACGTGAGCGCATCGGCGTGCTCGCTTTCGAGCGCCGCGAGCGCGTCGTTCTCGGTGACGAGCGCGATGTACTTGCCGTAGTAGGGCGCGTGTTCAGTGGGCGCGGGACGCGAAGTCACAGCGGTGGTCATCACGGGATCCTTTCGCAATGGCGGTGGCGAATCCGGCCTTCGGTGCGGGAGCGGCGCGGATGGTCGCATACCGGCGGATGGCGGCGCCAGCCGCGCGAATCGCACGGATGGTGCCCCGGATGCCGTCACTTCCCGCGCGGTCCGGCGCTCATCGCACGAGGATGATCCGGCGGCTCAAAACACCCTCTTCAGTCGAGAGTCTGAGGAAGTACGTGCCCGAGGTCGCTTCAGTGATGTTCATGCGGCCGCGGTATTCACCCGCCTCGAGAACTTCGTTGAAATAGGTCTTCACGAGCCGGCCCATCGCGTCGTAGACCGCGAGACGCACCGTGCCGCGCTTCGGCACGACCAGCTCGATGGCGAAGTCCCCGCGCGACGGATTCGGCGCGGGCGGCGCGAGCGCAAGCGATCGCTCGACCACCGGCGCCGGCATCACATTCTCGGAGTCCACTTGCCATCCCTGCGCGAGCGTTCCGGTAGCGGGGTAGATCCGCTCCCAGGCGTACGACTCGTCGTTGCGTGAACCCGTGTACGGACAGCCCGCGCCGTCGACGCCCTTCGTGTTGAGGATCTGGTCGGAGTCCACGTAGTACGTCGACTTCCCGTCGATCGTCACGCGCACCGACGGTCGCGCCGAGGACACCGCCGTCAGACACAGGTTTGGATTGCATCCGTAGCATCCGGCAGGGCTCGTGTCGGAACCGTCGAAGTTCTCGAAGCCGGTCTGCGCCAGGATCAGCGACTTGCCCGCGGGAATCGAGTTCGTTCCCCACAGCGCGAAACTCTTCGAGCCCATCGTCACCGTGACCGAGACGCCCGAGATCGAAGACGACGTGAGGTTGTCGATCCGGATGCAGCTCGAGTCCCATTCGTTCGATGTGCCGGGGTCGGGGCTGCCGGCGAACACCACGCTCGACGATCCCCGCCACGGGCTGGGCTTCGTCTTGAGGTGGCTGCCGTGATGCGTGTCGTAGTAGCCCGCGTAGACGGCCAGCGTTGCCGACGGCGGATTGTCGGTCGAGGATCCGCCCGCGGTGAATTCGACGTGCAGCAGCGCGGCCGCGCTCGACTTTCCATCGTACGACCACGCACTGCGCTGTCCGCTGCCGGTGATGATCATGGCGAGCGCGTTACCGCTCGCCCAGCCCGAACGATTCACGATCTCCTGGATCACGGCGCGCAGATCGGGCGTGCGCTGGCTGGAGCTCGCCTGGTCCTGCGACCACGCCGCGGGAGCCCAATTCACACTGGCGCTGGTCAGCGCGCGCGCGGAGACGTTGGCCGGCGTCTTCGTGAACGCCGGTGCGTTGTCGGCGGCCTGGCCGCGAATCGACAATTTCGTCGTCTCACTGCGGGATTCTTTGGAGGTGAACTGCACGTAGGCGGCAGTGATGGTGGCACCCTTGGGAATCGAGAGCCCGGCCCAGCGAATGCCCACCGTTTGATCCGATCCGTCATGAATGAGGTCGAGATCCGAGCTCGTCAGATTCGCCTCGTGCTGCGCGATCTCTTCGGCGTCGTCGGCCGAGGCAGCGACGCGTTTCTCCACCGTCGTCGCGTTTGTCGAGTTCTCGGGATTCGCGCCTTCGGCCGCGGCCGATGGGGCGGCTTCGCTACCTTCGGGAATGGAATCCGCGATCAGCGGTGCCGTGATGCTCATGAGAAGGGCGGCGAGGGCGAGGGTCCGTCGAATCGTGGACATCGGGCGGGACGGCGGTGGGCGGCGCATGGTGGAGATCCTTTGGGCACGGCGGTGCCCGTTGGGTGTCGGATCCGCATTGCGGTGACTCGTGGCTCCCATCGCCACGGCGATCAGCGACGGCAATGCTGAATGGGCTGCACAGTAACCTTTCGTGACGGGGGAAACACTTCGCGACGGGGCTGCGCCCCGCCGCGAGACGTCTCCGCCTCAGCGCGAGGCATCTGCTATGGTCCGCGACCCATGGAATCGCTCGCGCTCGAATGGCTCAATCTGCTCGGCCGCTGGGTCCACGTGATCGCCGCGATCATGTGGATCGGCGACTCGTTCCTGTTCATGTGGATGGACTCGCACCTGGTCCCGCCGAGCCGCCCGCGCGAAGGTGCGGTCGCGGGCGAGCTGTGGATGGTGCACAGCGGCGGCTTCTACGAAGTCGTGAAGCGGCGCTACCTCGCACCCAACGAAATGCCCGCCGCGCTCCACTGGTTCAAGTGGCAGGCGTACATGACCTGGATTTCGGGATTCTTCCTG
>JANLWX010000076.1:0-14731 GCA_031364845.1 Candidatus Eiseniibacteriota bacterium
CGGGCTCATCGGATTCCATGGGCTCGACGGATTGAAGGAGGTTCAGGGGCTCGACATCCTGGCGCAGATCGGTGTGCTGTTCCTGCTGTTCGAAGTCGGACTGCATTCGAACGTGCAGCAGATGCTCGCGGTCGGCGCGTCCTCGATGGTGGTCGCCGTGATCGGCGTGGTCGTCCCGATGCTGCTCGGTTACTTCTGCTCGGCGTATTTCTTCCCGGGCCACCATGTGCTCACGCACTGGTTCGTGGGCGCGACGCTGGCCGCAACCAGCGTCGGTATCACGGCGCGTGTGCTCACCGACTTGAAGCGCACTTCGAGCACCGAGGGCCGCATCATTCTGGGTGCGGCAGTGATCGACGATGTGCTGGGGCTGATCGTGCTCGCGGTGGTGTCGGGCATCATCGTCGCGTCGAATGCGGGCCGCGCGTTCGAGCCGATGCAGGGCGTGTGGATCCTGGTGAAGGCGGTCGGCTTCCTCGCGGGCTCGATCGTGATCGGCCAGTGGCTGTCGAAGCGTCTGTTCAAGGCGGCCGGGCTGCTCGCCGGCGAAGGCCTGTTGCTCTCGGTGGCGCTGGCGATGTGCTTCGGTCTCGCATTCCTCGCGGGAAAATTCGGCCTCGCGCCGATCGTGGGCGCGTTCGCCGCGGGGTTGATTCTCGATGAGGTCCAGTATCAGGACCTACGGGCTCGCGACCGCAAGCGGCGCGACATTCCCGAATTGCTGGAGCCTTTGTCTTCGTTCCTGGTGCCGGTGTTCTTCGTTTTGATGGGAATGCGCGTCGATCTCTCGGTGTTCGGCAACACCGCGGTGCTGGGATTCGCCGCCGCCCTCACGGTGGCCGCGGTCGTCGGCAAGCAGGCGTGCGCGCTGGGCGTGTTCGAAAAGGGCGCGGACCGGCTCGCGGTCGGGCTCGGAATGATCCCGCGCGGCGAAGTCGGGTTGATCTTCGCGGGCATCGGGACCACGCTGCACCTCGCGGGTGTGCGGGTGGTGGACGATGCCGTGTTCTCGGCCGTGGTGGTGATGGTCGCACTGACGACATTCATGACGCCGCCGCTGCTCGTGTGGCGGATGGGACGCTCGAATCAGGCCGGATGACGAAGGAGTCGAACATGAAACGCAAGAGCTACGCCTACTGGACCGCGATCGCGGTGGGAATCGCGACCGCCGTGTCGGTGTCGATGTCGCGGAGCAAGGAAGCTGCACAGGCCCGCACCGAATCCGCCGCCGCGACGATGCCGATCGTCACGGTCGGAGATCCCTCCACCGCGCGCTGGACCGCGACCACCTACGAAGCTGCGGCGTCCGAGGCGAACAAGAAGGTGCTGGCGCAGGGCCGCCGGCTGACGGTGACGGGTGAGATCGTCGACGTCTCGTGCTACCTGCAGCTCGGCAAGCGCGGCGAAGGCCACATCGCGTGCGGGAGTAAGTGCATCGCCGCGGGCGAGCCGATCGGCATCGTCGATGCCGACACCACGCTCTACGTGCTGTTCGCCGAGGAGCACCATCCGCGCCGCGACGGACAGGTCAGCCTCAAGAAGACGGTCGGCTCCCTGCTCGCGAAGAACGTGACCGTCACCGGCATGATGACCGAGAACCGCGGCAACCATGCGCTGTTCCTACAGGCAGCCGAAATCGACAGCGTGATGGGGCGCGCACAGAACGGGAAGCAATAGCCGCCGCATGAGGCCTGCCGATCGGGGACGCGGGGCACGGCGGAATGCGGGCGTGATGTGATCGGCAAGCTCGGTCCCGCCGCGTTCGATCGTTGGATTGCGCCGCGTCTCGGCACCGCGCGCCCCGAGGTGCTGCTCGGCCCGCGGCCGGGCACCGACGCCGCGATCGTGCGCGTGGGCGCGGGGCGCGTGCTCGCCTCGACGGTCGATCCGCTGTCGCTGATCCCAGCCCTCGGCCCCGAGCGATCGGCGCGGCTCGCCTGTCATCTGGTGGCGTCTGATCTCTGGACCACAGGGATCGCACCAGCATACGCCGCGGTGTCGCTCCATCTGCCGCCGGGGCTCGAGGACGCCACGCTCGATCGCTATCTCGGCGCGATGCACGCCGCATGGACCGAGTTGGGAGTTGCGGTCGTGACCGGGCACACCGGACGCTACGAAGGATGCGATCTCACGATCATCGGATCCGCGACGCTGATGGGCGTGGGCGACGAGAGCCGCTGGGTCGGTGCCCCGTTTGTCGAGCCCGGCGACCGCGTGATCCTGACCAAGCATGCGGCGTTCGAAGCAACGGCCATCGCTGCACACCTGTTTCCGGGACGGTTCGCTTCCGCGCTCGCCGCCGAAATGGACGAAGCTGACGCCTTTGCGACGCTCGATCAGGCGAAGGGCATGCTGGATCGCGTGAGCGTGGTCGAGGACTGCCGCGCGGCGCTGCGCGTGGGTGTGCGCGACCGCGGCGTGAGCGCGTTGCACGACGCCACCGAAGGCGGCGTGCTGGGCGGACTGGTCGAGCTCGCGCGCGCGTGCACGCACGATCTGCGCATCGAACGGGCGCGCATCTCGGTGCCCGCGCAGGCGCGGATCGCGTGCGGGGCGTTCGGGATCGATCCGTACTGGAGCCTGTCCGAGGGCGCCTTGATCGTGTGCGCGCGGCCGGCCCATGCGCGCGCGGTGCTCGAAACGCTGGCCGAAGCCGGAATTGCGGCGGCGGAGCTGGGCGAAGTCGTGCGCGGCAACGGCGTGGTGTGGCTCACCGAGGCCGACGGCCGCGTGAACACGCTGACCGATGCCGAACCCGATCCCTACTGGGCGGGCTACGCGCGCGCGGTGGGCGAGGGATGGAACTGACATGGCGCTCTCCACGCGAATGACCGTGAGCGAGGCCGGGCGCGAGATCGCGCGGGGGTTGATCGAGCATGCGGCGATGCTCGCGACCGCGATCTTCGTCGGGGCGATCGCCGTTGCGCTGTTCTCGGCGCTGCGGTCGCACGAGGATCGCCTGATCGAGCGGCTGCTCGATGCCGAAGGCCGGGTGATCGCGAGCGAGATGACGCGGGCGCTCGATGCGCGCACGCGCGCGATCGCGGAGTTCGCACGCCGCTGGGAGGGTGTCGCCGACCCGCAGCAGGCGGCGTGGGAACTCGATGCCACCGCGCTCGCCGCCGGCGATCCGGTGTACCGCGCATTCGAGTGGCGGGACTCTGACTTCGCGCCGCGGTGGAGCACGCCGCTCACGGCGCGGCTGCCCGGCGCCGTGCTCGATTCGACGTACGAAAGCGAGCGCGTCCGGGGCATGACAGGTGCGCTTCAGCAGTCCGGGGGCATCGTGTCGCCGAGTTTCCCCGGGCCGGGCGGGCAGCGCATGCTCGTGTTCGCGGCACCGCTCGTGCGCGACGGCACGCGGCTGGGCACGATCGCTGCGGTCGCGCGCGCCCCGGATCTGATCAAGGCGATCGTCGAGCCCGCGACCCGCCGCGGCTATTCGGTCGCTGTGCGTGAAGGTCCGTATCACGTGTTCGGACCGCTCGCTTCGAAGGAAGGTGCGGACTCCGAAACGTGGCAGCACACCGTCGCCGTGCGCGCGGGGGAACTCGTATGGGCGGTCGATTACTGGCCGGGGGGTGAAGTTCTCGACCGGTTGAAGTCGTTCGGTCCGCCGCTCGTCCTGCTCATCGGATTGTTCGCGGCACTGATCGCGGCGGTCATGGTGCGCTCGCTTCAACTCGCGCGGCGGGCGGCGCGGGCGGCGGTGTCGAGCCCGCCGATCGATGCCGGGATTCCCGGCACGATCTCCGATCCGTCCGTGCCACCACGCGAAGTCTAGAAAAACGAAGACGGGCGGCCGCGCTTTCCGCGATCACCCGTTCGTATGGTTCCCGTCATCCGGCCGGCTCAACCTGCCTGGACCGCCTGAATCCCGAGCAGCAGCATGACGATGAAGATCAGAAGCCCGATCAGGGATCGGTCCAGCAACGTGAACACTCGATTCTTGCCCGAATCCATGCGCTCTCCTCGATGTCGTCGCGAGAGGTGTGTGTGCCTTCTGATGTATTTCGCTATCAAGGTTCGTGCCTTGCAACGGGAGAGTTTTAGAACGCATCGCGTCGCGTGACCGCAGGCGTACGGCCTGGCAGGAACTCCGCGTGGATCGCGGGCGTAACGCGAGCGCGATTCAGAGCAGCGAACACGGACTTGGAGCCGCGCTTCCACGCGCTCGCCCGAGGGCCGTGCGCATTAACACCTGGTCGGTGCCGCGAGCTTGCAAACCGCACGCGCGGCGCTCAACCTGAGTGACAAGGAGGTCGGATGCGCATTGCGGCGATCGACATCGGCACCAACTCGATCCACATGGTGATCGCGCGGTCCACGGGACCGGGCGCGTTCGAGGTCGTGGATCGCGAGCGCGAAGTGGTGCAGGTCGGGCGGGGATCCTTCATCTCCGGGCGTCTGCGCGCCGAGGCGATCCAGCGCACCGTCGAAGCCCTCGCGCGATTCGTGCGGCTCGCGCGCCGCCACCAGGTCGACCGCATCCTGTGCACGACGACCGCGGCGGTGCGCGAGGCGCGCAATGGCGGCGACTTCATCGCCGCGGCCCGTGCTGCATCGGGCGTGACCCCGCGCGTAATCCCGGGCGAAGAGGAAGGCCGGCTCATCTATCTCGGCGTGAAGAGCGCGATCCAGCTCGGCCCGGATCCGGTGCTCATGGTGGATATCGGCGGCGGCAGCGCCCAGCTCGTGGTCGGAAACGAAGACCGCATGGCGTTCGCGGTGAGCGTGCCTCTCGGCGCGCTGCGCCTGACCGAGCGCCTGATCGAGTCCGATCCGCCGACCCGGCGCGAACTCCAGCGACTCGCGCGCGCGGTGAAGAAGGGCCTGCGCGATCCGCTCGAGGCGGTCGCGGAGCACGAGCCGGCGGCGGCGTACGGCTCTTCGGGTTCGATTCATGCGCTCGCCCATGTCGCCCACTGGATGGAGCACGGGCAGCCGATCCGCCAGATCAACGGCCACGTGCTGTCGCTCGATGCGCTGCAGCAGCTCACGCGGCGGATGCGCAAGATGTCGATCGCCGAGCGCGAGCGCCTGCCGGGCATCGACGCCAAGCGCGCCGAGATCATCGTGCCCGGCGCCGAGGTGCTGTGCGCCGTGCTGAGCCGGCTCGGGCTCGAAGAGATCACGGTCTCGGATTTCGGCGTGCGTGAGGGTCTGGTCAACGACTGGTTGTCCTCGCACGCGCAGGAAGTCTCGCGGTTGGACCAGGTCGAGAATCTCAAGCTGCGCAGCGTGCTCCAGCTCGCGAGCAAGTTCGAGCCGAACCTTCCGCACGCGCAACACGTGGCGAAGCTGGCGCTCGCGCTGTTCGACGGCCTCCGCTCGCGTCACGGTCTCGGCGACGCCGAACGCGAGGCGCTGCACTTCGCCGCATTGCTGCACGACATCGGTTCCGCGATCGGTTACGACGGGCACTCGGAGCACGCCTACTACATCATCCGCCATGGGAATCTCAGGGGTCTGTCGGCCGACGAGGTCGAGCTGATCGCCAACATCGCGCGGTTCCACAGCAAGGCGAAGCCGCGCAAGCGCGACAAGAGCTTCCGCGATCTCGCGAAGTCGAGCCGCAAAGCGGTGCGCTGGCTCGCGGCGTTGCTGCGCATCGCGGAAGGTCTCGATCGCAGCCACTACCAATTGGTCCGCAGCGTGCGCGTGATGCGCGGCCGCAACGCCGTGACCATGAGAGTTTCGGCGCGCGGGGACGCGCAGCTCGAACTGTGGGCGGCGCGGCGGAGATCGGATCTGCTGGCGGAGTTGATCGACGCGCCGGTGCGGATCGCGCTCGAGCGCGTGGCGGAGAAGAGTGCGAACGGGGCTGCCGCCGGATCGGGAACGAAGCGCCGGGTGACGCGCGCGACCGTGCGCCGCGCGGCGCGGCGGGTGAAGCCGGTCTCCCGCGCGAAAGCTACGCGATGAGACTGAACCGCGCGGGCGTCGGTGCCGCGCTGCTGCTGGCGGCGGCGTCCCTGTTCGCATCGGCGGTTGCGGCACCCATCATGATCAAAGGTCCCGGTTCCGCGGCGACCGCGGCGAAATTGTCGAAGGCAATGTTCGCCGGCGACTACCCGGTGCAGCTGGCCGAGACGATTCCCGAGGAAACCACCGTCGGTCATGGCGGCATGCCGCGCGCGCGCGAAATGTGGATCGAGATGATCGACGGTGCGCGCGACAGCATCGACCTCGAAGGATTCTATCTCTCGACGTGGCCGGGCGAGCCGCTCGAAGGTGTGATCGATGCACTCGGCCGGGCGGCGAAGCGCGGCGTGCGCGTGCGGCTGCTGCTCGACAAGGGCATGGGCGGCACGTATTCGCAACCCGCCGATTCGCTGGCGAAGCTTCCGGGATTCGAGCGGCGCTGGATCGACATCAAGCGCATCGCGGGTGGCATCCAGCACGCGAAGTATTTTATCGTCGACGGCGATCAGATGTTCGTTGGCAGTCAGAACTTCGACTGGCGCGCACTGCGGCACATCCATGAACTCGGCGTGCGGGTGCGCGATCGCCGCGTCGCTCAGGCGTTCGGCGACGTGTTCGCATGGGACTGGCAGGCCGCGGACACCACGACCTGGAGTGCGCCGGGCGTAGGTGCGACGTCTGCGCGCAAGGCTCCGCGTGCGCCGGTGCAACGTCATATCGAAGTGCCGATCGTGATCGTCCAGTCTCCCGGCGACACGGTGTTCGTGTGGCCGGGCTACACGCCGCGCGGATGGATTCCGGATTCCACGCGCTGGGACCTCGATGCGATCGTCACGCTCATCGATCATGCGCGCCACGAGATGGTGCTGCAGCTGTTGACCTATTCGCCCGAGGAGTACGGCGAGACCGACTCGACGCTCGATGTCGCACTGCGCCGCGCGGCGGGGCGCGGGGTGCGCGTGAAGCTCGCGATTTCGGATTGGATCGTGAACGGGCGCGGCCTCGCCTGGCTCCGGCGTCTCTCGCAGGTGCCGAACGTCGAGGTGAAGATCGTGTCGTATCCCGAATGGAGCGGCGGCTACATCCCGTTCGCGCGCGTCGATCACTGCAAGTACGCGGTCGTCGACACCGCGACGATGTGGATCGGAACTTCGAATTGGAGTCCCGGATACTTCACCGGATCGCGCAATCTCGGACTCACGCTCGGCAACCGTCCGATCGCCTCGCAGGCGCGGCGTGTGTTCGAGTCGGTATGGGCTTCGGCCTACGCCGAGCCGGTGCGGATCGGCTTCACGTACCCCGAGAAGATCCGCGGGATGACGCCGCCACCCGGGAAGAAGGTTTACGGGAACTGAGGGCGGCGGACCCGAGGAAGCGTTCGATGTGAGCGTTTGCTTCGGCATGCAGCTCTGAAAGGACCGCGGCGAGCGCGGCGTGGCGCGCCTTCGACCGCGCGGCGAAGCGCGCGATTGCCTCGGCGAACGTGATCGCGTCATGGGCGTGACCGAGCGCACTCTGGAGTTCGCGTAGCCGTTCGATCGGCGCTTTCGTGGCACCGTGCGCCTGCCCCTCGCGTTCCGCCACATAGCGCCACTTCTTGATCGCGATGCGCGCGCGGTGGAAAGCTTCGTCGTCGGCGGAGAGATTCGGCGCACGTGCCGCGCGGAATGCATCGAGGGCGCCCACCTGCGCACCGGACAAACGTTCCGCGACGCGCGCGCGCCGGCGCGGACTCGCCCATCGCGGACCAATGACTTCGAATGTGCGGGCGATGTCCCGGAGCACGTCTTTCACGCGGCGCGCCGAGATCGTTGGGAGCGCTTCCGTCCGGGCGTGCGCATGACGCCGGCGGAGAGCACGCACCAGTCCCGCGAGCGTCTTGTCCACTGCGGGCGCTGCGCCAATCGAAGTTCCGATTCGCGCGCGTGCCTGTCCCGCGTGCACTTCGAGCTCGCGAACCGGACCGAACGCGCGGCGGATCTTGCGCAAGGCGTGCAGGGCGGCGCGACGATGCGGCTTCTTTAGCACGGGACGCCACAGGCTGAGGGACGCGATCAGCCGCCGGGTCGCGACGCGCAGATCGTGCACGGCCTCGGCATCGGCGACCCATGCACCATCGGCGCGGCCCGCGGGTTGGCGGCGCACGCGCGCGGCCGCGTGTTCGAAGGCGCCGGCGAGTTCCCGCGCATCGTCGGCCGCTCGCGCGGCGATCGCGTCGTCGCCGGAGCGGCCCAGGTCGTGCGAAGCGCGGGATGCGGGAGTCATGGTTCGAACTACGCCGTCGAGCGTTCCCCGCGCAGTGACTCGGTCGCTTCGAGGAGTTGCGAAACGCGCCGCGCGAGCTGGTCGGCGTTCTCCTCGACGGAGCGCGTGGCGTCGAGTGTGTCGAATTCGAACTCGGTGGCGAGGATGTCGAGTTCCTGGATCACGCGGCGCTGATAGTTGATGAACGAGTCGTAGAGATCCTCGCCCATCGGCATGTCCATGCCCGATTCCCAGTAGTCGAACCCGCCCGCTTCCAGCACGCGCGGCACGAGTTCCTCGGCGTCGGTGCGCAGATAGAACACGGCATCCGGCTTGAGCGAGAACGAGTACACGTTCTTGATCCACTCGCCGTCGGCGCCGCGCACGATCGCGCGCGCGATCAGCGAGTAGATGTAGCGGTCGGTGAGCATCACGAATCCGGCGCGCAGCGCGGGCACGATCTGATGCTCGAGCCGGTCGGCAAAATCGGTCGCGTAGTAGAGATTGAACGCGTTCGAGCCGAGTGTGTTGCCCTGCTTGGCGCGGCTGATGCCGCGGCTCGCGAGGTCCGAGCGCGACAGTCCGGTCTCGGCGACGGCGTAGCCGAGCCGCTCCAGATGCTCGCGCAGGCGCGAGACGTGGGTCGAACGCCCGACGCCGTCCGGCCCTTCGATCACGATCAGCCAGCCGGTCAGGTCCGCGAGGTCGAGGCCGGGAATGCCTTCGCCGTACGATCCGAAACGCTTCATACCAGTTCTCCCGTGCGCGCGATGTGTTCGATGTGCGGCTGGATGGCCTGACGCAGAAGCCGCTGCTGCACTTCGACCGGCTTGATCGCGTCGATGACCTGGAGGTCGTACTCCTTCACGATCTGCTCGTATTCGGTGAGGATCCGGCCCTGGAACAGCTTGTACGATTCCTCGACATCGGCGTCGAGATCGAGATCCATGCCCGCCTCGTACCACTTGAGACTCGGCCGGCCCGACAGGATGCGCTTGAGCGCGGTGACGAGCGGAACGCGAAAGTAGAACGCCATCGTCGGCACCGCGGCGAATCGGTAGAGCGAGCGCACCCAGCGCGGCGGAACGCCGCGCGTGACGTCGCGCGCGAACGCCGTGTACACGTAGCGGTCGGCCAGCACGATCGCCCCCGCCTTGAGCGACGGAATGATCTCGCGCTCGACGCGATCCGAGAAGTCGGTGGCGTGGATCAGCGAAAACGTGAGCGGAGTCAGCAGCTTGCGCTTCTTGCCGCGCGAGGTGGTGGACTTGACGATCGGCGAGCTGTTCCATTCACTGAACACGACCGGATAGCCTTTGCCTCGCAGCCACTGGGCGAGCAGCGTCAACTGCGTGCTCTTGCCGGAGCCGTCGATGCCTTCGACGATGAACAGCCGTCCCGGATAGTCGGCGACCCGCGAGCCGTACAAGATCTCGCCGCGCGTCCGCGCGCTCGCGGTGGCGCCCCGCTTGGGACGCGGGCGGCGCTTCACGGATTCGGCCGAAGGCGGAAATTCAGGCAGCGCATCACCGCCCGGAAATCGATCGCGGTTTTCAGGTTGCACGCACTTCCTTTCCTGCGAGCTTGCGCAGTAAGCGAGGCGGCACATGCCATTGGAGGTGGCCGCTGCCGGCTCGTGGTGTGCCGCCAAATAGAACCGAGCACGCGCCCGCCTTCTTGAGCGGAAGTGCACGGGCGGATCCGATCAATGCCCCGGCGAGCATGCCGAGGTCGGGTTCGTGACCGACGAGGACCACGGTGTTGCCGGAATGAAATCGCTCGATCGCCGAGAGCATGCCGCGCGGCGATGCGCCGCTCGCCAGCGCATCGAGCGTCTCGACCGATGTGCCGTTCATGACGTCGCTCAGGATTGCTGCGGTTTCCTTCGCGCGCACATAGGGGCTCGTGAGAATGAATTCGACTTCAGGGACGAGGCGCGCGAGCCCGCGCGCCGCGAGACGCGTGCGCTCGACGCCTTTCGGCGTGAGCGGACGGTCGACGTCGCTCGGCCAGCGTGCCGGGTCCTGATCGCCGGCGGGACCGTGGCGAAACAGAATGAGGTGCATCCAATGGCCTGCGCTCGCGGGGGGACATGAGGATCCACCACGCGCGGATTCGTGGAAATCTGGAATCGTTCGAGGCGGATGCGAGGGAGGCGCAAACGCGGCGGGTAGATTACCATCGGCCCCGAGATCGCGGCAAAACCCCACCATTCCGAGGAGGAATCCCATGCGTTCACTCTTGCACTTCCGTCGCGCCCTGGCCGTCGCGGTCTTCGGTCTCATGCTGTCGGCGGCCGGCGGAGACCCGGCAGCGATGGCTTCGTCGGACGGACCCGTGGCTCAAGCGACACCGGCCTCGCCCCCCGCGCCGCGCCCCCCGGCACCCCGCAAGCCGCAGACGCGGCCGAGCGGCACGCGGATCGCGGTCGAGCCGTCGAAGGTGCGCGTCGACGACGGGGACACCGCGGTGATCCAGTGGGGCGCTGCGGAGGCCGAGACCGTGCGGTTCCTCGGCATCGACACACCCGAGACGCGCCATCCGCAGCATGAGCTTCCCTACGCTCAGGCGTTCGGTCCGGAAGCGCGCGCCTTTGCGTATGGCGCGTTCGCCACCGCGTCCAAGATCGAGTTGATCCGCAGTCCGACGATCGATCCCTACGGCCGCACGCTCGGATACTTCTTCCTCAACGACAAGAACTACTCGGTGCTGGTCGTGTCGGCGCGACTCGCCGAGGAGAGCGTGACCCGTTACGGCGACAACGGACTTCCGGCCGAGGCCGCCGCCGTGCAGGCGGCCGCCAAGGCCGCGGGCCCGCTGCCGTTCGAGTCCCCCGGGGACTTCCGCCGCCGCATGCGGGATGTGTCGAAGTGGATGAAGTCGAACGGTGTGAGCGCCGACGAGTGAAGACGCGCCCCGCCACGGTCTTGCCGCACGGAGTGCGCGACGGGAACGCGCGGAGATGAGGGCACCCGCGCGCCGGAAGCTCTCGATGCCGGGCGGCGGCCGGAGCATCGGAACATGTTTCATGGGGATCGATTCGAGGGGCGCGGGGGGTCCGCCCGCGGGTCAGAACGGCGGCTGGAGTCGGTAGCGCTCGAGCAGCTGCGGGATCGACGCGAGATTCACGTCCAGCCGGTAACGCGTGCGGATCGCGGCCATCGCTTCGAGATCCCGCGCATTGAACGGTGCGGCGAGTTCGAAGAAATACTCCTCGAATCCGCCGGGAGTGATGATCTCGAGGAAGCGGACCTCTTCGGACCCCGCGTTCCAGAACGCGTGCGGAATGCCGCGCGGCTTCACGACCATCTCGCCGGGGCGGGCTTCGATCACCGCCTCGCCCACCTGTGCGGTCAGAAGTCCGCTCAGAACGTACGAACTCTCGTCTTCCCGCTCGTGGGTGTGGAGCGGCGAGCCGAGCTGCCCCGCCGGCAGGTCATGCTCCACGAGACCGAACGCTCCGCCGTTCGCGATCGAGGAGATCAGCCGCCGTGTGCCGAGCGCCTTGCCGAAGCGGACGTGCTCGGTGTCGGCGGGCACGATCATGTAGGGCAGATGCATTCGAAACTACTTTCGATCGGCCTGGTGTCCAATCGTGACAATTGGAGGGAAGGGGGCAATCCCGTTCATGCCCCAGCCGAAACGGAAGAGTCTTGGGACATCCAAAGGGCATCTACCAAACTGTCGCCGAGGAATTCAGCCAGATCCCCGGTCGGTCGACGCCGTCCGATTGCTGAACCGACACGGAGAGTCCAAGGAACGTGCTTCGGGTCCAGTATCCATGCAACTTCCTTGATAACCGGCTTCAGATCTTCAGTTCTGCGATCCCATTTGTGACACTCCTTGAGGATGCGTTGTTTGTCCCCGCGTTGTTGCGCAGATTGCATCAAGGCCGCTTTTGCCGTCTCCCACGTGTGGCCAATGGTCTCAAGTACGACGTCCGTCAAGTACAAGTTCTCCGACTCATGACACCCAAGTTGCAAGAATCGAACGTGATTTTGGGCATTCGTGGCACTCGGGAGAGGCAAGGCTTTGTCGCCATCTAGGAGTGCGAAGCCAGTTGGAACGGACGGTGACTCACAGAGACTCGAGAGAATATTTTCAAGCTGAGACTGGTACCGAAAGATTTCGTCACCATGGCAGGGAAGCGCCGAGACTTGAACGCCATGGCACCGGGGTGCCTGACTCCAGATCTGATAGTCGTCATCGCCTTCGACGAGCAGGAGTGGCACACCGAAGAGAGGCCCCATCAAGACATGCCCACCCAGGCAAGCAGCGAGATCTTTTTGCACGCGACCGAAGGTCTGAGCTTTGAAGTCGGACTGCGCCCTTCGCATGAATACTACGCTTGTCTTGGAGTCTCCCGACTGACCCAACGCCGCTAGCAGGGATGTGCTGTGCGTGGCGACAACTATTTGAAGGCGAAATCGGTCGACAATAGTTAGAAGGAAGTCCGCCAAGCGGACTTGTAGGTCAGGGTGGATGTGCGCATCAGGCTCATCAATGAGCATGATGCGTTCTGGTTGGTTCTCGATTTCCCAGATCCCCGCAATTGTGAGTATGTCCAAGCCCATCGTAAATAGTTGGGCTTCGCCGCTGCTTAGCTGGTCGACACCGACAATGGAACGGTTGTCAATAGTGTGGCGAAGAGCGAACGGAGGCGTTCTCGGTGACAATTCGACTACGAAATCAGAAAGCAGGAGGCCCAAGAATTGTTCAAGTTCTTCGGGTCCAGATATCGGTGCCGTGCCACGAATGTTGCCTCGCGTCATGAAGTACGTGTGGACGCGAGACATGATTCTGCGGCGATATTCATAGACAAAGTTGCTCCGGGAAACGCTGCCCCTCGTTACTCCAGTAAATTCCTCTTGTGTGAATTGCGGTTGGAAGTCCAACTCGCCCGTACGCTCTGGAACAACATAGTGAACAGCCTCGGGCTTCTGATTGCGCCATGACCGCAGCAAGAGGCTCTTTCCAGAGCCGTTCTTGCCCATGAGTACTGTGACATCTGTCATGGCGCGAAGTGACCATGTTCCTCCGCCCAAGTGTTCCGGTCTATCGATCGTGTGCTCACTGTGGTAGATGGCCAATGAGTAGCTCCGAGTGAGGCATCGTACTGTTCGGGGCGTGCGCGGGACGCGCTGCTGGCTTTAGATATCCTTGTGGTTCTGCACCAGTTCCACCATCAAAGCCTTTTGCAGGTGCAGCCGGTTCTCGGCTTCCTCGATGACAATGCTCTGCGGGCCGTCCAGGACCTCGTCGGTCACTTCCTCGCCGCGGTGCGCGGGCAGGCAGTGCATGAACACCGCATCACGGTGGGCGAGGCGCATCAGCGCGTCATTCACTTGATAGCCGGCGAACGAAGCGCGACGCCATTCACTGTCCTGCTCCTGGCCCATGCTGACCCACGTGTCGGTGTAGATCACGTCCGCACCGCGTGCGGCTTCCTGCGGATCGCGGAAGCGACGGATGGTTCCGCGCGCGCGGCGCTCGGCTTCGAGGAACAGGCCGCCGTCGGGTTCGAAGCCGTCGGGTACTGCGAGGTTGAGATCGAAGTCGAAGATCGTCGCGGCTTCGAGCCACGAGTGGAGCACGTTGTTGCCATCGCCGATCCACGCCACCGTCATGCGGTTGAGATCGCGCCCGGCGCGGCGGAGCGTGTAGAGATCGGACAGGATCTGGCACGGATGCGAGAAGTCGGTGAGCGCATTGATGACCGGCACGCTCGCGTGCGCGGCGAGGTTGCGCACGAGCTGGTGCGAGAACGTCCGTGCAACGATCAGATGCGTCATGGCCGACAGCACGTGCGCCACGTCCTTCACGCTCTCGCGGCCGTGCTCGGAGACTTCGACCGACGTGAGATCGATCGCGTCGCCGCCGAGATCGTGCATTCCGACGCTGAACGACACACGTGTGCGCAGCGATGGCTTGTGGAACACCATCGCCGCGGTCTTGCCGATCAGCGGCTTGGGCGCGTGTGCGGTGCCCCGCGCTTCACGCAACACGTCGGCGCGTTCGAACAGGTTCATCACCCACGCGCGCTCGAGTCCGAGCAGGTCGATCAGGTGGTGCGGCGCGGAGGTGCTGTCGAGCGCATCATGGAGCACGTGGGTTGCGGTCACGTCGGGGGTTCCTTTCACGAGATGATCGGCAGCGAGTGCGGGTCGGCTTCGGCGAGCTGGGGAATCGGCAGCACCCACGAGCGGCGTTCCTGCGCGGCGTTCTCGGATGCGCCGGGAACCAGGTCGAGCACCACGGCGACTTCGTCGCACGCATGCCGCCGCGGGCAGCGAACGCAGTCGGTCCACACTTTGCGCGGCAGTGTTTCGCGCGAGACGACGGCGAAGCCGCAGCGCTCGAAGAACGCGACTTCGCGCGTCAGCGCGATGACGCGTTCGAGCTGGAGCGTGCGTGCGTCGTCGACGACGTGCTGCACGAGTTCGGCGCCGAGGCCGCGGCCGTGATAGTCGGCATGGACGGCGAGTGAGCGCACTTCGCCCAGGTCGTCCCACAGCAGACGCAGCGCGGCGCATGCGACGATCTTCCCGCCGAGTTCGGCGAC
>JANLWX010000121.1:0-26980 GCA_031364845.1 Candidatus Eiseniibacteriota bacterium
TTGGGCTCTTCCGAGAATGGTGTGGCTGGAATCATGATGCCGCGCCGAGGCTCGCGGGGTAGAGGTCGAGTCCGCCGCAGTGGAAGTAGATCGCGGTGCGGAAGCGCTCGCGGCTGCGGAACCCGCACGCACGCCGCTTCGCCGACTGGATCTTCGCGTTGATCGCCTCGGCTCCGGCATTGGTGATCCGATGGATGAAGTAGGTGCGGATGTTCGCCCAGTGACGCTTGATCATCGCGGCGACCTTGCGCATCGGCTCGAGTCGACTGCGTCGCGCCCAGCGATACCAGACCGCGAAGTTCCGATCGGCGGCGCCCGGGTAATGCAGATCCCACAGCGCCATGGCCGACTCGCGCAGCCCCCATGCCCGGCCGACGCGGGTGACGATCTCGCACAGCAGATTGAAGGCGCGCGCCGCCGTGCGGTCGCGACCCTGCGGGTTCTCGAGCCACCGATACTTGGTCCC
Organism: Candidatus Eiseniibacteriota bacterium; assembly: GCA_031364845.1. Classification (GTDB taxonomy): domain Bacteria; phylum Eisenbacteria; class RBG-16-71-46; order RBG-16-71-46; family RBG-16-71-46; genus JANLWX01. Next base: position 467 of record JANLWX010000121.1, read on the forward strand.
TTTGAGGATCGGGTCGCCTTCGGCCATGCGCGCACGGTGTTCCTGGCGCCGCACGAGGTCGACGGCATTACCGAGGTGTTGGGCGACGTGGAACTTGTCGAACACGATCTTGGTCTCCGCCCCGGGCAGATGTTCGCGGGTCGACTGGATGTACGGCTCCCACATGTCCATCGCCACCGCCTCGATTCGCTCGCGCTGCTTGGGCGCCAGCAGCGTCCAGAAACCATCGAGCGCTGGGCGACCGCGATCGTCGGCGACGTGTACCACCGTGCCACGTTCCAGGTCGCTCACCACCGTGACGTACTCATGGCGCTTCTGAAAGCTCGTCTCGTCCACGCCTGCGTGGCGCGGTGCTTCCGTTTGACGCCGCGCCAGTCCGCGCGTCACGGCGCGCTGCATGATGCCGTCAGCTTGCGCCCAACTGATCCGCAGCTGCTTCGCCACCGCCTTCACGCTCGCGCACCGCAGCCAATCGATCGTCAGCGCCTCGAACATCGCCGTGAATCGCGAACCCGTCTCCGCCCACGGCACCGACAGTTGTTTGACCCCGTGCGTCGGGCACTTCAACCGCGGCACGCGCGCGTGCACGATGGTCGGGAACTGACACGTGTCGAGATGCCGCCAGCGGCGCTCCTGGTGGTCGTGGATCGGCGCCGCGGTGCCGCACTCCGGGCACACCCACAACGTGCCTTCGGGCAGCGCCACGCGGATGTGCACTTCGCCGGGCGGCTGCTTCACTTCTACGTCCGTGATCTCCCACGGCGCCTTCAAGCCCAGCAGTGTCGCGTACAGGGTCCGGCTGTCGATCGTCATCGCGCGTCCTCGGGGAAAGGGTCCGCGCTCAGCCTATCAGGACTTCAGGCCGCCGTTCTCAGCCACACCAAAGTCGGAAGGGCCTTATATTGAACTGAAGCTTTGGCGCGCCACCCCACACGAAGATACCGCCACCCACTTGTGCACGACATCGTTCAATGATGTTTCCTCTAATGACGCACCTGGAGTTTTGCACATACATTCCCCCCGCGTTACCAACGTCCTGCATGTCTGGTGGCTGACGAATCGTGAATCCTTCGATGGATGTTTGGTCCCCCACGCCGTCAAGAGTCACGGCAGTTCCCGGGAATTGGCCGGGATTTGGTTCGATGAACGTAACGTTCGGACCGGAGGTGCTTACCAGACGCACACCATTGCTCAGAGCGTTGAACGCAACTGCCCCCCTGTGCACTCCCGGCGCGACCTCGATGACATCCCCGAAGGTTGAAGCTAGCATGGCACGCTGAATCGTCGGATATTGCTCGGGCACCAACCTGGTGGTGGCCAAAGCCATATCTGCGAGATAAGCGATCACGACCAGGGAGAACACGATTTGGAGCATGGTGCGTTCCTGTCTGAAGGCGAGCTGACAATCTTTACTCCAGAAGTATTCGTCTATTCTGAGCCCGCATGCGCTTCCCGCGCAACTGTTGATCTCCTCATCGACTCGCGTCGTCTGTCTTGGATGAACTTTATTCCAAAGGTCTGCTCCGCCTCGTACTGATTGTGAGCGCGGCAACGTAACCGCATGCGCTCCGCGGTGGCCTTGCCACCGCGTGCTACGGGATCGATGTGATCGAACTCGAGAAAGTGCCGCTCCGGACAGCGCTGGCCGGATTCGCTCACGAACGTGCACTGACACCCGTCGCGTTCGCGCACGGCGCGCCTTACGTGCGCCGGGATAGTCCGCGGATTCGCGCTTGCGCGGATCTGCCGAGGCTTGTCGGTCGCCGCGAACTGCGCCTTCTCCAAGTTCGCGATGAGCGCGTCGAGTGCGCGCTCCAGTACCTGAGGTACATCGCCTGAAGGAAGCGCGTGCGACAGCAACGCCTGCGCATGGCGCAGCTTGTCGTGCATCTCCTGGCTCATCGTAAGATGGAGCGCGTAGCGACGCGGCGCGAGGGGTTCGACCTTCGCCGGCCTCGAGGGTGCATCAACTGTCCGCGCGGACAGTTCAACTTCGGTCCGTCCCTCTTCGGTCCGAAGGACCGAAGAACTCTGTGTTACCGGGCGCACAATGCCAGCGGCCAGCTCGGCGTTCGAGTTGCCAACTTTCCGCGGGGCCAGTTGCGCATCACCGACTGCGTGCACACTCGCATTATCAGCAGGCTGCGCTGCCGAGGTACTCGCGCGCGGCAGCGCCCGCACCCTCGTCGCGACATCCTCCTGCGGGTATCGCTCAGCCAGCAGCTTCTTGATCTCCCGACAACTCTTGTGGGTCACCGCTGCCAGCAGCTCGTCCACATTCCGACGCGTCATGTAGGCCTTCAACAGGATTAGCCCGCTCAGATGCACTCGATTCTCCGCGAGCGCGTCATAGATCGCGGGAAACCTGCGCGCCATGCGCCCGACACGAATGCGCTTGTACGCTGCCGGCTCGGAAAAGTGCAGGATGTCCACGCAGTACGAGAACATCGAAGAGTGCGCTGCCGCGCGAAATAGCTTGCGGGCGTCGACCTCGCCAATGTAGAGGACGAGCTTCGCGGTGTGCGTGCAGCCTCCAGCGACGATCGTCGCGAGGCCCTGCTCCACAACCTGATCGGTGAGATGGGAAAGTTCGCGTTTCATGATCCCTCCGCGCATGACGACGATGCATCCGATCGCGGGGGCGATGAACACGCGTTGATTCTATCCCATGCATTTTTGGCGCACGGAGATGCGCGGAGTTCGCATCATGGGGCGCACCGAGAAAAGTTTTCGCGGACGAGAGGATTGCGCATGCCATCGAGCGCCGTAGGCGCGATGCGGTGCGATCCGACAAGCATTCCGGATTTTCGAAGATTGCGCTTCAGAACCCGTCAAGAAGAAAAGACGGTCCGAACCGGGTACATGGGTAGCACCCGCGGTGCATAGTCGAGTAGCCCCGGCGGTTTCGACAACCGGGGCCCTCGCCAGATCCGGACTAGGAGATTGCCACCATCCGGCTCTTCCGTTGGTGCGGCTCGCGGCGATCGCCCCATACCGATACGGTGATGAGGGGTGCAGGAAGCGGAAGGCGCCGAAGCAGCGCGCTGAACCGTTCCCAGTTGAGACGACGTTTCTGGCTACGACGACGAAGCCACAGGTACCAGATGCGTTCAGTGGCCTGCACCAGATTCTTCAGGCTCTGTCCGTTGCCATTCACTCCGAAGTAGTTGAAGTGCCCTCGGAGCCGTCTCGTGAGCGCGGCGTGCTGATCCTTGACCGGTAGGTGCCGGTGGCGCCGGCAGTACTCGGCGACGGACTGTATCGCCCGTCTGAGTCGCGCACGCCGGGTCTTACACCACATCTGCCATCGGCCACTGAGCGTTCGCCGCCAGTAGAGCGTGAAGCCCAGAAAGTCGAAGCTGGCCGGACCTCGGCCCCCGGTCCCCGTCGGTCTTATGAAGGGCACCAGACGCGTCTTGTCCGCGTGGAGAGTCAGTCCGTAACGTCCCATCCGCTGAGGCAGCACCGCCATCACCCGTTCCGCATCGTCCTTGCGCTCGAAGCCGATGACGAAGTCATCCGCATACCGCACGAGGGTTGCTTTCCCCCGTAGTCGCGGTCGGACCTCGCGTTCGAACCACAGGTCGAGTACGTAGTGGAGATAGACGTTGCCGAGCAGCGGTGAGATCACCGACCCCTGCGTCGTGCCCTGATCCGGCTCGGAGTACTCCGCTCCGTCGAGCACGCCTACATGCAAGCACTTGCCGACCAGTCGCAACAGCGACCCGTCGGCGATTCGTTCGCGGAGCATCTCCATCAGATGGGTGCGGTCCACGCTGTCGAAGAAGGAGACGATGTCCGCCTCCAGTACCCAGCTCACTTCACCCCGGAACACGACTCGGTTCATCGCACGAAGTGCGTCATGGGCGCCGCGCTCGGGTCGAAAGCCATACGAACAGTCCAGAAACTCCTGTTCGTAGATCGCTTCCAGTACTTCCCGCACCGCGTCCTGAACGATCTTGTCTTCGATCGTCGAGATCCCAATCGGCCGCGTCTTGCCCTGCTCCTTGGGGATGTTCACACGTCGGATCGGTTGATGCCGCCATCGCTGGGACTTCAACCGTGCGTGCAGATCTTGCAGCCGAGGCCGCAGGTCCTGCCCGTATTGTTCCTTCGTGATCCCATCCACACCTACCGCCGCACCCTTGCGGAGACGATGGTAGGCCCGTTCGAGACTCGGCACATCGATGAGATGCGCCAGTGAGTGGAACTTCCCCGCGCGTTCGTTTCGCGCTCGTTCCGCTACCTTCCGAAGTTGCGGTGACATGCGTTCCGATGTCGAAGCATCGGGCATGGTGCCCTCCGAGAGTTCGCATCAACACGGACCGCCTTTGCTCCGCCGGGTCCGGTTACCATCCCGTTCCCCGACTTCATCGCTCGTATGCGGTCCTCCGACTCCCTCGCCACCTTCGGTCGCGGCTTCGGTTGCCCCTTGCCCGCGCCCTACCACCATCTGCCGTGGAGTGGTGAGGGTCTCCCAAGTGCCTGGGACGTCCTCGTTGAGCGTGCCGTGATTCCTAACCCCGTCCGTTGCGCCGTCCACTCACCCGTTCCCACGTGCTCGGCGCTGCTGCCTTCGAGTGACAGTAAGCTCTCGGCTCCGGAGATGACCCGATTTCGGGGCTAACTCACGCGGCCCACTCACTCGCGTGCCTACGCATCGCCGCGTCCGTTACCGTCCGCGTCGCAAGGCTCGCTTCCGGCCCGCCGGGTTCAGCTTTGGCCGGTCGGTTTCGCACCCGCTGGACGCCTCACAGAATTTCAGGTCGCTACCGCTTCGCGTCCCTCCCTTCTGTCCAAGCTGGCTTGGTCGCACACTGTCCCCGAAGACAGTTGAAACGCGCGGATCTCACACCCCACACACCTCGCGCGCAAACCGCTCCACGATCTCTCCCGCCGGCTCGACCGCTCCGATCGTCGCCACGCTCTTGCCCGCCTGCCAGTAGTCGCTGCGTGATTCATCGAGCGACGTGCGCTTCAACATCAGCCCCGCGCGTAACGCGTACAAAGATCTCATCAGATAGCGCGTGCGCTTTCCGCGCAGCAACCATCGCGCGATCGCGCCGGAGCGTAGACCGATGCGCTGAACATAGGGCGTGTTCAATACCGACACGGGAATCCCGGTCAGCCGCTCGGTCAGCACGACGTCGCCTTCTCCGGCGCGTACGATCGCCTGCTTGTAAGCATCGCTCGCCCGGCATTCGGGCGTCGCGATGAAGCGTGTGCCGAGCTGCGCTCCGGCGTAGCCCATCGCGAGCGCATCCTTGAATTCGCGCGCATCGCCGATGCCTCCGGCGCACACGACCGGTAAGCCCAAAGGCGCCAGCTCATCCAACAGCGCCCGCACTTCGCGCGGCCCGGCGTGCCCGCCAGCGCGACGGTTCACGGCGATCAGTCCATCGACGCCGGCATCCGCGCCTTTCTGTCCCCACTTCAGCTCGGTGACGTCGTGGTACACGACGCCGCCGAGCGGTTTCACACGATCCACGACCCACCGCGGGTTGCCCAATGAAGTCACAAAAAATCGAACGCCCTCTTCGAGGGCGATATCCACCCACTTCACCATGCGCTCGTGATAGCGCTTCGACGATTTCTCGATCAGCGCGTTCATACCGACCGGCTTGGAGGTCAGGCGGCGAATCAACTGCAGTCCGGCGCGAAACTCGTGTCCGTGAACGAAGGTCAGCGAGATCGGCTGAATGATCCCGAGGCCGCCGGCGTCGGACACGGCGGCGACCAGCTCGGGATTGCTGCACGGGTACATGGCGCCGCAGATGAGGGGAACTTCGATGCGCGCCTGGCGCGCGAGGGGCGTAGCGAGCGCCTCACACGGCGCGATCACGCGCGGCCCAGCCGCCACTTCACCGTCACGCGGGCGACAACGTCGCCCGCAGCGTCACGAATGTCGGCGTACACGTGATGATCGACGCTTGCCAACACCTCCGGCACATCGCAGCGACTCTCGGCGACGAGTTTCCCGCGCGCCTTCTTCATGTACACGATGTCGATGCCGGTCACGATGCCGCGCACGCCCGATGGCAGCGCGCACATCATCGCGAGGCCGCTCGCCAGCTCGCCGACGTTCGCGAGCGCGATCGCGTGCACGGACTTGAGGTGGTTCCGCACGCCGCGCCAGTCGTTCATGACGATGCGAGCGTGGCCGGGTTCGAGCTCGAGCACGCGGGCGCCGGTGGTTCCGCTGTAGGGGACGACGAAGAACAGCACGCGAGAGAAGATCCACGAGCCGCCGGGGAGCGGGCTGAGGCGCCGCCACCACGCGAGCAACGGCGTAACGCCGCCGCTGCGGGTTCTCGCAGCGGTGGCAGGTTGGGTCGTGGTCTCAACGGTCATTGAACTCGCTCCTCACTTCGTCTAGTCGGGCGGCCTCATGCGGAATTGAGATCCGCGGGCCCGCGGGCACTCGGCCCCGCGGCTTCGCCGCGCGGATGACACGCATCGTAACATCGCGCCGGTCGGCACATCCCGCCCGCCGGGCCGTTCGTCCCACCAAAGGCGACACTCGTGACGCATCGATTGCGGTTGGCATCACTCCGCCGCCAAGGTATCGGCAGATTGATTCAAACCCTTTCCCCCCTCGCGCGTTCCCATGATCTGTCCGTGACCGGGGCTTCTATCCTTAAAAACATTGGAGTTCACTCATGAGACGAGCCGTCATCGCCTCCCTGCTGCTCGCCTGCGCGGTCGCGCCCGCGATAGCTCAGACGCCTGTCACCACGCCGCCGGAAGTTCGCACGATCCTGCTGACGTCGCCGATCATCATCGACGGCACGCCGTCCGAGGCGGCATGGCTCGCGGCCGATCCGTGCAGCACGTTCACGCAGCGCGACCCGGTCGAGGGCGCGCCGCCGACCCAGCGCACCGAAGTGCGGGTGTTGTACGACAAGGACGCGCTCTACATCTGCGCTCGGATGTTCGACACCGCACCCGACTCGATCGTTTCCGAGCTGGCGCGCCGCGACGGCGGCACACGCTCCGATCGCTTCACGGCCTATCTCGATCCGTATCACGACCAGCGCAGCGGCTATTACTTCGGCATGAACGTCGCAGGCACCCAGTTCGACGGCACACTGTTCAACGACGCGTGGTCGGACGATTCATGGGACGGCGTGTGGGAAGGCCGCTCCAAGCGCGACGCGCAGGGCTGGACCACCGAGATGCGCATCCCGTTCTCCCAGATCCGCTTCGGTCGCGCCGAACCCCAGACCTGGGGCATCAACTTCCTACGCCAGATGGGCCGCGGATTCGAAGACGTCTACCTCGTGCCGCGGCCCAAGAAGTCGAACGGATTCGTCTCGCTGTTCTCGCACCTCGTCGGACTCGAGAATGTGAATCCGACCAACGCGATCGAGATCACGCCCTACGCGACCGGCAAAGCGGAGTTCCTGCGCGTCGACGAAAACGATCCGTTCAACGATGGTTCGCGCATGCGTCCCAACGCGGGCGGCGATCTGCGGATGCCGTTCGGCAGCAAGCTCACGCTGAGCGCCACAGTCAATCCCGACTTCGGCCAGGTCGAAGTCGACCCCGCCGTGGTCAACCTCAGCGACGTCGAGACGTTCTTTCCCGAGAAGCGCCCGTTCTTCGTCGAAGGCAGCTCGATCTTCGATGCGGGACAGCAGGGTGCGAGCGACTACTGGGGCTTCAACTATCCCCAGCCGACATTCTTCTACTCGCGGCGCATCGGTCATGCGCCCGAAGGCCGGCTTCCGGGCGATGCGGAGTTTGCCGATGTCCCGCAGGGCACCACGATCCTGGGTGCGGCGAAGCTCAGCGGAAAACTCGCCCCGAGCATGAACTTCGGAATGCTCCACACGGTGACGGCCAAGGAGAACGCGGAGTTCGAGCGCGGCGACCTGACCCGCGGTGAAGCGGTCGTCGAGCCGCTCACGTACTACGGCGTGGCGCGCATGCTCAAGGAGTTCAAGGACCGCCGCAACGGGCTTGGCGTCATGACCACCTTTGCGCACCGAAATCTCGAATCATCGCTCGAGAATCAGTTCAACAGCACGGCGCTGACGACGGTCATGGATGGATGGCACTTCATTGGGGCCAATCAGGGCTGGGTGTTGTCGGGCTTCGCGGCAGGCAGCGTGGTGAATGGAACGAAGCAGCGCATCACGGCACTTCAAACCAGCAGCCGCCGTTATCTGCAGCGCCCCGATGCCACGAGCTTCGATGTCGATCCCGACGCCACCTCGATGGTCGGCGGGGCCGCGCGGCTGTGGCTCAACAAGGAGAAGGGCAACTGGTTCAGCAATTCGGCCGTGGGGATGATTTCGCCCGGCTTCGAAGCGAACGATCTCGGCTTCCAGAGCCGTGCCGACCTGACCAATGCCCACATCGGTGCCGGATACAAATGGACCGAACCCACCCGGCACGTGAAGAAGCACGACGTCGCGGCCGCGGTGTTCGGCGGCACGAACTTCGACGGCGACCTCACCGGCGCCGGCGTGTGGGCGAAGGGCTTCTGGTGGTACACGAACAACTGGACGCTCGACATCAGCACCGCCTACAACCCGCAGACCGTGAACCAGCGCCGCAGCCGGGGCGGTCCGCTGATGCTCAAAAAGCCGGGCTACGAGCTGAACCTGTTCGGAGACACCGACGGCAGCCGCAAGCGCTATTACAACGCGAGCTTCTATCAGTACCTGCAGCCCGAGGAGAACTCGTTCAACTACAGCGTGAATCCGTACATGGTGTACAAGCCGATGGCGAACCTGCGCTTCGAGGTCGGCCCGGGGTACGAGTCCTCGCGTGACGGCGCGTTCTACGTGACGACGATTCCCGATGCCGCCGCGACGTCGACCTACGGCAATCGCTACGTGTTCGCGCGACTCGACCAGCAGACACTGTCTGCCAACGTCCGCATGAACATCTCGTTCACGCCGACCATGAGCTTCCAGTTCTACGGCCAGCCCCTGATCGCGACCGGACGCTACTCGGACTTCAAGGAACTGGCGCGCCCGCGCAGTCTCGACTTCGTGGGCCCGAGTCCGGGCTCGTGGACCTACGATCCCGCGACGCGTCAATTCGACCGCGACGGCGCAGGCCCGGGGTCACCCCAGGTGCGCGACTTCAACTCGAAGTCGATCCGCGGGAATGCAGTGTTCCGCTGGGAATACCGGCCGGGGTCGGCGTTCTATCTGGTGTGGACGCAGCAGCGCACCGACGACGAGCGGATTCCGGACTTCAAGATCGGGCCGTCGTTCAAGAGGCTCGCGGAGGCGGAGGCGGATAATATTTTTCTGGCGAAGGTGACGTATTACCTGACTCGCTAGCGAGTCAGGTCGAACTGTCCGCAAGGACAGTTCGCAGTCTTAACCCTTGATCTCTTCTTGCAGCACTCACGCGAAAGACTGCGAACTGTCCTTGCGGACAGTTCGCTTTATGGTGGCGTAAACACAAACGGCGCCTGAAACGTCGTCGCCCCATGCGCGATCGCCGGGAACTTCCACTCCCGAATCTGCGACAACGCGCACGCTTCCAAACGCGTCGATGCCATCGTGTCGCTCAGGATCCGAGCGTCAGTCACTTCCCCGGCCGCAGAAACCGTCAAAGCCACCACCAGCTTTCCGCGCAGCCCCGGCGCCCGGGTCAGCTCATTGCTGTAGCAGTACTGAATCCCCGCCGCATACTTCTGCACCGCCGTAAGCAGTGACGCGTTACTGCGCTGCGTCGCGGACGCCGTCGAGGCCGTCACCGCGTCGGCAGTGCCGTCGTCTTCCGTCCGCGCGGATTCCAAAGCTCCGATCGCAACCTGCGAGCCCTTAACCGTCGCGCCATCGAGCGCAGTGCTGGTGCCCGCCGCTCCAGGATCGACCGAGGCCAGCATCTGGTCCGATCGGCCGGAACGCACGCCGCGTGAACGGCGCCCCCGCGCGGGCTCGGTGGCGTTCGCACTCAGCGCACCCGTGAGATCGCCGAGACTCCGGTCGAGCGCGGACGTCGCGCTCGCCAGTGCAGCAGTCGCTTCGTTCGCGCGCGCGCGTCCTTCGGTTCCGGCATCGGGATCGAGCGGCGCCTGGCGCTTCGGCGGGGCTGCCGCTTCGAGTTTCTCCGCCTCCGTCGCGGGGCGTTGCTTGAACTCCTGGACCGTGAGGTTCTCCGGGATCTGCTGGGGCACGGACGCGGGCGGCGGGATCTCCGGCAGTTCCTGGATCAGAATCGTGCGCGACTTGGGCAACAGCACGCGGATCACCGCAGCCTCGTTGCGCGGCCACAGCAGCACGGTGACGAAGAACAGGAACGACGCGACCGCCGAAGCAAACAATAACGCCTTCGCTACGCGCTCGCGATTCGCGTCGAACAGCCCGCGACGCTGCGAACTCATGAGAAGTCCCGACGGCATCATCATGGCGCGGTCTCCCGGCGTGTGCTGCCCGTGACGGTCATCCATGACGGAATCGGCGTGGCTTCGATCAGATCGCGGCTCGACTTGAGATAGCGCGCGTGATGGAAGTCCGCGAAGCGGCGCTGATCGCGCGCGGTGATGAACAGCACCTGCGGCACGGGCACTTCACCCGCGATGTGAGTGGTCTCGATGCGGCGCGCGGGAGCGGCACCCGGCTGCGCAGGCGCCGCCGCCCGGACCGAGGCGCGGCCCGCACGGCTCGTGTCGCGCTTCGCCGCCGCAACGCGCGCCGCGGTGGCAGCCGGCGTGAAGGCGTCCGCGCGCGACTTCACTCCGGACTTGGCGGCCAACGCGATGCCGGGCATCCCGAGCAACACGACCATCACCGCGCACCAGCGCCTCATCGGGCACCTCCCTGCTTCGCCAAGTCGTCCGACTCGGCCGCGGGCAACGCGCCGAACGTGGGCTGCAGGCTGTCGGGGTCGTCGTGCGAGCGCTTCCAATAGGCATCGAACCAGCGCTTGGCCGCGCGGTCGTCCAATCCGTAGAACTTCTCGAGGATCGCGAGGTTGTAGTACGGGCCCGGCAGCTTCGAATCGATTTCAATCGCGGCCATGAATGCCGCTCGCGCCGCACGCACATCGCCCGCGCGCAGCTTCGTGATTCCGAAGTTGTTCTGATGCACCGCACTCTTCGGCTCGTCGCCCACCGCCTTCACGGCGTCCTTCACCGCGTCGTCGGGCGTCTCACCGCGCAGCATCACGAACACGCGCGCCGGGCGGATCGAGGCGCGGCCGGGGTCGGCCAGCGTGGCCAGGATCGCGCGCGCCTGCTCGGGCTGATCGAGTGCGTCGTAGTGCATCGCGAGTCCCGCGAGCAGCTCGTCCGGCACCGCACCCTGTTTGCGCGCCGCTTCGAGCAGCGCGATACCCTCGGCGTGGCGGCGTGAGCCGAAGTAGAGCTTCGACAGCAGCGCGAGTGCCGGAGCATACGAAGGCTCGCGTTCGAGCGAAGCGCGCAGCGACGCCTCGGCGGCGGACAGCGAATCGATCTCCACGAACATTTGCGCCAGGCGATACGGCCAGTAGGGCTCGAGCGGTGCGAGTGCCGCACGTTCACCCACGGCGATGCGTTCCCGCTCCGCGCGCTGCTCGGGTGTCGTCTCTTCGTGATTGGAGGCATCGGGCAGGCTCGTGACGCGCCCCGGCTCCGCGACGCCACGGTCCATGAGCCCCGCGACGCGACAGCCACCGAGCGCCATGCACGCCACGGCGATCAACGCGAGTTCGATTGTCCGGTGCGTTCTCACTTCACCTCCCGCGTCGCATCACCCCGCGGTGTCGTCGATGCATCCGTCTCGAGCATCGTCGGATCGCTGCCGCGCGCGGGCGGCGTCGCCGCGACCAGCGGATAGTCGGTTTCGGGCCGGAAGAAGAAGCGGGTGCCGAGGCGCTGCCACAGCGACGATTCCGCCTTCTCGATCCACGCATCACGCGCCGCGCCCTCGGCCTGCTGGCGCAGCAGATCGGACCACACGCCTTCGCCACGATCGTGGTACGGCCTGCTCTTCACCGACAGCACCTCTTCGTAGGCCGCGAGGTCGTCACCCTTGAGATCGGCAGGTCGCTCGCTGCGCTCCAGCGCCTCGGCGAAGCCGACCAGCGCCTCACCCATGCGGAACGCCGCGGCGTGCGACCACTCGGGCACGCCGAGATCGGCCGTGCGGCGATAGAGCGCGAGCGTGCGGTCGAGCGCCTTGAGGCGCGGGGCGATCGACTTCGCGAGCGGCTGCTTGAGTCGCATTTGCGCGGCCGCGGCGAACGACGCTTCCGCCTCGAGGAACCGCACGCGAGCGAGCAACGACGGCGACGCCGCGTTCGGATGCGTTTCTGCGCGTTTGAGATATTGGGCGAGATAGGACGGCGGCGCTGCCTTCACACCCTTGGCCGCGCGCGGCGTCGCGAGCAACGCAGCGAGCGGCTTTCCGGCGTCGACCGCATCGAGATCACGGCGCGCGAACGGCTCCAGAATCTCGAGCGCGGCCTCGTGATCGGCGGGGAACGCCGCGAGATACGCGAGTCGCTGCTCGTCGGCGCGCGCGTTGAGACCGCCGGCTTCGAACAGGTCGGCCGCTTCGAGCCACGCGCCGTGCGCGCTCGCGTCATCGGGAAAGCGTGCGGCGAACCGCGCGTAGGCTTCGGCCGCGCGCTCACGGTCGTTCGCCTGCTTCCACGCTGCGGCGATGTGCAGGTGTGCGTCGCGCACGTACGGGCTGTTTGGAAAGTCGGTGATCACCGCGTCCATCGCGCACACCGCGGCGTCGGTTTTTCCTGCGGCGAGGAACGCGAGCCCCGCGCGATACTGCGCGAGATGCGCGTGCTCGTAGGCGGGCCAGCGATGCGCGATCGTCTCGAAGCGCGCCGCGTGGGCTTCGTACTGCGTCGAATCGGCGGCGACTTGCGCCTCGGCGTGACGGTAGTAAGCGATCGGAATCGCGCGTGCCGCGGCGCGGCCGAGCGAGTCGTTGCCCGCGCGTTGCGCGACGATCTGTGCCGCCTCATATGCGACCGCCGCATCCGCAAACCGATCGAGCCGGTACAGAGCGTCGGCGCGCAGGCAAGCGGCCTGTGGCACGTGCGGGTCGGTGCCGTGATGCTTTGCGAGCCTCTCGAAGTCCTGTGCGGCTCGCTCGTATTCGCCATGCGCGAACGCGAGATTCCCCGCGCGCCACACCAGCTCGGGCGCCCGCGGATGACGCGGGTACCGCGCGAGCAACTCATCAACGGAACCGAGCACGATGTGCGCGAGCGAATCGCGACCGAGTACGGCAGGTGTACCGGATCCCGCGTGCGCGGCCGTGGCCGTGCCGCGATACCACTCATCCGCCACCGCGACGCGCTGCCACAACGCCGCCTGGGCCACGCTGTCGCGCTTCGATGCCGCGGCGATGCCGTAGAGCTGGAGCGACTGCGCATGCTTCCCGAGCGCCGACGCCGCTTCGCCCGCGGCGAGCGCCAGCATCTCGTTCTCGGAATCGTGCGGCCAGCGCTCGAGCAGGATCTCGTACGTCGCGAGCGCCTTGCCCCAGTCCGCGGGGGCGCCATTCTTGCGCGCGAGACGATGATGCTCGCGTGCCGCTGCGGTCCATGATGCGCGCGCGAAGTCCGAGCCCGCGCGGCGCAGTGAATCCGACGTCTGTGCTTCCGCCCACGCGCTGCCCGGCGCGAACTTCGGAGCGTAGTCGAGCCGCGCCCGCGTGATCTCGGCGCGCGGGCTCGTACGCCGCCGCGAGGCGAGCATCCGTTGCACGCCGAGCAGCGCGTCCGGGTGCTTCGGATAACGCGCGGCGAACAGCTCGTCGGCCGCACCCGCATCCGCGTGCAGGCCGAGGCGGCGCAGATTCTCTCCGAGCGCCAGCAGCACGCGCGTCTCGTAGGGGCGCGGCCCAATGCGATCGAAGTACTCCGCGAACACGCGCGCGCCGCCGGCGCCGGCGAGTGAGTGCACGAGGTACGCTTCGGCTTCGTCCGCCAGATCCGCCTGCTTCGCGATCGCCGGCTGTTCGCTGTAGAGATCGAGCACCGAGCGGAATGAATCCGCGGCCTCGCGATAGCGGTTCTCGAGATAGTGACTCCATCCCGACTTGTAGAGAGCGATCGCCGTGAGGCCCGCCTCTCCGCCCGCCGCGGCCTTACCGTAGAGCGCGATCGCCTCGGTGTACTGCGACGCGCCGAAGCGCATGTCGCCCATGCGCAGATACGTCTCCTGACAGTAGTCCGATTGCGGATGCGTGCGCACGAGTTCGGCGAACAAGACTTCCGCTTCACGCGCGCCCGAATCGCCCTGATCGGCGAGCAGCATCGCGGCATTGAACATCGCGGCATCGCGATGCTCGAACGCGGCGTCCTCTGTCAGAAGCGCGCGATACAGCGAGAGCGGTTCTGCGATGCTCAGCACCGGCAGCGGGCCGGCGGGGCGTTGTTCCGATGACGCTCGCAGATACTCCGCCATGCGTCGATTGAAATCGTGCCGCGCCTCGACCAGCAGGAGATCCGCGAGGCGAAAGCGCATCTCGCCGCGCGCGAACGAGCGTGGGTGCTTGCCGAGGAATGCGCGCGTGCGCGCGATCGCGCCGGCACGCCAGCGGTTCAGGAACGGATCGTCGGCCTTGGTGCCGGTCATCGCCGTGGTCGTGTCGTCCACGCCGCGCGCGAGCATCGCCGGCGCGGAAGCGGGTGTCGCCGCGAGGTTCACGCCGAGCCCGTAAGCCGCCGACGCGAGGCCGTAGTCGATCGCTTCGCGCTCGTCGGCGAGGGCCGCGATGGCGCGCGTCACCGCGGTGCGCGCGACGTCGGCGCGCAGGGCGTCGTGACGGTCGCCGAGCGAATCGGCCGTGCGCTCGAGCCGAGTCACGCTGGCCAGCAGTGTGCGCAGTTCCGGGCTCGTCGCGTACGCCGCGATGCTCGAGTCGATGCTCCCGGCAAGCCGCCGCGCCCACGCGAGCGCGCGGGCCGCTTCGTCGGCCTGACGGCGGCTGCGATCGATCAGCCCCGGGCGCCACGCCTGTTCGTAGGAGCGCGCAATGAGATCGGGGGCCGACGCCGCCAGATCCTGCACGGCGGCCAGGATCTCGCGCGCAAGGCCCTCCTCCGCGCGGAGCACCGAGTCGGGCGCAACGTGTCCCGCGGGTGCGGCGAGCAGCGCCGCCCGGCGCGGGCCGTCGAGGTGGAAGTGGCGCATGCCGCCGATCCACAACAGATCGTTCGCGCACTGTTCGACGACACTCGTCGCGCGCTCCAGCACGCGGCGCGTCGCCGCGTCACGCACGGATCGCAGGCGCGCATCAAGCGCTTCCAACGTGCGGCGCAACGAGTCGAGCAGCGCCGCGCGCGCCACCAACTCGCGTGTCTCGCGCTGCGTGAGCTCCTGTCCCGCTCCGAGATAGCGACGAAGCTCTTCGAGCCGCTCTCGCTCGGCCGCCAGATCCCAGCGGGTGCGCGTGAGGTTCGCCATGGCTTCGTCGGCGTCGCGCGCCGCCTGCGCCACCGCAGTCCACTCCTGAGCTGAAGGCAGCGGAACGTTCGACGGCAGCGACGCGCGCGCGGCAACATCGAGCACCGGCACCTTCAACTCCGGACGCAACGTGAGATCGAGCGAAGCACGCGCGAGCACGTCTGCTCCGCCCTTCGCAAGCCGCGCGTCCAGCACCAGCACATCGGCTGGATTGGCATCGAGGCCCCATGCCGCCCACACGTCATCGAATGCGCGGGCTTCGAGCGTCCGCGTGAGCCCGTCGCGATCGCGCGTCCACTCGCGATCGATCTGCTCGTACGATTCGAGCGCCCTCGACCAGCTCGCGCGATCGAGCGCGCGGCCTGCGAGCGCGAGGCCCACCTGCCGCCGCCCGGCGTACGACGAGTCGGCGCGCAATGCTTCGAGAATGCGCTCGCCATTTGCGGCGTCGCCGTGCTCGAGCGTGTGCGTCGCGAGGATGTGCTGCGCGCGCGCCGCATAGCGGCTTCCGGCGGGCACGGCCTCGAGCAGCGCGCGCGGATCCTCGCCTCGCGCGAGTGCCTGCTGCGCGCGGCGCACGAGAGCCGCACCCGCTAGATCGCGGCCGAGCGTGGTCTCGGTATCGGTGGCGAGACGTGCCCACTCGGCGTCTGCGTTGCCGCCCTGCGCTTCGAGCGCGAGCGCCGCGCGATATGTGGTGAGCGCTGAAGGCCCCGCGGAACCGGTGGCGTCGAGCGCCGGTGCCGGAGCCGCTTCGACCAGCTCACGCTGGAACGCGAGCCATCCCGTGTACGGCGACGGGAGGTTCCACGCCGCAACGACTGTCGCGAGCGACGTGAACGCCGCGATGTCGCCGAGATTCAGATACGCGTGCCCGAGCAGGAACGCGGCGCGATCCGCTTCGCGAACTCCGGCGGACGCCGCGAAGTCGATCGGCTCGAGATTCTCGATCACACCGCGCGGATTGCCGGCGCGCCACTCGGCCACCGCGCGTCCCAGACGGAATGCAACCGGATCGACACGCGGCGCATCAGGCGACGCTTCGTCTCCCGCACGTGCGGTGGACGCGTTACGCCCGGCTGCCGCGGCGCGCGCCGCCGCCAGATCGACCGCATCCGCGCCGGAACCACCCGCGCGCGCGCTCTCCCGCAGCGGCGCGCACAGCGCGGTCGCCGCGGCCAGGATCGCGAGGCCGTGGTGTGCTCTCAGGCGCATGACGTTTCAGTGCTCCCGTGCGCCGAGTTGCTCGTCGTGCAGCCAGGTCGTTGCTTCGATGCTCGCAGCACCACGCGTGTCGAGCGGTGCAAGGTGGAGCCGCAGCATCGTGATGCGGTCGCGCGGCGGATCGAGCCGCACGAACGCGGAATCACCGCCCGGCCACTGCTCACCCGTGATGCGCAACGCGAGCGACTGCACGCGCGGCTCCACGAATCCATGGAACACCTGAACGACGCCGCCCGTGCGCAGTGTTTCGCGCTGCTCGGGCGTAAGTGCCAGCACCAGCGGTGCGGCGTCTTCCGGCGTGACCGCGAGTTCATCCAGACCCGCCGCCTTCGGATATCCGCTGACGACCACGATCAGTTCGGTCTTCTGACGGCCGGTGAAGTCTGCCTGCAGCACGCCGAGGCGCTCGCGCTGCTGCGCGAGCTTGCGATCCATCAGATCCAGCTCGGCCTCGAGCTGTCCGAGTTGCGTGATGCTCGTGAGCAGGTCGAGCCCGGAGCGCGAGCGCGCCGCGAGCGCGACGGAGTCACCGTCGGCGCGGATCTCGCCGAGCATCCGCGAGTACGCGAGGTAGCGCGGATCGATCGCTTCCGCGCTGCCCTTGCCCGCCACCAGCTTCTCGCGCATCAGATCGAAACGCGCGCGGATGAAGTCGCGGTTCTCCTTGAGGAAACGCAGGGTCGGATAGTGCTCGCGCTTCGGGCGTACGCGTTCGAGCTCGACGACGGTGGGTGCGGTTGCGGCATGCGCGAGAGTCGGCGTCAGCAGCGTCAGCGCCGCAAGAAGCAGAATCGCATCGCGCGCGGGCGCGCGATGCTCATGAATAGGCATCAGCCCCTCCACGTGCGGCGGACTTTCCCGTCCACCGCATCGACGACCACGAACAGCGACGGACCGCTCGCCGCCGCATACACCAGTGTCCAGTTGGTCGCATCGGGATCGTCATCGCGGAACGCGCCGCGCATCAGCAGCATCGTCTCCAACCGGCCACCGTGATCGCGGCGGAACGCCTGCGCCGGTCCGTCTTCGGCGCTGCGGAGTGCTGCTTCGCTGTCGATCCACTGCCCTGCGACCGGCGGTGCGGTGAACTTCATCTCGAGGTTCTCCGCCACGAGGATGTGTCCCTCGCGCACCGAGTACACGCGCGAGCGTCCGAGCGACGGCGAATGGAACAGATAGCCCCAGCGCGGTGCGGCACCGCGTTCGTCGACGGTTTCATCGTTCTCGACATAGACCAATTCGGCATCATCGGCCCACGCGCGCGCACCCGAGCGCGCGACCTCGAGACCCGAACGCGCGGCGAACGGTTCGAACGTGTCGGCGCCGGTGGTGGCGGCGAGCGTCGCGAACGCGACGAGTCCCGCCGCGACCGCGGCGCGCCACACGCGAAGCGACGGCAGGGAGCGCTGTGAATCCTTCATCGACGCCCTCCGGTTCAGAAGAGAAAGGTGGTGCCGAGCGTGAACTCGACGTTGTTGCTGCGCACGCGGCTCTTGCCCGAACCGATGTCGAGACGGTGATCACGCACGTCCCAGCGCACCGCGGCACGCTTCGAGATGAACAGCGAGGTTCCGCCGCCGAAGTTGATGCTGGGTTCGCTCTCGCCACGCATGATCGAATTGCCCACACCCGCCGTGACGTACGGCACCATCTGGCGCCCGGGCAGCAACTCCCACGCGAGGTTCAGGTTGTAGAACAGCATGTGGAAGTCTTCCGCTTCGAGCGACAGATCGAACAGCGACTCGACGATTTCGGCCGGACGGTGGATGTGTGTCCACGCGAGGCCGCCTTCGACCTGCAGCCGGTCGAACACGTAGTAGCCCAGGCGCCCGCCGGCGACGAACGAGTTCGACTTGCGATCGAACGCGTATGCGCCGCCGTAGCCGCCGAGGATGAACGTGCCGGTGCGTGTGTAGAGCTTGGGGTTCGGCCGGAACTCGAGATCGGACACGTCGTCGTGCTCCTCGCATAGGGAGGAATGCACCCATGCGGTCTCGGACGGCGAGAGGCGGATGTTGTACCAGGGTCCGCTCTTCGCAATCACCGGGAACTGCGCGTCCTTGCCGTAAACGCCCGCGATCGAGAACGCATCGCCGGGCCCCGAACGCACAACCGTGTTCGCATCGAGCAGGCGCACCTTGCGCGTGGTGACGACCGGATGCGGATTGCCGACGATGGGTGCCGGCGTTGTGGCCGCAGCGGGCGCCACTGCTGACGTGCCCGTCGAGTCCTGCGCCATGGCATCCGCGCCACGCAACAACATCGCGAGTGCCGCGCACCGCGCGAACGCCCGCAGCACGCGCGCGCGACGCGCGGCGCCGTTGTTCGCAAGGCTCGTGTGATCGAAGTTCATCATGAACATCCCTCTCAACGTGAACCGACGAGCCGTGCCAGCTCGACGCGCGCGTTCCAGTCGCCCATCGTCTCGCGCCGCTCGACGTTCACTTCGCCGTCGCGATGCGCGGTGTCGAGGCCGAAGAAACGGCGCTCGACTTCGAATCCCACTCTCCATGCACCGGCGACCCGGCGCTCCAGCGCAAGCCCCGCGCCCGCGATCCACTCGTCGATCGGCCCGAGCTTCACGGCGTTCGCATCGCCCGACACTTCGATGTGATCGGGGTCATAGCCCAGATGCAGGCGCCCGCCGCTCGCGGTCGCGAGCACCTGGCTCGCCCCCACGTTCAGCAATCGCCCGCGACCGACCAACTCGAAGCTCGTGCTCCGCACCGTCGCCGGTTCGGCGGCTCCGATCTCCTGCCGAGCGTGCGTGTTCCACAGGCGCACGCCGCCTGACCATCGATCCGCCTCCGCCAGCGCCTGAATTCCCCAGGCCGCGGACGGCAGAGTCCTCCACTGGTAATCGGCAAGATCGCGCTCGGGTTGCACCGAACCTGCGAGAATTCCGAACGACCATGGGGGCGCCGACTCCGGCGCCGCATGGGACGGCTGCGCCGTGCCCATCAGGACGGTTGCAGCAATCACCCAACGCGCGTCGAGCAACCCGCGTCGCGCCGGCGTCGCGGGTCCCTTAATCACCGCGCGCCGGTCGCGAACGCAGGCCACACTCATGGCGCGACCGCTGCGTTGAGCTCGAGGCCGACGGGCAACAGCTCGTAGGCCTCCGATGGAAATGGGGTCACGATCAGCGAGTCGGTTCCGTCGGCGCGCTCCAGCTCGACACCCGACCCGAGGTAGCACACGAGGAATAACCCGGGTGCCGCTCCCGTCGAATCGAGGGCCGCGGGTGCGGTGCCGACGAACGTGAAGTCGATATGCTGGATCAGGTGATCCCAGCCCGTGACGGCGCGCGTCGCGCGTCCGACCGACACCGAGTTGGCGAGGATGTGATCGATCTCGCCCGCCATGCGCACGCGATTGGCACTCGGTTCGACGTCGACGCTCGCCGGATCCACGGTGCTTGCGCGCAGCTCGGCAACCGCGAAGCCCGTGAGGATCGCGCGATACGTGATCGCCGCGCGTACCGCGAACGTGGTCGGCACACCGGGCGTGATCGCCTGGTACGGCGCAACACTCGCGCCGGCGATGTCGATGCGCGTCCAGCGATCCTCGATCTCGGGCTTGCCGAGGCAACCGCCCAGGCACACCGCGCCGAGCACGAGGACCAGCGGAACGAAACGACGCGCGTCCGTCATCAGCGCACCAGCACCAGTCGCTCGGCGAAATGCGTGTCGCCGATGTCGAGTCGCGAGAAGTAGACGCCGCCCCGCAGCGCGCGGCCCCGATCGTCGGTGCCATCCCATACGACTTCGTTGAGGCCGGCCGCGAAGTCGCCGCCCAGCGTGCGCACGCGGCGGCCCTGCGCATCCATCACGCTCAGGCCGACGCGGCCCGCGGGTGACGCCGGCAGCAGGAAGGCGATGCGCGTCACCGGTGCGGCGGGATTGGGCGAATTGCCGAGCAACGTCGCGCGCAGCGGCGACGCGCCAGGCGCACCGCCGTTGACGCGGAACGGCGTCTGCACCGAGTGCGACGGTCCGTCCTTGTAGCTCGACGCCGCCGTAAGTCGCAGCATCAGATCGCCGCCTGCGCTCGAAGGAATCCCGTCGGGGAACAGCGCGAGCACGTGCGTGCCCGCATCGAGCGGTGCGGTGGTGCGGCGCGCGATCCGGCGCGCGTTCGCGACGTCGATCACTTCGACCGTCACCGCGGCGCGATCGCCGAGCTGGAAGCGCGCCGCCGGTCCTTCGTTCGCGACGATCTCCAAAGCCGAAAGCTCCACGCCGAGCTTCCACTTGGCGATGCCGCTCGAAGGCGACCAGTCGCCGACCGTCACACCGGCCGGCTGGCCGACGCGCGCCACGGTGCCCGTGCGATGGTCGCGCACATTCGCGAACGGAATGTGGAAGTCGCGCGGATGATCGAGTCCCTCGCGCCGGCTTGCGACCGGTTCGAGATTCGCCGAGAACTTGTGCACCGCACCCTGCCGCGGTGCAGCGGCGTAGACGTTGCCCCAGCGGTCGGCATCGAGCGACGTGACGACGTCGGCGTCGTGGCGCACTTCACCCATCCACGCCAGGACCGCGCCTTCGTCACGCAGCCGCACGATGCGGCGGTTGTGCGCGTCGGCGACGTAGACATCGCGCGTGTGTCCGCCCTCGGTTCGACCGACGGTGATGGCCAACGGCCCGCCGAAGCGCGCGGGACCGCTGCCGAGCTCGCCGAGCACCGCAACCTGGCGAGCGCCGGCGGCTTCGAGCGCGTACGCGATCACGCGGTTGCGTCCGGTGTCGGCGACATACAGACGATCGTCACCCGCGACGAACGGCGTTCCGCCGTCGGAGTACGCGACTCCGTACGGGCCGCTCAGCCCGGCGATCACCGCGACCGGCGTGAGTGTCATAGATTCGAACTCGGTCGATGCCTGGAGCACGACGATGCGATCGTTGCCGGTGTCGGCGACATACACGCGATCGCGCTCGTCGACCGCCATGCCGCGCGGCTGCGCGAGCGCGATGGTGCCCGGGCCGCGACCGTCGTAGGCGCGCACGCTACGGCCGCGCTCACCGAAGACGAGCCGGTTCCAGCGCGGATCCGAGACGATCTGGAAGTCGCGCGACTCGACATACGGGAAGCGGTCGTACACGTCGACATGCGAGATCGTCACGGTCGCGTACGGATGCGCGAGCAGATTGCGTCCGGTCTGTGCGCGCGCCACATCGCGCGTGAGTACCTCGATGTCGGCTTCGGGTGCGATCGGCGCGCGCTCGAACATCCCCGCGGCCACGGGCGATGCCGCCGCCAGCGCCAGGGTGAGGATCAGCAAGATGGTTCGTCGCACGATGTGCTCCTCTCGCGAGACCGGCCGGCTCAGAAGCGCCATGCGATCTGGGTCGTCAGGATGTTGGCCGAGTAGTTGTTGCTGTTGAAATAGCGCTCGTAGTTGCAACGCA
Organism: Candidatus Eiseniibacteriota bacterium; assembly: GCA_031364845.1. Taxonomy (GTDB): domain Bacteria; phylum Eisenbacteria; class RBG-16-71-46; order RBG-16-71-46; family RBG-16-71-46; genus JANLWX01. The sequence goes on from JANLWX010000121.1 coordinate 22,487, forward strand.
GTCCCATGCGATCGAGCACCGGGGTCGCGATGTCGAACGCGGCGAGGTCGACATCGAGCGCCACGCCGAACAGATGCGAGGCGAGGTCGGCCATGCGGTAGTCGCCCGAGCGGTATCCGTCGATGCCGCCCGCGCTTTCGTATTCGTCGCGGTAGAAGTCGGCCGGCGTCTGCGTGTACCAGCGGTACTCCCAGCTCGCGAACATCCCGCGCGTCACGTACTGGCTGAGCTTGCCGCCGAGCTCGTGCGAGTCGATGCCCCAGTCGTCGTGGTAGAAGCGATAGTTGAGTTTCACGCTCGAACGGTTGGGCAGGTACTGATGCAGCTTCACGAACGCATCGCGGCGCTCGCGATGGTCGGGATGCCGCTCGGCGACCCGCGACCCGCCCGCGTACACGTTGCGATACGGATTGTGCTGTAGGCCGTTCACGACGTTGTATTCGACGCCCGCGCGCAACAGCGTGGTCGGTGTCAGCACCTGGGTCGCGACGGCGTTGCCGTGCAGCGTGGTCTTGGAATCGGGTGACGCGCCGGTGTCGTCGTCGGCGACCGGATCGATCGCGTCCCAGCCGTAGCTGGTGCCGAGGGCGAGGTTGAACTGGTCGCCGCCGAGGTCGCGGTTGTAGCCCGCGCTCACCTGCTGGCCGACATAGTCGGTTTCGCCCGAGTAGTAATAGCCGAGTGTCGCGTGTCCGCGCGTGAGGCCGCTTTCGAATTCGTTGCGCGTCTTCACGAAATCCTGGAACGCATTGCCCGAGATCGGCCGGCTCGCGGTTGTGATCGCGTCCACCGCCTCGTTGCTTCCGACCGGCGCATCGATCGCCGGGATCACGACGCGCTCGTTGTTCCAATGCACCGAGAGCACCGCGTTGCTTTGCAGCGTCATCGAGTAGTTGCCGATCGCCGAGCGCACCGTGACGTGGTCCGAGTCGGTGAAGTACTGCATCAGCGTCTCGGCCGAGTGCTCCTCGATGATGCGCGCGGTGGCGGCATGGGCGGGCGCGGCGCAGAAGAGCGCAGCGACGACGATGGCGGCGGCGATCAATTGCACGCACACCCTCCGCCCGCACCGCCGTTGCCGCCGGTCGAGCCTTCGCGCGCTTCGAGCGACTTGGTGCGCCGTGCCGCGTCCCGGGCATCGGCATCCATGCGCATGATGCGATCGGAAAGCTGCTCGCGCTGGTAGGCGCGCACGGACTGCGCGGCACAACCGCTCCCGAGCAGCAGCAGCGCGCCGAGTGCCGCGGCGACCGCGAACGCGCGGCCCACCGGCGCAGGAACGCGCGTCACCGTGCGCCTCCCGTGCGCACGACCGCGGCATCGGGCTGCGCCATGAGCCGGCGCACGACCTCGTTCAAGCGATCGACGTTGGCACCATCGGCGACATAGGCCACAGCACCGCTGCGGTCGAGCACCATCGTGTAAGGAATCCGGTCGAGATCGAGCAGGTTCGCGATCCCGCCGGGTCCGTCGTGGACCACCGGCAGCGATAGTTTGTGCGTCTTCACGAAGCGGCGCGCGTTGTCTGCGTTCGCGTCGATCGAGATCGCGATCACCTGTCCTCCGCGCTCGGCGATCTCTAAGTTCAGGGCATCGAGCTGTGGAAGCTCTTTACGACACGGCTGGCACCAACTCGCCCAGAACGTCACGACCACGACTTCACCGCGATGATCCGCGAGCCGCCACGAGCGCCCGTCGAGCCGCGTGAGTCCGCGTCCTTCCAGCACCGTGCGCGCCGACTCTGCGCGCGAAGCGTCGTCGTTCGCCGCGCTCTCGGCGCGCGCGAACCCGGCGCCGCACGTCAGCGCAACGACCAGCGCCGCCGTCGCGAAAGCACGGAACGCCGCTGGATGCTTCATTGATCCCTCGTGAACCTGCATCCGATCCTCCGCTATTTGTACTGGGCGCCGAGCAGCACCCACAGGTTGAACATGCGTTTCTCGCGATCGGTCAGCGTCACCGCGGTCGGGTGCGCACCGGTGACCGACTGCGATCCCAACCCGAGCACGTAGTCGATCAGCAGCGACCGGCGCGGGAACGCGGGGTCCACCACCTGGTGTGCCGCCATCATCGATTCGCCGGACAGGCTCACGTAGCCGCGCGGGAAGATGCGGCCCATCTCGGTCGTGTCGGGTACCGCGGTCAGATCGAGATTGCCCGCTGCGGCCGTGGTGTCGGGACCGATGATCACGGGCTGGTGACACGACACGCACTTCGCGGCCACGATCGGCCCGATCGTCTGCTCGTAGTTGATGACCATGAAGTTCGAACTCGGCACGTTGAGATCGTGCGCCGGCAGCAGAGCCGCGAGCGGTGTGGGGTTCGTCACCACCGGTCCGCCTGCCGCGCGGTCCTCGTGGCAGCCCACGCACTTCTTGAACTCCTCGCCCGGCCGCACCGAGAGGTGCGTGCGCTTCACCACGAACCCGCGCCCGTTCTGGTCGAGCGTCGCGAAGCTGATCGGAGTGTTCGCGGGCACCTTGATGCGGAACGAGCCATCGGACTGGACCGGCGCAAACCCGATCAGCGCACGCTTCTCGAACTCGTTCGCCGAGAAGTCGTTCATCTCGCCCGGCCGCGTCGGACGCGCGGCGATCACCGCGATGCTGTCGATCGCATCGATGCCGCGCAGCGGCCGCTCCTGGCCGTCGTTCGTCCCGCGATTGAACACGTCCTGCGCGAGGAAGATGCCATAGTCGACATTGCGATCGATGGTCGATGCGATCACCGGCGGCTTGGTGCGCGCCGCCAGCAACTGCGCGTCGAATTCGTTCGCGTCGGGATCGTTGTAGAGGAAGGTGAGGTTTGACACCGAGAACGTCGCCGGATCGGACGGCGTGCCCGCACCGCGCTGCGCGAGCGTGAAGGTGTAGAGCCCGTAGTCGACATCGCCTTCGGTCGCCGCGGGCAGCGTGTACGACGCGACGAACTTGTTGCCGCCGACCGGCTCGGGATACTTGAACGCCCCATACGGCCACGGCTCACCGTCGTTGTTCACGTTCGTCGTCACCACGTCCCAGTGCGTCGAAGTCGAACCGCTCGCCGGATCCGCCGGACCCTGCTCCAGCTTGAGCACCGCGATCGGGCCCGCGTCCTCTTCGATCATCGTCGACTCGATCGCGATCATGCGGCCATCGGGCGTCGGCTTCGCGTGGAAGAAGTTGCGCCCATGCGGGCCGAACATGTGAAACGTGCCCGAGCCGTCGGGATTGGTGAAGAACAGCGGAAAGCGGTTCATGGTGCCGAAGTGCTCCCAGCGTGTGTACATGATGCGGCCATTGGGGAGCAGCGTCGGGTCGAAGTCGTCGCTCTGGTTGTAGCTGATGCGCTCGGCGTTCGAACCGTCGGCGTCGCAGACGTAGAGCTTCTCGGACGGCGCGTGGTTGTACTCGTCCATCTCGCCGTCGCGCGAACTGGTGAAGAGGATGCGGTCGTCCGGCAGGTAGAGCGGATCGAAGTCCGGGCCGGGGCCGCTGGACACTTGGTGCAGCCCGCCGCCATCGGCGTTGATCTCGTAGATGTTGCGAGCCCCACCGCCGGCCGGCCGCATCGAGAACAGGATGCGCTGGCCGTCGAACGACACGCACGGGTCCGAGATGCTCGCGCCGGTGAAGTTCGTGAGCGGCGACACCACGCCGTCGGGCGAGATGGGCGACAGCTTGTACAGGTTCGAGCTGCCGTTCGTGCGGTTGAGCGTCTCCTCCGCGTCGGCCTTCACGAATACCAGCGCGTCGGTGGTGGGCGTTTGTAGGATCAGATCGTCCGGCGCGCTCTCCTGGCAGCCTGCGAGCGACAGCCCGCCGGCCAGGAGTGCGATCACGAGCGCGGGCCGGTGAAGGCGCGCGCGATGCAGCGTTCGTTTAGGCATGGTGTTGCTGGACCTCCCGGCCGCGACGCCCGTCATGGGCGGATCGACCGATAGAACGCGAGCCCGACCGTCGCCTGCGTGTAGTTGTAGACGACGACGCCATCCCGCCCACGCTGCTCGCCGAACACGGCGGCCTGCCGCCATTCGGTGCGCAGCGCCAGATCGTCACGAATGAACAGCTCCAGACCCGCGCCACCCGAGAGCGCGTTCTTGGTGACGGGCTTCGCGTTGAGCGAAGGTCCCGGTTCCACGATCACCATCCCGTAGCCCCCCGTCGCGTAGGGCTGGATCCGACCAGGACGCGGCCAGCGAGCGAGAAGGCTGAACGTGTGCAACACCGCGTGCACCGACTGCCCGGGGTTGTGCATCAACGCCGCCTCGTAGCCGAGCCAGGCCGAGGGGTGGTACGCCGCACGCAGGACGAAGAGCCGGTCCCGTCCCAGGGTCCCGTAGCCGGGGCTCACCTCGAACCGTTCGCGGAACGGCCGCACGCCGGGCTGGAGCGCGAACGGCGCGCGCGCGGCGTCCGGGACCAGCGCCTCGAGCCCGTTCACGTAGACGACGCTGTCCGCGGGCGTCGAGTGCGCGTGCACCGGAGCCGGCGCCGCCAACAGCACGAGGGCGAG
>JANLWX010000128.1:0-2156 GCA_031364845.1 Candidatus Eiseniibacteriota bacterium
GCTCCTGCGTCCAGACCACGAACAACGCTGAGCCCGGCATGTACTCCCAGCGCAGTACCGCGTTTCCGCGCAGCGAGCGGAAGTTGAAGTCGGGCGAATCGATCTGGAAGGGTGCCGCACCCCCGGGACCGTCGGGATCCACAGTCCCCGTGGCCGGATCGAACGTCGAACCGTTCTCGCCGTAGTGGCGGAACGCGAACGATTTCGGCCGGGCCAGTTCCTTGTAGTCGGTGTACTCGCCCGACGAGATGAGCGGTTGTGCGAACAACTGCAGGCTGACGCGCGGCGTGAACGACCAGTTGAGCCGCACGTTTGCCGACACCGTCGTCTGCTCCAGATTCGCGAACACGTAGCGCGCGCCATAGGTGTCGGTGGCGGAAGCGTCATCGATCCGCGTCACGAACTGCGCGTATTCGCGGATGCGCTCGTAGCCCGGACCGACCCGGAACGTGAGATTCGAAGCCGGCTTGAATTCGACGCCCGGGAACACGTTCCAGTTCCACGAGTCGGCTTCGGGCTGCGTGTAGCCGTAGCCGCTGATGAAGTAGAACCGCTTGGCCTTGCCGTCGGTGTCGAAGTACAACGACGTTTCGTAGCCGGGATCGTTCTCGGTGAGCGGTCCGCCGCGCGTGAGGCGGTTGTTGAGCGTGCGCGGGTTGTAGGCGAGGCTGTATTCCGTGCTGTAGTTGTTGAAGAACTCGGTGTTGCCGGACAGATAGCCGCCGCCATACGTGTGGTTGCCCCCGAAGTCCCACGCGCTGAACACCGCTCCCAGAACGTTCTGGTACTTGCGCCACCTGGTGGCGTCGGTCCACTTGTAGCCGCCTCCGAAGTGCGCGTTGATCACGTCGGAGCGGTTCTGAAAGCCCACGTCCGCGACGTCGAAGCTCGGCGTCATGAACCCGGCGGCCGCGTTCACGAACGACCGGCCTTTCTGCTTGTTGAGCCAGTAACGGCTGCCGAATCCGGTGAGCGACGTCGCGTCCGGGTCGAATTCGACGTGATCCGCATCGGGACGCTGGAAGTAGTGGCGCGAGTTGCGCTGCAGCCGCGACATCCGCGTGGTGTTGCCCTGGACGCGCGACATCGCCGACCAGCCCGAGATCACCCAGGTCTGGTTCTTGTCGAGGAACGTCCAGCCATCGAGCCCGCCCATCAGCGAGCGGCTGTTGAGCTGGTCGCGCAGACTCTGCGATTGGAAGTTCCGCTCGGCGACCGTGCCCATCACGCCGAGCCCGCGCTGGCGTCCTTTGAACTCCCGCAGGCCGCGCGCGACGCCGTAGTAGGTCATCGGCTCGATCTCGGACTCGCTGCGAAGGGAGCCGGTGGCGAGCTTCGCCTCCTCACTCGCCGTGAGCGCGTGCAGCGTGCCGAAATTCCACGCCGGACCGAGTTTGCCCGTGAGTTTCGCAGCACCCAGGATCGTGGTGCCGAACGGAACGCTCGAGAAGTCGGCATCGGGAGTACTGCCCTGCGGGCTGCGGCCGATGCGCCGCGAATAGAAGAAGATCGGCTCCGGCCAGTTGAAGCCCCAGTAGTCAGAGGCACCCTGGTTGCCGAAGCTGAAGATCGACGACCCGTCGACGAAGAACGGGCGCTTCTCCTGGAAGAACGACTCGACATCGCTCAGGTTCACGACCGCCGGGTCGACCTCGACCTGTCCGAAGTCGGGATTGGCGGTCGCGTTCAACGTGAGGCCGCTGCCCACCGACATGCGCAGGTCGGCACCCACGTCGGGCTTGAATCGCGAACCGTCGTTGAACGGATCATCCGCCGCGTGGCCGAGGAACTCGCCCTTCTGCGTCACGTACGGCAGGAACTCGATCGAACGCCGCGGCGCGACGTTCTGGAGCCCGACCAGATGCGGGAAGCGGGACACGAAGCCGCTCGCGTTCTTGCGCTGAAACACGACGTAGTCGCCTTCGTTGTGCCGCTGGATGTTGCGCGCGAAGTTGATGCCCCACACCATCGGCTCGGTCTTGCGGAACCGCAGCTGCGAATAAGGAATCCGGAATTCAGCCGACCAGCCCTGGGCATCGCGCTTCGCGTGCGCTTGCCACACGCCGTCCCACGAATCGTCGTTCCAGTCGTCGTTCTGGAGCGTGCCGTCGATCATGGTCCCCGCAGCATTGACCTGAAAGTAATAGCCGCTGCGT
>JANLWX010000138.1:0-11481 GCA_031364845.1 Candidatus Eiseniibacteriota bacterium
GCGGGCGTCCGAGCTTTGCGGATGTCGATCCTGACACCGCGCTCATCGACCTCGAGTCTCTTCGTGACCGCTGCTGACCTCGAAAAGAAGAAGCCCCCAAGATTGCTCTCAGGGGCTCCTGCCGGCACTTCCAAGGCTTTCAGCGCCAAACTGGCGGAGAGGGAGGGATTCGAACCCTCGAAGGAGTTGCCCCCTTAACGGTTTTCGAGACCGCCCGATTCAGCCGCTCTCGCACCTCTCCACCGCTAGGATTACACGAGTTAGCGGGTTGGGTGCAAGACGGGTGTGACCACTGATGTGACCATCTGTCCCTGAATTCGCGCGGCTTCGGCCATCACGTGCGCGTCGCTGAGGCGTCCGTATCGCTGCGTCGTGACGACGCTGGAGTGGCCGAGGATTGCCTGGAGTGCCGAAAGCGGTCGGGTCACCGTTCCGGGACTTAGCGCAACCGAATGATGCGCTCCACTTGATGACCGCCAGGGTAGCGATAGTCGAGGAAATAGATTCCCGGCGCCGCCGATGAGCCGAACCACTCCACTGAGTGTGCTCCGGCCTTCCGCGAACCGTTCACGAGCGATGCCACGTAGCGACCCTGGAGGTCGATTACGTCCATCTCAACCTCGGCCTCGCGAGCAAGGGTGAAGCTGATTCGCAGCGGACCGAACGCGGGGTTCGGTGTTACGCGGACCAATTCGAATCGGCCCGCCAAGCCCGCCAGCACCGACACGGGCTCACTGATCACGACCGCTTGGCCACCTTCTCTCGCGACGAGCCGGTACCAGTACTCCCGGTCTGTCAGGGCGCTACGATCGATGGCTACGCTGAGATCACCGTCGACAGTTTGTTCAGTCGCCACTGCCGCCCACGGTCCCGCGACTACATTCGCCCGCTCAACCGAGACTTGAGTCAGTCGTGTCGGATCGGCAATCCGCCAACGCACTCGGACGCCATCATGTTCCCGGTCGGCTTGAAAAAGCGTTACCAGAGCTGGCGTTGACGCGCAGCCCAGACCCCGCGCACCAATCAGCCCGCACTCAGGTGCATCGAGCAACGGCGATTTCGCAGTCAGGCTGACGCTGTCGTTGTCGACGTCGCAGAACAAGGGATCGACGAACAAATCCTGTGGCGACGGAGACATGCCGGACACTGCACCAGAGACGTTGGCGAACCAATCGTTGCAGGACAGGCTGGGAATTCGCGACTGAGCTCCAACGATGAGACCGTATCCATCATTACCGTACGCGATGTTTCGCTGGATCCGAATTGCGCCATCCAGCCGTGACTCATGCACTTCGAAGCCAGAGCCGCCGTTGCCGAACGACGTGTTGTTCTGGACGGTGACTCCATAGTAGTCGCTGCGAGTCGAGATCACGATGCCGCTACCACCAGAACGTCCAACAACGTTGCCCTCGACCTCTCCGCCCTCTCCGCCAATCTGAATCCCATCGAGCGTCGAGCCGAGAATCAGGTTGTTCTTCACGGTGACAGGGCCATCGGAGATCGCGATCCCCACGCCACATGCGAGGACTTGATTGCCGGAGAATTCGGCAGATCCCGCGGACGGCGAATGAGCGTGAAGCGCTAGGCCGGGACAGTCCTCGATGAGATTGTTGCGAACGGTCAACTGGCCGTCTTGGATCGCGGCGGAAAAACCATTGTCGAACCCACGGATGATGTTGTCCGCGACGTAGCAGCCGGCGGACGTGTTGAGCGCGATCGCAACACTTCCCGGACCCGTCATTGTGCTGTTAGTCATCGTGAGCCCCGCATCGCTCTCGTAGCTGACGATGATCGGGCCGAAGACTCGGCAGGATTCGACTTCAACGTAGTGGATCAGGCTGAGGGCGGGATTCCCTCTCAACGTGCAATCCACGAAGCGGAGATGTCCGGGACCGTTGCCCGCCCCGACGGACGTCACTCCGGAGTCGATCTCGCATCCACGGAACTCCGTGTCCCCCCAATGGACGATCGGTCCGAGCACGTGCAGATTGCGGAAGTTGAAATCTCCCTCAACCGCGAACATCCGCGGCAACGTCGGAAGCACGCCGAATGAGTCCGGTACACCAATAACCGTGAGAGCGCACCATTGGATGCTGAGTGGTGATGGTTCCGAGTGGGCGCTCACCATGACGGTGTCGATGACCTGCGAGTGGTCGTTGATCGCGTCAACGACCGCTTGGACGGTCGGAAAATCCCCCGGAACAGTGACCGTCGCAGCGTAGACAGAGGTGACCATGAACAGGATCAGGGCCGTCAGCAGCGGAACAAGGGAGTGGCGCATTCAATCGTCCTTCTGCCCATGGGTCTAGGCGTGGATGGCGTGCTGCCCACCGACTTTAGTTAAACCGCACTCCCACCGACCCCATGACGAGATGCGTCGGGCGGCCGGCCGTGAAGATCTGATGCCATCGGGCTTGGATGGCAGGCGTTAGTTGAGGACGTATGGGTCGAGCGGGTCCCGAGACTTCGACTCCCAGGCTCAGGCCCAACGAGTGACGGCTGTACGACTCGGAAAACCCGTTGCGATAGCGATAACGGGCGATCGTCAAGTAGTCCCCGAGACCGACGACGTAATGAAGGCTCACCCTTTCGAGTGGTGCCCGGAATTTGACGAGAGGAACGAGGCCGAATGACCGGTGATGTGCATCGACGTCTCGTTCAAACGTCGATACAACTTCCATGGACACAGCTTCTTCCCACCAGAGCCCTTCAAGACCGAATCCCACGGGGCTGTCGTTGTTGTTGTGAACGATGTCCAACTCGAGGCCGACGCGCAGGTTGAGATGCGCCGCGTCGCGGCGGCCGATGATCCGCCCCGCTGCCGCTCTCGCTGAAGACGACCAAGGGCTGGCGATGACGAGCGACGGCAGAATCAGAGAGGCCAAGAAGCATACCTGCCACGCCAAGCGTGAACATGGCCTCAACACAACGTGCCATTACATGGGTGTGGGGCAGGTTCCCACGTCCGCGCAGGCAATGCCATCGTCGTGATTAGAGGGCTATCGCAACCGAACCACACGGCTCACGTGACTCCCTCCCGGATAGAGGTATTTGAGAAAGTACAGCCCCGGCGAGAGAGATTGCCCCTTCCACTCCACTCCATGCTCTCCCGCTGCAAGGGATCCGTGAATCACTTCAGCCACATGGCGACCTTGAAGGTCGAGCACGTCGATTTCGATCTCGCCGTCGCGGGGCAGAGTGAAGGTGATTCGCAATGGGCCGAAACTTGGATTCGGGGTCACGCCGATGAGTTCAAACCGGCCTGCTGCACCCGCGACCACTGACCTGCCTTCGCCGATCACAACCGCCTGCCCTCCTTCACGCGCGACAAGTCGGTACCAGTATTCCTGGTCCGCGACGACGCTACGATCAATGGCAACGCTGGCCTCACCCTCGGCAAACCGCTCCGTCACGATCATCGCCCATGGCCCAGCGACATGATCTGATCGCTCGATCCAGATTTCGGCCAACCGTGTCGGATCGGCAAGCTGCCAGCTCACGCGCACGCCCTCCTCCACGCGGTGGGCGGTGAACATCGTTACCAAGGTGGCCGTGGACGCGCAGCCCATACCCCTGGCCCCGATCAATCCGCAGCCCGGTGCGTTGAGCAACGGCGAATTCGCGGCGAGGCTGACGCTGTCGTTCGCGACATCGCAGAACAGAGGGTCGAGGGCAAGGTCAGTCGGCGATGGATCCACACCCGAGACGGCGCTCGAATCGTTCCCAAACCAATCGTTGCAGGAAAGCCCGGGATCTACCGGCCCGATCGACAGCAACCCGTGCCCACCGTTGCCGTAGCCGATGTTGTGCGTGACGTCGTTCTGATCAGGGACTTCAGCCAGAAGGAATGCGAAACCGGAGCCTGCATTACCGAAACTCGTATTGTTGACGACCGCAATATCTCTAATGAAGCTCATGGACGGACATTCCAGGTACAGACCGTGCCCGCCACATCTCCCGACAATGTTGCGTTCGATCCGAGCATCGGGGCCCGAGATTCCGACGGCAATGCCGTGACCAGCGCAATCGGTGACTGTGTTCTCCGACACTTGAACGATTCCGCTGACGCCTATCCCCGTCCCGCAATCCTCGATGACATTGCGTTCGACGATGACGATGGTCTCTTCACCGCCCGCGCTGATTGCCGACGCAAAGCCCCGGATCGTATTTCCACGGATCGAAACGTGCACATCTCCGGTGGCGGTGATCGCGGTGCCGTCACTCGGACCGGTAAACGTGGAGTTTCCGACGTTCAAGACTCCATCTTCCCGGAGCACGACCGAGCCCTGATCCAGCCAGCACGCATTGATGTCGAGTCCCACATCGCTGTAGGCAAACACGGTTCCCGTAATCCTGCAGCCAACGAAACTCACTGAACGCGGTGACCCATCAATCCCGCTCGTAAACCCGGATTCGAGACGACATCCGTGAAAAGCAAGGAAGGCTTCACCGATCGTGTGAATAAGCCCGGTGAACCGCAAATTGACGAACGCGGAGATGTGGTTCGAGTTGACCGTCATGCGGCCAATCGAGGGTCGCGTCAATGAATCGCCCAGGCCCATGACCGTCAAGTCTTCAAGATTCACCGCGTAGAGCGAGTCCGTGACGACGCCCGGCTTCACGTAGACGGTGTCGAACCTGCCGGTGCTGTTCAGCGAATCCATCACAGCCTGGAGTGTCGGAATGTCGTCTGGAACCGTCACGCTCGTAGCATGGGCAGGCAGATGCGCGATCAGAAGAGCGACGATCGACAGTAGAAGCAAGGCAGAGCGGCCCATGCGGCTATCCTCCAAGACAATTGGCGACGTCCCTTGACGATAAATCGACGGCCTGGGGTCAGGTCAGCGTAACCGGATCACTCGCTCCACCTGATGGCCGCCCGGGAAGCGATAGTCTACGAGATAGATCCCGGGCGAGACCGATCTCCCACTCCACTCCACAGTGTGCGTTCCGGCGGCACGAGAACCGCCAACAAGCGAAGTCACAAGACGACCTTGGAGATCGAGCACATCCACTGCGACCGACGCCTCTCGGGCCAGGGTGAAGCTGATACTCATGGGACCAAATCCGGGATTCGGCGCCACTCGGGTGAGCTCGAATCGAGCAGCCATGCTTCCAGAAACCGACACGGGCTCACTGATCACGAATTCACTGCCGGCACCCACGACGAGACGGTACCAGTACCTGTGTTCGGGCTGCGCATTGCGATCAAGCGCGATGATCACGTCGCCTTCAGTGGTTCGTTCGGCGGCAACAACCGCCCACGGCCCGGCAATCACGTCCGCCCGCTCGACCCGCACTTCGTAAAGGCGCGCAGGATCGGCCAGTCTCCAGCTCACTCGCACTCCATTGGCTTCGCGTTGCGCCGTGAACATCGTCACCAGCGTGGGCGTGGCCGCGCATCCCACCCCCCGCGCGCCGATCAATCCACATCCTGGTGCGTTGAGCAACGGCGAATCAGCGGCCAGAGACACACTGTCGAGATCGACATCGCAGAGGAGCGGATCGAGTGCCAGGTCGTCGGCAGATGCGCCTATGCCCTCGACAGCGCTCGAGTCATTGCCAAACCAATCGTTGCACGACAGCGTGAATTCCGCCCCGAGCGAGAGCAATCCGTGGCCGCCATTGCGGTAGCCAATGTTGTGCGTGACTACATCCGGCACGCCACCGTGAGCCGCCCGGGACACGGCGTCTGGATTGCTGTCCAAATCGCGGACGAACCCGGACCATGCGTTGTCATAGCTCGTGTTGTTGCGAACAGCGACGGCACCGTAAGTACTCCCGACGCGGCGCTCGATGAACAATCCGTTACGGCCCGAGCGAGCGACGATGTTGCGCTCGCAGTTGCCATCAGTCTCGATCACACGAAGCCGAATGCCATCCCCGGTGCAATCGGTGACGATGTTGCCTACGACCTGACGAGGGTTGGTTACATCGATGCCTATACCACAACGGCGCACTTGGTTCCCAAAGAGCGACCCATCTTCCTGCAATGACACGCCCACGCTGCACATTTCAATAACGTTGTTCGTGATGGCGAACGATCCATCACCGTAAATGGCAGTCCCCAGATCGCGGAACGTGCAGCCTTGGACTACGGTTTCGGGATCAAATCCGCCCACTGCCCTGACTCCGTAACTGGCCGGGCCTCTAAAGGCGCTGTTGCGCACCGTCAGCCGGCTATCCTCTTGGTTCACGATGGTGCCTTGGTCGAACCAGCATGAATCGACATTTACGAAGGCATCACTCACGGCGAGCACGGTCCCCGAGATGCGGCAACCGACCATCGTTACATTGCGCGGGCCTCCATTGATCAACGTTGTGAAACCGGCCTCGAATCGACAGTCCCGAAAGATGGAGTTCCCTTGCGTGGCTGTTTGAACCGAGCCCGAAAACCGCAGGTTGACGAACGTGGCGTCTTGGTCGAACAACATTGAAGCGACCGAAGGACGGCTCAAAGAATCGCCCAGCCCGATCACGATGTGATTACCGAGATTGTGTGTTTCGATCGGGCCAGACACGACGCCCGGCTTCACGAAGACCGTGTCCGCGGGCTGGCTGTTCAACGAGTTGAACGCTGCCTGGAGCGTTGCAAAGTCGTCAGGAACGGTCACTGACGTGGCATACGCGGGCGCTACTGTGAACAGCAGCAGGGCGATGGGCAAAGAGCGTCGCACGCGGTCATTCTCCTTCCGATGGTCGACCACCGGGTAGATCGAGTTTATCTCCCTCGCGTGAGGGTGGGGATCATACACCCGTGGATCCGGCGTTGTTCTCATTATTGGAGCGGGATAGCGGGTCAATGAGGGCCTGTCCTGATTTCTGTGTAAGCCCCTTCCGGGTCACGCGGGCAGTCGTCCTTCCGACATGATGGCAACCTGATTCAGGGCGAACGCCACTATATCGTCCTGGTTGATGGGTGTACGATCGGTGTACACCTCATCGTCCTTTCTGGCCAGCAACAAGACCCTGCCGAAAATGCGGCACGGGCTTGGAATTGCAAGGGCTAACGTGATTTCCGCGGATCGAGGCGGTGTGGGTCAAAACGATTTTCGAGACCGCTGATTCAGCCGCTCTCGCACCTCTCCGGGACGAGAAATTCACGACTTACGAGGTTCTCCGCAACTCAGGTGTGACCGCTGCTGTGACGAACTTCCCCATTGGGGACCTCGCGACGGGACTACAATGGTGTCCGTCGTTACGGGGCACGAGTCCAAGACGCGCGCGAACCGCCTTCGACTGTTCGGCGAGTGCCCCGCCGAGATCGTTGGGTGGCCCGTCCAATTTCGAATTGGAGTAAACATGAGAAGCAACTTCCTGTACGCATGCTCCGGTCTGCTCGCCTTGACCCTCGCGGTTCACGCCGGCGCACGAATGGCAGCCGCACAGGATCCCGATCCCATTGTCGGAATTTCGACAGCCCCCTGCGGGGGTCTCGTTGCGGTCAGCCAGTCTGGGATTGTCTACGCGAAGTGCCTCAATGTGTGGGAACAGAAGGCCAACGTGCCCGGTCCGGTCAGTTGCATCTTTGGAGAACCCGGCCAATACATCATCATCGTCCTGCAGAATGGCGACGTCTACGAAACGCCCGGCGCCAACAGCTGGGAATTCTATGCAAACGGCAACGTCCGCGGCGGTCCTACGCCTGCGAACAGGAAAAGCCTGGGGCAGGTGAAGACGAAGTGGCGCTGACGGCAACAGTTGCTCCAGCGCCCGAGAATTCGGGAGGGGTGCATGGTTCTCTCAAGTGTCATTAGGAGACGGAAGCCGCCTCTCGGTTGCCGGCGCGTTGTAAGGCTCTCGTGGGCGCTACTGTTCGTCCTCGCTAAAACGCACACCGCGCTTGCCCAGACGGTTGACCCGGCGCTATGGGTCACCGATGGGGCGGTCAACTCCGTGGTCCACTACGCGGGGACGATCTACATCGGCGGCTCGTTCAACCACGTGCAACCGATAACAGGCAGCGCCGTGGCACTAGACGCGAGCACCGGGGCGGCGCGGCAGCCTTACCCTGAAGTGATAGGCCCCGCGAATTCCGTCGCGGTCGTGACAGCCTCCGTGTCTGCCGTCGTACCGGATGGGAGCGGAGGCTGGTACATCGGCGGAAGCTTCACTTCCGTCCGTGGTCAAGCGCGTCGCGGACTCGCACAACTGGATGCCGATGGAAACGTCACTTCATGGAATCCGGACGTGAACGGTACCGTAAGCGCCCTGGCGTTGAGCGGGGGCACGATCTTCGCGGGAGGCAGCTTCACGAGCATCGGAGGCCAGGCGCGCAACAACATCGCCGCGCTGGAGGCCGCCACCGGAGCGGCGACGAGCTGGAACCCCAACGCGAGCGGCCCTGATCCATACGGCGCCAGCGTCTACGCCTTGGCGGTTAGCGGGGCCACGGTCTACGTCGGCGGTGACTTCAAGTACATCGGAGGCCAGCCACGGAACTCTATTGCCGCGCTCGACGCCGCCACCGGAGCCGCCACGAGCTGGAACCCCGACCTCAGACCCTCGAACGGCGGCGTTCTCGCCCTGATGGTAAACGGGAGCACGGTCTACGCTGGGGGCGGCTTCGATAGCATCGGACGCCAGCCGCGCAACAACATCGCCGCGCTGGATGCCGCCACCGGCGTCGCCACGGCCTGGAACCCGAACGCCACCCGGTTAGTCTACACACTGGCGATGAGCGGGGGCACGGTCTACGCCGGTGGGCTCATGGATAGCATAGGTGGGCAGGCGCGCACCGGAGTCGCCGCGCTCGATGCAGCCACTGGCGTCGCCACGAGCTGGAACCCGAACGCGAGCGGTAATTATCAATACGTCATTACCCTGGCGGTAAGCGGGAGCACAATTTACGTCGGAGGCGGCTTTACCGGCATAGGCGGCCAGCCGCGCAAGCAAATCGCCGCGCTCGATGCGACGACCGGCGCGGCCACAGGCTGGGACCCAAACGCGACCCTCGGCCCCTATCTTAGCGCTCCTACCGTCCTCGCCCTGGCGGTGAGCGGGGGCACCGTCTACGCAGGTGGCACTTTCTTGAGCATTGGCGGCCGAACGCGCAACAACATCGCCGCACTCGATGTCGCGAGCGGCGCCGCCACAAGCTGGGACCCGGACGCGAACGGCGACATCCTTGCCCTGAGCGTGGTGGGGGGCACGGTTTACGCTGGCGGAGACTTCACCAGCATCGGCGGCCAGCCACG
The DNA here is from genome assembly GCA_031364845.1 of Candidatus Eiseniibacteriota bacterium. Lineage (GTDB taxonomy): Bacteria > Eisenbacteria > RBG-16-71-46 > RBG-16-71-46 > RBG-16-71-46 > JANLWX01. The sequence continues at coordinate 9,198 of JANLWX010000138.1, forward strand.
CAACCACATCGCCGCGCTCGACGCCGCAAACGGCACGGCCACGAGCTGGAATCCGGATGCGAATGGCGGCGTCGTCGTCCTGGCGGTGAGCGGGAGCACCGTCTACGCCGGCGGCAGCTTCACGGACATAGGTGGCCACCCGCGCAGTCGAATCGCCGCGCTCGATGCCGCCACCGGCGCCCCAACCGATTGGAACCCGGATGCGAACGGCATCGTTCGCGCCCTGGCGGTGGGTGAAGGCACGGTCTACGTCGGCGGCGGATTCAATAGCATCGGCAGGCAGCCGCGCAGCTTCATCGCCGGGCTCGATGCCGCCACCGGCGCCGCAACGAGCTGGGATCCGAACGCGAACAACGTTGTCCTCGCACTGGCGGTGAGCGGGGGCACGGCTTACGCGGGCGGCCACTTCACCAGCATCGGCGGCCAGAACCGCAATAGCATCGCCGCGGTCGATGCGGCCACCGGTGTCGCCACAAATTGGAATCCCAACGCGGATGGTGCCGTCCGCACCATAGTGGCGAGCGGGAACACGGTCTACGCGAGCGGGGCCTTCGGCCACATCGGCGGGCAGAGGCGATTCAGTATCGCCGCGCTCGATGCCGCAACCGGTACCGCCACAATCTGGGATGCGAAACCCAACAACTACGTCAACACCTTGGCTGTGAGCGGGAGCACGGTCTATGCCGGCGGCAATTTCCGCAGCATTGGCGGGCTGCCCCACTCTGGCATCGCCGCAATGACCGATGACACCACGCCCACGCTGCTCTCGCTGGTAAGCGCCCAGGCTGAGCCGGGCCGCGTGCGGCTCACGTGGTTCGCCGAGGATAAACACGGCCTGACCGCGACCGTGTACCGGCACACCGTGAAGGAGGTATGGGGCGTTGTCGGCGAAATCTCGACCGATGGGACCGGGCGGCTGGTATTCGAGGACACGCGTGTGATCCCAGGCGAGCGCTATGGCTACCGGCTGGGCATCTTGGTGCACGGATCCGAGGAGTTCCTAGGGGAGACGTGGGTGGACGTGCCGCGCGCGCCGGAGTTCGCGCTGGCCGGTTTGCGTCCCAACCCGACGTCGAGCGCCCTCGTGGTGGCACTCTCGCTGCCGGACGCCGCTCCGGCGCGGCTCGAGCTGCTGGACCTTGCGGGGCGCCGGATGCTCGTTCGAGACGTGGGAGCGCTGGGGGGCGGGAGCCACGTCGTGGCATTGGCCGAGCCGAGAAGGATCGCGCCTGGCCTCTACCTGCTCCGCCTCGTGCGTGACGGTCGGGCGCTCATGGTGAGGGCGATCGTCGTTCGTTAGATCCTGCCGGACCACCCGCGTCAACACGGGCGTGAGCGAACGCTTATCACTCAGCCCGCGATGCGGCCCGTGCAATGCGGGCGATCTCCTTGGCGATGTCCTCGGGAGCAAGAACAAAATCGATGCACCCGCTTTCGATTGCGCTAACAGGCATATCGGGCGCCTTGGCTGTGTCTGGACTCTGCGCAATCGTAATGCCACCCACATCTCTTATGCCGCAAAGTGCGGCTGCGCCGTCACCGTCATATCCCGAAACGATGATTGCGATCAGTTTGCCGTCCCAATGCTTGGTGAGGGATTGCAGAAAGACCGTGATCACGTCAGGCCATCCCCGCGGCTTGGATATCGGCTTCAGGCGGAACTCACCATCAAGGATATGCAGATCGCGCTGCTCCGGGATGATGAACACGTGGTTGGGCTGGATATCCAGACGTTCTGTGATCAGTTCAACGGGCATCGTGGTGAAACGTGGAAGAATCACGTGGAGCTGGGTGGATACGGTTCTCAGGTGATTGACGATGACGATGGCAACCCCCAAATCAGCCGGGAGATGTCGAAGTAACCGCGTGTAGGCGTCGAGCCCACCGGCCGAACCGCCGACACAGACGACGGGAAAGTCTTTTGAAGAGTCTTTGGCAATACCCTTGGCACTCATTCGCAATCATCCGCCCCCGAGAGTTCATTCAGATGGAACGCCGGAAAAATCGCCGAACATGGGCACCGCGACCTTTTCCGTCGAGCATCTCCGGATCCGTTCCCGCACTCTATACCTTCCAGTCCAGCGCGTGCAGAGGTCTGATGCCCGCTTGATGACCGGATGAATGTCCTCTGACCAACCGTTCGCTCGGCCGCGTCGTTCGGGCTCACCGCGCTGGCGGTCGTCGACATAGCGCTCGAGCGCTGACCCCTGATTGCGCGCCTGGATGATCGCCTTGCCGAGTGCTGACCTCGGCAGCGCCTTTGTCTCCGCGAGACCGAGCCACG
>JANLWX010000153.1:0-3358 GCA_031364845.1 Candidatus Eiseniibacteriota bacterium
CTCCGCCAACCTCGGTCGCGGGATCTGAGCTCCGAATTGGATCGGCCCTAGGCCTCCCAAGCGGAATTTGTGTGGGCATCACGATTGCTCTGATAGGCAGATCCCTCATACGGAAGAGGCTCCCGGAGAATGTTATGAGCAACCTGTTCGGTTTCATTGGCGTGTTTGGAACGATCTACCAGCTTTACTTTGGCTATGCCCTGTCTCATTGGGCCACGCATGATCTGGGCGATATCCTTCGCAACGTATTCGGGCCATCCGTTAGCGAAGCATCGAAGAGCCTTGCCCGCTCGACCGAACTGGCCTACGTCAGAGTAGGCGGAGGGATGTCGCTGGAGGAAGGCGGTCGCGGTTCTCTCGGGCGCATCCTCATTGCCAGCCCATTGATGCTGGCTAACTGGGTGTGCCTTTGCTGCGGAATGCTGGCAGCACTCACAGAGCCTGGATCTCCCGAGACAACCAAAGCCACAGCGCCGGAACAACGTGTCCGGAATCACCACTCTCCGCGCAAGAAGAAGTGAACGAGAGCCGCCCCGCCTTCGCTACCGCATTCGAACAAACCGTCGCACAGACGAAGCGCCATCCGCCGTCTCGAGCCGCGCGAAATACACCGCAGGCGCCACGAGTCTGCCGTTGGCGGCCCGGCCATCCCACGTGAGCACGTGCGAGCCCGCAGACATGCCGCGCACATCACGCGACCACACACGTCGTCCGTTCGCGGAATAGATGGCGAACGAGCGGGCGCCGGACGCATCGAGCCGCAGGTCGAAAGCTTGAGTGGCCGCACCCGGATTCGGTCGGACGAACTCGATCGTGCTCCGCGCCACCGCTCCCGGCCCGCGCACGACATCCGCCGTCTCCGAACAGTGGACGACTTCGATCGCGTCGATGTCGGCGCCTTCCATGCCCGCGTTCACCGCTTCGGCGGGCGCGAGATCCACGATGCGGACGAAGCGCGCGACGGAGAGTCCGGATCCCGCGAGATCGAAGCCGTTCAGACTGCCGGACGAGCTGCCGAGCGAAACGAACGTCGACCCGTCGGAACTGGCCTCGACTGCGTAGTTCTCGTCGACATCGCTCTCGGTCGCGCCGTTCTCATGAACGTAGAGATCGTATCCGGGGCCGTCGGCGGCCGGATGATCGAGCCGGAACACCGCGGAGCCTCCGGTACCGAGCGTGAACGGCGCGTAGTCGGGAGCGCCGAGCGCGCGGTCGGATTCCGGCCACCACGTTCCGCTGCCGAGCGTGGACGACACGACTTGCGTGGCCTGGGAGCAATGGGACGATGCATCGCTGAATTCGACAAACCAGGTTTCGAAGACCGGAGCCCAGCCAGCTTCGAGCAAGAAAGTCTCCGATCCGATAACGACGAGCCGATCGCGCGCCGGCTGGTAGGCGACGGTGCAGTCTCGGCAATCCCACATAGTCGGAACGCTGCCGATATCGAGCAGCGTCCAGCTCCCGGCCTCGGAAAGCGGAAACGACCACGTGCGCAAAGGCAGATCGATCGCAACCAGCCGGTTGCGGGCAGTGTCCAAAGCGAGAGACAAACCGGGTGACGCATCGGCCGTGAGCTGGGTCCAAGCCGGACTACCGGTCAGTGACAACGCCCACACTCCACTCGCAGCGACCACGACCATGCGCTCGCGAGGCGCGTCGTACACGGCGCCGCACGCTCCGAGAACCGGCGGCGCGCCCGAAGCCGACAGCGGCACCCAGGCGAGCGGACCACCCAGCGGCAGCTCCCACGTGTCCGACAGGGCCGCGCCGTTGTACGTAAGACCGCCGGTCACGATCAGTCGATCCCCCTCGGCGTCGTAGATCACGCCGCCACGATGGCGCTGCGTCGGTGCGGGTCCGAGGGGTGCGGTCGATTGCCACGCGTTGAGCGATCCGCCGGGAAGCGACCACACGTCGTTGAACGCGGGATAGCCGCCATCGTACCGGCCGCCGAACATCAGGAACCGATCGCGGTTGGAATCGTGAACCACGCGATGACCGTCGCGCGTCCCTCCGGTGGGATGACCGGCGAACACGTTGGAATTCCACGTCGGATTCCCCGACAAATCAAGGTTCCACACGCGGTAGTTCTGATCGTCGCGATCCCACATCACGATACGGTCACGAACTGGATCCAGCGTGCCCGAACCCCCATAGATCGGGGTCGGCGTGGCATATGGCGTGGCACGCGGATGGCGAATCCACCGCCGCGGTTCTGCGAAGTCGAGCATCCAGGTGTTGGAGGTGCCGTCTCCGCTCGTGACCAGCATCGCGTCCTGATCGGGATCGTATGCAACCGCGGAATTCCATTGATTGAGCGGCGTCGCGACGGAGATCGTCGACCAGCTCGCCGTCGCGAGATCGAATGCCCGCGGAGTTCCGCCCCACACCAGCATCCGGTCGCGAGCGGGATCGATCGCTGCGAACGCCGTTTCGGTGGCGCCGGTGCCCGCGGCGTCGAGCAGCGTCCACACCGGAGGATCAACCGAAAGATCGAGTGCCCACGTCTCCGCGACACTGCCCGTGGAAGTCAGCCCCGCGTGTACGACCATCCGATCGCGGGCGGCATCGTAGACCGCAGCCTGACCAGAACGAGGGGTCGGAGCCGTGCCGGCGGTGGCGATTTGAGTCCACGTCGGTGGATCAGCGAGCGACAACGACCAGACGTCGTTCCAGCGCTGAGCGCCGGCGGTCCCGCGGCCGCCGAAAACAAGCACGCGATCGCGCAACGGATCGTAGATCGCGCCGGAGAGATAACGCTTGGTCGGCGCGGTTCCCTGCGCGGCGATTGCCGTCCAATGCGGGCCACCGTCGAATGAGAGCGCCCACACGTCGTTGTACGCAATTCCGCCCAATCGGCCGCCAAAGATCACGAACCGGTCGCGCTGCGTGTCGTGCACTCCGCTGTGATACGAGCGCTTTCCCGGTAGTGCTCCAGAGGGCACGACGGCCTGCCAGGTCGGCTGATCTCCGGTAGTAAAGAGCCACGTGTCATTCAGATATTGGAAGTCGCTCGTGAGTCCGCCCATGACAACGAGCCCATGCCCCGGCCACCATACGGACGCGGGATTGGAACGCTCCGGGGGCACCATGACCGGCCGCACCTGCGACACGTTCCGCGACCAGACGCCGTCGAGGCCATCGATTCGCGCTGGGTTGGAGCCCGCGGAAGCGGGCGCGGGGATCATCGCGGACGCCAGCAAGCCGGCAAGCAGGCCGGCACAACGCACTGCCCTAGAAGTGATCATCGCGGCAACCTTTCACGGGGGATTCGTGAGTCCGCGAGTATGAAGGCAATATCGATCACATTGCCAGAGCAATCTGCGCCGCTTCAGCCCCCGCCCGGCGCCCCGCCCGT
>JANLWX010000195.1:0-15993 GCA_031364845.1 Candidatus Eiseniibacteriota bacterium
GCGACACCCGCTTCGCGCGACATCCTGTCGCGCTCGCTCCCGCGCCATCGGTCGGCAGCCATCCCTGGCTGCCTCCCTCGCGCGAGTGTCGCCACACGATCGCCGCTCGCCCCGCCGCGCGTGAGTTCGGAGCTCGCCTACTCTACGACCAGTACGCGTTGGACCATCTCCTGCTGGCCGTCGCGGGCTCGGACCATGTAGACGCCGGGTGTAATCCGCTTGCCGGTGTTGAGATCCCAGCGCAGGTCGTTCGCGCCTTCCTTAAGTGGGCCTTGGTGGATTTTGGCGACGCGGCGGCCGGCCAGGTCGAAGGCTTCGACTTGGAAGTCGCGATCGCGATCGACGTCGAGGCGGAACGTCACGAGACCGCGTGCGGGATTCGGGCGCGGCGCGGAAAGCGCGAGCGTGGCGATGGTGCGCTGCGGGACTTCGAGCACGTCGCCGAACGGGCCGTCGAACATCACTTGATAGGGCGGCAAGCCGGTGCCGAGCGGGCCTGCGATCTGGAGATCGGTGGTGGTCGAGAAGATGCGGATGCCCTGGACGACGAAGCTGTTGTCGCACACGTAGAGTTCGCCGCGGTCGTTGATCGCGCAATCGGCGAGGCCGAAGCCGCCGGGGGTGAAGAGCGGCGCGATTCGTGTGCCGGTAGTGGGATTCCAGGTGACGAGCGAGGTGTTGAAGTTCGTGTCGCTGACGATCGCGTAGCTGTGGGTCGCGGTGTGCCACTCGACGTCGCTCACGTCGCCCTGGAGTGCGGACTCGGTGATCGCCACTCCGTCGTCGGTGAAGGTCGCGGGATCGATGCGCACGATGCCGCCGTCGAGCGCGCCGTAGGCGCCGACGCATCCGAGGTAGAACCTGCGTCCGATCGGATCCCATGCGAACGTCGTCACGGGGTTGGTGCGCGGGAGCAGGATCGCCTGGGTTCCGGGGAGCGACGGATTCACGTCGACGACGGTGTCGTTCGCGGTGTCGATCACGACCACCAGGCTCGAGTCGGTCGGGACGAAACCATGGGCGCGATCGAGACGCTGGAGCGATACGAACAGCCAGCGGCCGAAGCGGGCCATATGATCGGCTTCGGGGAGGCCGTCGGCATCGGCGAACGCGGACAGATCGATGGTGCCGAGGCTGGTACCGGTCGCGGGGTTCCACTTCTGCAGATGCGCGCGATCGTAGGCCGAAACATACGCCTTGGTCGGTGATACGACGACGATGTCGGACGGATTTGCGCCGTTGCCGAGCGAGAACTGACGCACGGTGGAATAGCCGGTGGCCGGATTCAGGATCTGCATGTTGTCCGCGCCGAAGCGGTTGAGCACGTAGATCAGTCCGCCATGCCACCGCGCGCGCGCGTCCTTGTAGATGCTCGCGACATCCGGGCTCACTACCCGCGTCGGAAGATCGATCGCGGACATGCCGCCGGTCTGGAAGTCGGTGGTCACGACGAATGCGCGCGACTGCGCGGCGTGGACTGGGGGTGCGGCGAAGGCGGTAACGGCAACGGCAGCGCCCGCGGCGAACAGAGCAATATGAAGTGTCGGACGGAGTGTCATGTGGGGTGGTCCTTTCAAAAGTCCGAGAATGGAATCGAAGATTCGAGTGCGACGAAAAGGGTGCGGCCCGGGAGCGGATATCCGGCGATGTCGGTGGCGCGCTGGTCGCCGAGGTTGCGTCCCTCCAGCGACGCGCGCAGCGCGCCCGGAAGTTCGAGCCAGATGCCGGCGCCGATGAGCGCTCGTGAGGCGACGCGCGTGCGGTTGGAACGGTCGAGAAAACTGGGGCCGAGGCGGAAGGCGTCGACGTAGCCACCGAACCGCGACGACGCCCACGCAGCACGGGCGTCGAGCTGGGTCGCGGGCAGCAGCGGAAGCTGCTTGCCGCTCCAGTAACCGACCGTGCTGCGATCCTCGCCCGATTGGCGCGTGTGGGCCGCGGTGACGCGAAATCCCGCGAGCGGGCCCACCGCGAGTTCGAACTCGTTGCCGCGGGTGCGGGCGCGCTCGAGATTGAGCGCCTTCACGCCGTTCGAGGCGGGAAAGTAGTGGATCAGATTTTCGGAGCGCGTCTCGAAGTGCGCCCACTGTGCGTGAGCGTCGCATGCGCCGAGCCGCCACGTGAACACCGCCCCCGCATCCCACATCCGTGTGCGCTCGGGATGGAGCAGCAGGTTGCCGTACACACCGCCGCCATCGCCGAACAGCTCGGTGAAGTCGGGCACGCGCTCGGCGTCGGTCCAGTTGCCGCGCAGCTCGAGTGCTCGAAACGGCCGCACGCTGGCGCCGAGTTGCGGGGCCGAAGTCTCCCGCGTGACATCGATCCGCCGCGCGAGTCCCGCGGTGGCCAGCCCGCGCAACTCATCGCGGATGCGGTCCCAGCGCCGCGCTGCGTGCAGCATTGCGCGACCGCCGGGTGCAGTGAGCCGCAGCGCGAGTGCGGTGCCCTGCGCGTTGCGGCGGCTGGTCGGCGGATCGGCGTACGCGTCGGCGGAATTGGTCGTGCGCGCGCGTTCGGTGCCGGCATCCGCGGTGCCGCGCACCGACAGGCCGAGCGGCAGTACGGGCCATTCGAGATCGACGCCCGCGCGCTCACCCGCGAAGCGATCGTCCGTGCGCCAGCGTCCGAGCCCCAGCTCGCCCGCAGTGTCGCGGAACTGCCCGCGCTCGCGGCGCGCCGAACCGCGCACGCGCGCGAGCGGCCACGCGCCTCGCGCGGGGCGCTCGATATCGACGCGCGAGACCGAACGTTCCATGGAGCGCTCGGCGCTCTTCGCCTGTATCGACGCGAGCCCCGGCAAGCCCTGCGTCTTTCTGAACCAATCCTCACGCGCGCGCACGATGAGATCGCGCCGCGCGGTCCAGGTGAGACCGGCGATCGCATGAGTAGCGCCGAAGCGATTGTTGATGCGCGTCGTCGTACTGTCGTCGCCGCTCTCGAACGGTGTGCCGTTGTCGTCGAAGAATCGATAGTCGCCGTGCGATCCCTGGTAGCCGGTGTTGAGCGCCAGTACCACCGTACCCATCACCGCACTCCCGCGCGCGACGCCCTCCCACGTGTCGAACGATCCGCGCACGAAGCGCGCATCGAGTCCGCGCGCGGTCGGCAGCGTGACCAGGTTGACCGCCCCCGCGGGCGCGGGCATCCCCCACGAAAGCGGGCTCGAGCCGCGATAGACCTCGATGCGCTCGATCGCGGCCCCGGGCACATCCGACAGGCTCGTGACCGAGTGTGCCGCACTCTGCACCGGCTCGCCGTCGACCAGCACCGCCGTGTGCGCCGCCGGCGCGCCGCGCACGGACACCGTGCTGAACGCCCCGAGCCCGCCGTACTGGAGCACGCGCAGGCCGGCCGCCTGCGCGAGGGTTTCGCCGATCGAGCCGAACGTGCGGCCCGGTTCGCGCGCGGCGAGATCGGAGACGAACGCCGTCGGCTGGAGGTGGCGCAGCCGCGGCACGACGCGCGCCGTGTCGACACGGATCTCGGGCAGCAGCAGCACCGAGTCGCGTGCGACCGCGTGCACTTGGGATGGTTCGGCCGAGTCGCGAGCCTCCGGAACGGCGCGGCCCACCGATGACGTATCGGATGAGATTGGATCGGGAACATCCGGCGCGGCATGCGCCGAACCAGCCGCGGCGAGCGCCACGGCGAGCAGAAACCAACGGCTTGCGATCATGGCGTCGTACGCGCCCCAATCGAACGGGCCCTTCCGCTCGCTGGGAAATCGCGAACGAAAGGGCCCGAACGGACGCCGTTCCGCACGCGACGCTCTCCAACGAAGCGTCGGGCACGAATAGCTTCCGGGCAGGTTTCCTGGCTTGGGGCCTGTGCTCTCGGACGGTGTCGATTGACGACGTTCGAAAGCACTCTGCGGGTCCGGACCTTCCCGAATCGAAGCGTCGATTCAGTGGTCGTGGACCTGGGCACCCTTCACAGTGGCGGGACCGCGGGGGATTTTCACCCCTCTTCCCTATTACCCCACACGTTGCGGGCACCCGGAAGATGTCGCAGGCACCATGCACCCCGCGCGCGGCGGGCGTCAAGCACGCGACTTGTTCGGCTGCGGACCCGGAATCGTTCTACGGTTCCCCGGCTCTGCGCTCCATCGGCCCGGTCGGCACCCCGGACATCCGATACACCACCAACTCGGGTCCGCCGCCCGTGTTGTTCGGATATTGAAACTGCCCGATCGCGGTGAGCCACGGTTCCTGAGTGAGGTTCGGGTACCACGCCGGGAACAGGATGCAGTAGTCGGGCTTCGAGACGCGCAGGAACGACGGCAGCGCCTCCTCCGCGAACGCCGTGTGGTAGCGCTTCCACCACGCCTGCATGTGCGTGATGAAGTCGGAGCTGACGAGCCCGACGACATCGATGCAGTAGTGCCCGCCGAACCAGGTGATCGCACCGACGTCGTTGGTGGCGACGCGCGTACCTGGCGGAAGATTTTTCGCGACCCAGCGTCCCGCGGCGACCTGCTGTTTCAGGATGTTGTCGCAATTCGAGAGATAGATCGGCTCGTAGTCGGTGGAGCTGCGCCACCCGCCGAACCCTACGGCGACCGCGACAACCGCGATCGCCGCGGCGCGCTGCGCGGGAGATCGCAGCCATTGCATCGCCCACGCCAGCGGCGCCATCGACAGCAGCGCGAGGAACGGCACGAGCGGTATCGTGTAGCGCGACAGGCTGAAGTGACGCGGATAGAACACGAGCGAATACGCCATGAACGCGAGCGGCCACAGCACGACCAGCCCGTTGCCGCGTTTCAAGTGGCGCACGATCCACACGATCACACCCGGCACCAGCAGCACCGCGAAGGTCAGGTTGTCATGCCACGCGACGTTGTGCATGAGCGGCAGATACTTCGCGCGCAGCGTGACGAACAACGTGTCGGTGATCGAAGGCAGCCAGCTCTTGGCGTAGTAGGTGTTCGGCAGCGGGCGTCCGGTGGTCGCGAGGCAGAACGCGGTGTAAGGCACGAGCAGTGCGATGAACGCTCCGGCGAGAATCGCCAGGTCGCGCATCGAACCGACCGGGCCTTCGCGCCGCGCGATGCGCCAGCCTTCGAGACCCAGGGCGAGCGGTCCGATCAGCACCATCTCGGGCCGCGCGGTGGCCGCGAGTCCCGCGAGTACCCCGATCCATGCCGCGCGCCGCGCGCCGCCGAGCGACGATTGCATCACGCGCACGACCGCAAGCGAGAGCGCGGTCGCGAGCGCGATCTCCATCCCCGACAGCGAAGCCCACGTGATCCGCCCGCACGCCGCGAAGGCGAGCCCCGCGACGAACGCGAGCCCGGTGCCGAGTCCAGCGGCGATGCCGACTTCGAACGTGAGCACCGCAGCGATGCTCGTGAAGAGAACACCCAGCGCGAGCGAGCCTCCTTCGAGCGGCATGCCGAGGAGGCGGCCAAACGCGAGCACCACCACCCACAGCGGACTCGTCGCACCCGGCGACAGCTCGCCCGGATTGAACGAGAACCCATGCCCGGTCGCGAGGTTCTTCGCGTACTGGAAGTGGATGTAGGGATCGTCCATCGGAAAGCCGAGTTCGCCGTTCTGCGCGGTCTGATGGCTCGACCAGAGTGCCGCGAACACGAGCGGGAGTACGAAGAGCGCGACTCGCGCGGCCCATGCGGAGTGGTTTGATGCGGGCGTCTGCGCGCGCGCGCGGGGCTTGGGATTGGGCATGCGAGGCATCCTAGCCGTGCGGTTTCATGCGCGCCAACGGCGGCGGATTCGAATCCTCGGCGCTCCGATGACCGCCGGCGAGTAGCCAGGCCGCTTCAACATCACGTCGTCCGAGGCGATCCGGACTTCCCTACCAGCTCCCGCGCCCGCGCGAACACTCCATGCCACATCTCACGCGTGAGCCGTCCGGTGTTGGTGTTCTGACGGCTCGGATGATACGAGGCGATCAGCGTGACTCCGCCGCTCAGCACGGTCTCGCGTGCATGCGCGAACACGGGACGCTCGCCCGGTGGCACTTGCGCCCAGCGCCCGGCCGCCTTCAGCCACCGCTCGTGCGCGATGTGGCCGAGCGTGATCACGACCCGGACGTCCTTCAGCAGCGCGAGTTCGCGCTCGAGCCACCGACCACAGGTCTCGAGCTCCGCCGGAGTCGGCTTGTTGTCGGGCGGCGCGCAGTGGGCGGCGGCGGTGATCCAGCAGTCGCTCAGCGCGAGCCCGTCGTCGCGCGCGATCGATTGGGGCGCACTCGCGAAGCCGAAGCGGTGGAGCGCTTCGTACAGCCACTCGCCGCTCGAATCTCCGGTGAACATGCGTCCGGTGCGGTTCGCGCCATGGGCGGCGGGCGCGAGTCCGACGATCAGGAGCCGCGCGCGCGGGTCGCCGAAGCTCGGGACCGGCTTCCCCCAGTAGGTCTCGTCGCGATAGGCGCGGCGCTTTTCGAGGGCGACCGCCTCGCAATGCGCCCGCAAGCGCGGGCAGAGTTCGCACGCGATGATGGTTCGGTTCAGGTCGACAAGTGCTCGGGACATGCGTTGTAAGGTAGCGCCACGGTCAAGCGGGGCGGCGCTCCGAAAACCCACGCCATTCCCCCGCGACTTCACACCGACTTGATTCCGTCACCTCCACCGCATAGTGTCCCCGGCCGTGTTCGAACGATTACGCGGGATCCTCATCGGCGGCCCCAGAAACGTCCTGGATCCCCGCATTCACCATACGCTGGCACTGATCGCCTTCTTCGCGTGGGTCGGTCTGGGCTCGGACGGTCTATCGTCCTCGAGCTACGGTCCCGAAGAAGCGTTCCTTCAGCTCGGCCACCACCGCCACCTCGCGATCTACCTGGTGGTCGCGATCGTGGCCACGGTGTTCCTGATCTCCGCCTCGTACAGCTACATCATCGAGCTGTTCCCGAGCGGCGGCGGTGGATATCTGGTGGCGACCAAACTGCTGGGCCCGGTCCCGGGCGTGATCTCGGGCGGCGCGCTGGTCGTCGACTACATCTTGACGATCGCGATCTCGGTGGCCTCGGGGTGCGATGCGATCTTCTCGTTCCTGCCACCCGAGTGGCGCGGCTTCAAGCTGGTGGCGGAGCTGTCGGTGGTGACACTGCTCACCGGCATGAACATCCGCGGCGTCAAAGAGTCGATCATCATCCTGATGCCGATTTTCGCAAGCTTCCTGATCAGCCACGTCGCGCTGATCGGCGCCGGCATCTTCATGCACACGAGCAGCTTTCCCCATCTGATGGCGGACACGGCACAGGACACCAACATGGCGGTTTCAGAATTGGGACTGCTCGGAGTGATCATCATCTTCCTGCGCGCGTTCTCGCTCGGCGGCGGAACCTTCACCGGCATCGAGGCGGTCAGCAACAGCACCGAGATTCTGCGCGAACCGCGCGTCGAAACCGGCAAGAAGACCATGCTCTACATGGCGATCTCGCTCGCGTTCACGGCCGGCGGCATCTTGCTGTGCTACCTCCTCAACGATGTCCAGCACACCGTGGGCAAGACCCTCAACGCCTCGCTGTGGGAATCGATCACGCGCTCCTGGCACTGGGGCAGTCTCGACATCGGCACGGGCGTGGTGTGGTTCACGCTGATCTCCGAAGGCACGCTGCTGTTCGTGGCGGCGCAGACCGGCTTCATCGCGGGCCCGCGCACCCTCGCGGCGATGGCGGTCGACAACTGGGTGCCGAAGCGCTTCAACCATCTCTCCGAACGGCTCGTCACGCAGAATGGCATCATCCTGCTGGGACTGGTCGCCGCGGTGACGCTGATCTACACCGGCGGTTCCGTGAAGCTGCTGGTCGTCATGTACTCGATCAACGTGTTCCTCACGTTCACGCTCACGCAGCTTGGCATGGTGCGGCACTGGATCGACGTGCGTAAGACGGCGCCTCACTGGCGGCGGCGCCTGGCGGTCGCGTTCACCGGCACGGTGGTGACCGGCGGCATCCTCATCGTCACGACCGTCGTCAAGTTCCAGGAAGGCGGCTGGGTGACGCTGGTCGCGACCGGCGCGTTCATCGGCTTCTGCTTCCTCGTGCGCGGTCACTACCGGCGCGTGCGCCGGCTCCTGTCGTCGCTCGACGAGGTGCTCACGAACCTGCCGATGCCGGAGCCCAAGACGCTGCCGGAGCTCTCCCCCGATGGGCCGACGGCGATCGTGCTGGTCGAGTCCTACGCCGGGCTCGGCATCCACACGCTGTTGTCGATCCAGCGCATGCTGCCGCGGCACTTCAAGAACTTCGTGTTCTGTTCGGTCGGCCTCGTCGACTCGGGCCAGTTCAAGGGCGCCCACGATGTCGCCCTGCTCGAGGACAAGGTGCGTGTCGACCTCGAGAAGTACGTGACGCTCGCGCAGCGCATGGGCTTCTATGCGGAGTATCGGTTCACGGTCGGAACCGATCTGATCGAGGAGCTCGAAGGCATTTGCCTCGATCTCACGAAGGAGTTCCGCCGTCCGGTGGTGTTCGCCGGCCAGCTCGTGTTCCAGCGCGAGAACCTGTTCACGCGCACGCTGCACCACGAGACGGCGTTCTCGATCCAGCGCCGCCTCCAGTTCGCGGGCGTGCAGGTGATCATCCTTCCGATCCGTGTGTGGGAGAAGCAGCGGGTCGCCTGAAGCGCCGGCGCCCGGAACTGAGAGGAACGCATGTACACGATCGATCTGTCGGGCAAGCACGCGCTCGTGATGGGTGTCGCCAACCATCGCAGCCTGTCGTGGGCGATCGCCCAGCACCTGCACCAGGCTGGTGCGACCCTGTGCCTCACGTATCAGGGCGAGCGCTTGAAGTCGATGGTCGAGGAACTCGCGAAGCCGCTCGGCAACGTCGAGCTGATCGAGTGCGACGTCACGAACGATGCGCAGATCGACGCGGTGGCAAGCATGCTCGGCGAGCGCTGGGGCTCGATCGAAATGCTGGTGCACGGAGTCGCGTTCGCGCGCAAGGAAGACCTCGAGAGCGCGTTCGTCTCGACACCGCGCGAAGGCTTCCAGCTTGCGCTCGAGATCAGCGCGTACTCGCTGCTCAACGTGACGAATCGCGTGCTGCCACTGCTCGAGAAGAACGGCGCGAGCATCGTGTCGCTCACTTACCTTGCGGCCGAGCGCGCGGTGCCTTCGTACAACGTGATGGGCAGCGCCAAGGCGGTGCTCGAGCAGGCGACGCGCCAGCTCGCGTTCGAACTCGGCCCCAAGAACATTCGAGTGAACGCGATTTCGGCGGGACCGGTGAGCACGCTCGCCGCGCGCGGGATCCACGGCTTCACCGACATGCTCAAGAAGCACGCGGAGAAGGCCCCGCTCAAGCGCAATATCACCAAAGACGAGGTCGGCAAGACCGGCTTGTTCCTGCTGTCGGACATGTCGAGCGGCATCACCGGCGAAGTGACGATGGTGGATGCGGGCTACAGCATCATGGCGTGGTAAAGCATGGTCCGCGAAGCGGACCATGCAGTCTTTGATCTTGTCTTTCTGTTCAGCGGGAGCTCGGCCCTTTCCGCAGAGCTCAGTCCGCCGACCGCTTGCCGTCCCGCTCGCGATCCGAAAAATCCTCCGACGAAGCCGGATCCAGCTCCCAGCGATGCTCGTCGCGCTGTGCCCGTTTCTCGACCGTGTGCAGCGGCTCGGCGTCTCCGTAGTTCACGCCGACCTCCTCGCCCATCTCATCGACGACATTGGAGTCGGGCAGCGGGCTCGATTCGTCGCCGGTCTCGTCGCCGAGGTCCTGCTTCTGGTTTTGATCGATCAGCAGCCGTTTCTCACGCGGGTCGAGTTCGCGATGCGCCATGATGTCTCTCCTCTTGACGGGTGATGTGAGCAGTCCTGATGTGACGGACGGCCTCCGTTGCAAGAGGTTTGAGCAAGTCGCGTTCCACGCGTGATGTGTGGAAACAGCCCGCCAAATGCTCTTCCTGTGTCCTGAAGTGTTCGTCGCGTAATGAACGGACGGCGTTCTTACAACGCGACTCCACGAACGATCTCAAGCCGCCGGCGGTTCGACAGCATCCTCGGGGTCCAGCGCCGCCGTCGCCGGATCGACCTTCACCCGCTCGAGCGCGCCGCGCATCCGGTGGCGCACGCGCAGGACCAGCAACACCGAGACCGCCGCGAGCCCGGCGACGAACCCCCACCACAGTCCGACGACGCCGGCGTTCATGCGGAAGCCGAGCCACAGGCTCACGGGCATGCCGACCAGCCAGAACGCGAGCACGTTGATGAGCATCGGCGCTCGCGTGTCACCGACGCCGCGCAGGATGCCGGCCGACACGACCTGAATGCCGTCGAACACCTGGAACACGCCGGCGATCGGAATCAGCGTCGCCGCCACGGCGGCCACACCGGGTGACGAGGTGTAGATGCCCGCGATCACCCCGGGCAGCGTGAGCATTGCGGTCGCGGTCAGCAGCATGAAGGCGATCCCGCACGCGAGTGCCGTGCTCGCGACGCGGCGCGCGTGCAGCGGATCGTTGGCGCCGACCGCGTGCCCGACCAGTACCGCGGCGGCACTGCCGACACCCATCGGCACCATGAACGTGAGCGAGGCGAAGTTGATCGCGATCTGGTGCCCGGCGATCGCCTCGGCGCCGAACCAGCCTGCGAGCAGCGCGATCACCGCGAAAGCGCCAAACTCGAGTGAGATCTGGACCCCGATCGGAGTTCCGATTGCGAGTGTGCGCATCAATGGCCCGCGCTGGAACGACTCCGGCCGCCACGGTATGAAGTAGCGCCGCAGATCACCCCACGACATCGCGAGCAGCAGCATCACCATCACGTAGCGGCCGATGGTGCTGCCGAGTGCCGAGCCCACCGCACCCATCGCGGGCGCGCCGAGATTGCCGAACACGAACACCCAATTGAGTGCCGCGTTCACGAGATTGGCGACAATCATGGTGATGAGCACCGGGCGCATCTTCTTCATCGATTGAAGCGCCAGCCGCAGCACCATCCACGCGAAGAACGCCGGCACGCCCGGCGCCGACATGAGCGCAAACCCCGCGGCGCGCGGCACGACCTCGGGCGGCTGGCGGAACGCGCGCAGGATCGGCTCGGCGGGCAGGCACAGCAGTGCGACGGGAACGCTGATGATCAGGGCGAGCACCATGCCGCGCTGCAGCCCGCGCGCGATCGCGGGTTCGTCACGCGCGCCGAACGCCTGCGAGACGATGGGATCGATCGCCATCAGCGTGCCCATACCGAACATGGTGAGACCGAAGTAGTAGAGGTTCCCGATCGCGGCCGCCGCGAGTTCGGTCGCCGACACATGGCCAACGATGATCGTGTCGACGACGCTTATCATCATCAGGCCGACCTGCACCACGACGATGGGAAGCGCGAGCTTGAGCAGCGCTCGGAAATCGCTGATTGAGGGGACCGGGAGCATCGGGGACAGATACACGACCAGGCCGCTATCGCCAAAGAGCATTGTGGCGCAAGTGCGCGGCGCCAGGTTCCAGTGGCTAGAACCGGCTGGTCAGCCTCAACTCCACCCCGCGGAACGGCTCCACGATGTAGCACGTCCCCGCAGTGCACGCGGGGCCGCCTCGGCGCTCGCCGGCGAACAGCGTCGCATCGTGGTGCTCGCCGAGCCGGGCGCTCGCGACCACACTGGTGAAGATGTTCGGCTCCACCTCGGGCGTGTCGTAGTCGTCGGGATCTTCGACGTCGGGATCCGTGCTGCGCTCCAATGCGAACGCGACGCTCCCCCAGTCCGCGCGCGAGACTCCGACCACGGCGTAGCGGTCCCGGTAGTGCGCGACCGGGCGGCCGAAGAAGTCGATGCGTTGCGCTTCGAGCCATTCGAGGTCGACATTGGCCGACCACTCCCCCAGAAAGCGCACGGTCGCCGCGGTCCCGGCGATCGTTCGATCGGACACCGAGGCGCTGAGGAACTCGTCCTTGCCGCGCGCCCAGAACGCGGTGCCTTCGAAGCGATCCCATCCGCGCGGGGCGACATGCAGTTCCCCATAGCGCTCCTCCAACCGCACCGGCTTGCCGCTACGTCCGTCGGCACGCGTCGAGTTGAGGGTGAGCGTGCCCCACGCGGGCAGCGTATATGAACCTTCCAGCTGGAATCCCTCCTCACGATCGGCGAGCAGGAAGTGCGTGCTGCGGTTGAGCAGATAATACGAATGCTCGCGCACCAGCGAAGGCGGATCGTTCGAGCCGAGTCGGAAGGCGCGGTAGTCCTTCCATTCGGCGGATAAGGCCGCGGGCCCCCAAACGAGATTCGCACCCGCGTAAACGGCGGCGGTGTCGCCATCGGACACACCGATTCCCCATTCGCGCCCCCAGTCGGCGTTCTGCCGGGCGACCTCCGCGTAGATCGGCAACTGCACCGAACGGATGCCGGCGAGCCGCAGCGGATCGACCTCGATGAACGTCGAGCCGAACTCCTTCTGGCCTTCGCCCTCACCCGACAGTCGCGCGTAGGCGAGCCCGATCTTCGCCTCGCGCCACACGGTTCCCACGACCTGCGCGCCGCTCACGAGCCCGCGATAGAGTTCGAAGTCGGGCAACAGCTTGATCGCCGAGGGCGCGTACTCGCCGCTGTTGGGACGTCCGCTGAAAGCGCGCGCCGCGATCGGTCCCAGGCGCCCCTCCACCAACACTCCGTCGAGGTCGCGCGAAGGCGAATAGCGCGCGGGCGCCAGCGTCTGATCGAGGATCACGCCGGGAAGCTGGAACGAGCGATGGATCAGTCCGCGTCCGAGGATGGTGTAGAAGTTTCCGACCCGCGCGCGCGCATGATCGTCGTTCCATTCGGCATAGCGCTGGGTGATCGCGTCGTATCCCGGTTCGAACACCTGCGATTCGTAGCCCTGATGGTACGACTCGAAGCGCAATCCGAGCCTCACCGACGACAGCGTGTAGTCGAGATCGAGCAGATCGTAGATCTCATTTCGGTTCTTGGGCAGCTCGGGCCGGAACGGATTAGTTCCAACGCGTGCCTCGATCAGGTTAGTGAGCGCCAGTTGCGCGGACGCAGGAATGGTCCACGCGATCGCCAGGAGCGCGATCGCGATCACGGCCGCCGCGCGCATCAACGGGCAGTGCCGGGCGTCGAGTCTGCGGGGGCGGCTTCGGCCGGGGTTTCCGCGCTCGGAGCCGGCACCGCGGGCAACAGTTTCGCGATCGCCGCGCGCAGGCGTGACCCTTCACCGGGACGAAAGCCCTGCGTCACGTGGACGATGGTGCCCGCGGTGTCGATCAACACGGTCATCGGCATCGCGCGCACCTGATACTTCTGCTGCATGTTGCCGTCCTCGTCGAGCGCTATGGGATACGTGATGCCCTGGCGCGCGACGAACGGCCGGACCTTGGAGAAGTTGCGGGGTCCGTCAGTCGAGACGCCGATCACCGTGAGCCCGCGCGGGGCATACTCTTCGTGGATCCGCTGGAGTTCCGGAATCGCGGCGAGGCACGGCTTGCACCACGTCGCCCAGAAGTCGAGCAACACGGGCCCCTGGCCACGCAACGCCACGAGATCGAGCCGGACCCCGCTCACGCTCTCGAGCTGGAAACCCGGTGCGCGCGCGTGCGCGAGTTCGGCGGCGGCGCGCGCGGGCATCGCGAACCAGGAGACCGTCGCCAGAGCGATCAGCAGTCCGGCGCGAGCTGTCGACAGGAGATGCGAGGAGGCGCTCATTGAACCCTCACGAACGATCGGATAACAGGTCTTCGGTGCTGATGGGTTGAAGCCCCATCGAGCTGAAACGGAGATCCATGGTGGAGACGTGGATGAAGCCCTGAGCCGCCCGGGTTCCCTATTGCACCCGCACGAGCCTGCGGCTCAGGACGGCGGCGCCAATCCGGGCGCGCACCAGATAAATTCCCGCCGGCATCGCGGACCCGCTGGAGGCTCTCCCATCCCAGCGCAGCCGCGTGGTTCCGGCGGCGGCGGTGCCATCGAGCAAGGTCGCGATCTGGCGACCCTCGAGATCATGCACGGTAACCACTGCGCGCGCCCCGCTCGTCCCGGGGTTTGAGAGCGCGATCTCCGCGTCATCGCGGAACGGATTCGGGCTCGCGCCGAGCGCAAGGCCGCGCGCGAGCGGCGCATCGTCGACGGCGGCCGTAATCGTGATCAGCGAGTCGATGCAGGCACGGATCTCGTTCAGCCGATAGCGGCTGCCGTGCGCGTACTTCAAGGTGTTGAGGCGCACGATGCCCTTTTTGTTGATGACGACATGCACATCGTTCGGCCCGTACAGCGTGCCCATGTTGCCGAGGCCCGATGTGGGATCGCTGGCCCTGAGCAACAGAGGATACGTAGCCCCGGTGCTGGATTGGAACGTGCGCAGCTGGGCTGCGGTTCCGTTGTAGTGATCCGCGCCGATCACCACGACCTGGCCCGGGAAGTTCTGGGTGTAGTAATCATGAATGTCCTGTTCGACTGAGGGCCCATCCGCAAGGCACACCGAACAGTTGTAGCCGAGCATGAACAGGAACACGACCTTGCCCGAATAGTCCGACAGCGAGCGGGGTGTGGTTTGATTGAGGCCTGGCGAGTCGAGTTGGTTCTTGGTGAACGCGGGTGCAGGCTGGCCTTCGGCCACGGCGGCACCCGCCTCGGGCGCAAGCGCTCCGAGTGCGGCGACCAGCATTAGTTTCGCAACGATTCCCTGGGTCACAATCCCTCCCCTCACTCGAGCTACGCGGCGACTCCCCGATCGGATCAAAACGTCCCGGGTGATGCTGATCTGCAACGGGTGATCCGACTCGACTACGGGTGCGACGACCCGGCGTGACTCACGGGGACTCCCGCGCATTCGCCCCGAAACCCATGCCGGCCCGCACCGTTGGCCCCCGCAGCGGGGTCTTCGATGCCCCGGGAATAGTTCCTCCGCTGCTGGCGTAATTCCTGCGATCTGACGCGGGTAGGACCCGACCCGCGTGGCTTACCCCAGGAGGAAGTCATGAACGCCCGAAACACCCAGCATCCGGCCCGCGCACTCGCGGGCGTCCTTGCCCTCACCGCCAGCCTGGCCCTCGCGTCGGGCGCATCCGCCGACATCGAGACCCAGCGCCTGCGCACCTCGCGCAGCCACTGGAACGCCGACGGCAGCCTGGTCGACGTGCAGGTTCGCGTCGAGGGCGAGACCGTGCCGCTCTACTTCCGGCCGGGCACGTTCGATCGCCACTACTTCCAGGCGAATCGCGGGCGCAACTACTCGCTCGTGGTCCGCAACTCCACCGGTGAGCGGATCGGCGTCCTGATCGCGGTCGACGGACTGAACGTCGTCAACGGTGAACGGTCACGGCTCGGTCGTGACGAAACGATGTACGTGCTCGATCCGTGGGAGACCGCGACCATCAACGGCTGGCGGACCTCGCTGCGCGAAGTGCGCAAGTTCGTGTTCGTCGACGAAGAGCGTTCGTATGCCGAGCGCACGGGCCAGGCGAACGGCGACCTCGGCTGGATCCGGGTGCTGTCGTTCCGCGAGAAAAATGCGCAGCTCGGCTGGGGACGGATTCGCGGCGACCGCAATCAGCGCGACGACCGCGACGACTACCGTGACGAGTACGGTGCGCGTGAGTTGGATGCTCCGGCGCCGGAGAGTGCGGCACCTCCGATGGCGGGCAACGAGCGCAAGTCCGTCGGCGATGCGAGCGCGCGGCGCCAGTACAGTGGTTCCGAGTCCGAAAGCAATCCGGGAACGGGCTGGGGCGAACGCCGGCAGGACGTGGTGCGCGAGACCGAGTTCAACGCGGCGCGCAGCGCGACGGATCACCTGGTGATGCGCTACGAATACCTTGCCGGACTGCAGGCGATCGGAATCTTCCCGCAGCGCCACCGGCTGTGGGACCGCGAGCGCGGCCAGCTCGGCTTCTCGCGCCCTCCGCGGCGGTAGGCTTCGTTCGGCAGCGCGAAGTAGGCAGGAATCGGGATAGGGGAGCGCGGGTTCGTCCCGCGCTTCCCCTCCCACACCACCGGACAAGCGGGTCCGCATCCGGCGGTTCGATGGTTCATCGACCGGCGAGGCGAGGTACACCGAGCCGGTCGAAGTATGAAGTCGGCAGA